>NZ_RCDI01000004.1:0-300000 GCF_003675875.1 Halostella limicola | reverse complement strand
CCAGCGGTCACGCCCTACGCGATGACGATGGTGTTCACCGGGCTCGTCGTCTTCGAGTTCGTCAAGCTGTACGTCGTCCGGTGGACGAGAAGGACACCCGCATTGTCAAACGTCTGGCTCGCCGCCGCCGTTGCGGCGTCACTGGGCCTCCAACTGGCCGTTCTCTACACGCCGCTGAACGAGTACTTCGGGACTGTCCCACTCGGCATAGCGGACTGGGCGCTACTGGGACTCGTACTCCTCTTGGGTACGCCGGCACTCGTACTGGTCGGGTGGCTCGTCAGGCGGTACGCCGGTAGCGATCACGCGACAACGCGTTCTGCCGATGGCGACGATCCACAGAGAACGCGCGCCGATTGAAGCGGACGTGGGAAAGCACGGGGACTGCGACTACTACCCGGGCAAGAAGAGGTTGATCACGGCGACGACCAGGCCGGCAAGTCCCATCCGGATAGCCGACACGTACCACCGCTGGCCGGAGATGGAGCCCATGTACGCGCCGAAGATGGCGAGGACGGCGATCCCAAGTATGACCCCGACGACGCCCGCCTCCGCCATCGAGAACACGGATCCCTCGAAGAGAAACGGGACAAGCGGAATAAGAACACCGATCAGCGGACCGAGACCGCTCGCCGTCGCATGGATCACACGTGCACCTCGCTGTTCGCGCTGAACGCGGGTATCTCCAAGGTCGGTTAACATCGCCTCTTCCATGCGCAGGATCTCTGCTTTCGTCTCGGCGCGTTCGATTTCCCACACGCTCCAGACCGCAGACGTCCCTAGCCCAACCGCAGCGCCGAGGCCTATCTTGATGACTGTGATCCCATCGGGCACACCCGACAGGACTGCGCCGACGATGACCCCCACACTCGTCAACGTTCCGTCAAACCCGTTCGAGACGAAATATCGTCGGGAGATCGAGACGACATCTTCTCGACCGAGGAGTGACCGCAAAAGTTGTCTTTTCTTAGACACGATCGGTTAACCATCCTGCAGGGTGCGTCGCTCTTCGACGACGTACTCCCCGTAAGCCACTTGATCGATCGAGTGGACAGTTCCACCCAGTTCACTGACCTCCTCCTCAATGGCGGAGTAGTCCAAGTCCTCTCCCTCGATCGTGAGCTTAACATTCTGGACTTTCTGGTCTAGTTCGATAAGCGAGGACGATATCCCTGTAACGCTATCGATGGCCGAGAGCTGTTCCGTGAACTCCAAAAGCGGTGGGTCGTGTGGTTTCAAGATGTCGAGTACTACGCGTCGAAGGTTTCCCATTGTCAGTTCTATGTACGGTGACCCGCATGAACTTACCGCTCCCAGCGAGCGAGTCCGCGGGACCTTGGAAGCGGTTTGTGAGTGATCGCTGTCCGTTAGTCTGCAGGGACGGGTCGGCGACCGGCGAGGAGCGCGCGACGTTCACAAAAGCGTGGCACGGTCGCGTTCGCTCCGTTCTCACCGACGACGGCCTGTTCGCGGTCGAACGGATCGAGGCCAGGAGTTGAGCAGACACTCTTTCACCCGTTTCGGGCGGACGGCTTGCCCGACACTGCTCCCTGCAGACAGCGAACAGAGACGGGATCAAAGGGCACATCTCCCCCGATGCTGGTCGAGGCCGCAGCATCGCTCCGGTAACAGATAGTTATTCAAACGGACACGACGTACGACGACCATGCAGATGAAACCCCTCGCGATGGCCCTCGCCGCCGGATTCGCCGCGTTCGTCGTCGTCGGCGTCGCGGTGACCGAACTCGCTCTCCCGTGGATCGAATTCTCCCTGTTCCTCGGCCTTCCCGTGGGGCTAGTCGCAGGCGTCAGCGTGGCCGCAGCGGTCTACGTGGGCCTCAGTGAGGATGCCCGTGGGCAGCACCGGCGAATCGCCGTCGCGACTACCGGGTTCGGGGTCGTCTTCCTCGCCGTCCTGATCCTCGCGACGGTCGCGGTCCAGCGCAGCGTCGTCTCGTCGCTCGTGCTCGCCGTCGGCGCCGGTATGGCCACTGCCGTTCTTACGTACGTTTGGTTGGGGCGGTCGAGTCGACGCGGGAACCATCGGCGGTGACACCGTCGTCAGATCCCGCCTAGCTATCCTTATCGTGTTTGCAGCCCAATCGCTCTCTATGGTTTCGTTCCTCGTATACTACGGAACTGGGGTAGGACAGACCGCAACTATCGCCGACCGTATCGTCGGTGTGCTCACCGATCGCGGACACGACGCGACCGGCGTGAACGCTGTTGAGAAGCCCGCTGACCTCACCGTCGAGGAGTACGACTCGGTACTGGTCGGCGCGTCCATTCACGGCGGGAAACACCAGCAGGCCGTCACAGACTTCGTGACTGCAAACCGAGACGCGCTCTCGGGTCGCCCGACGGCGTTCTTCCAGGTGTCGATGTCGGCGGCGACCGAGGAGGGAAAGGAGCAGGCGGCTGGCTACGTCGAGGCGTTCTTGGACGAGACCGAGTGGCACCCGGATCGGATCGCACAGTTCGGCGGCGCGTTGCGATTCTCTGGGTTCGGCTTCCTCAAGCGGTTCGTGGTCAAACAGGTCGTGAAGCGGGAGATGCCGGGTCTCGACACGTCGAAGGACGCCGAGTTCACCGACTGGCAGGCTGTCGAGGACTTCGCGAACGACGTCGCCGCGTTCGTCGAGGGGCGCCTGGGCGTCCCCGTACCGGCCGCTAACGCGGGAGTCGGGAACGCCGAATGACGGTCCGAAACTCACCGCTTCCTCGGGCGTACGTCGCCGCCTCGGTCGCGATACTCATCCTGACAGTCGTTGCGACGGGCGTCGGACTGTTCGTGCCCGGGTTTTACCGCGACGCCCCCGTGCTCCTCCCGCAGGTCTACGGCCAGGACCTGTTGACGCTCGCCGTGGCCGTGCCCGCCTTCGCCGTCTCGCTGTTCTACGCGACCCGCGGTTCACTGCGGGGGTACGTCACGTGGCTCGGCGTGACCGGCTACCTGCTGTACACCTACGCGTCGTACTCGTTCATGACCGCGTTCAACGAACTATACCTGGTGTACACGACGCTGCTGTGGCTGACGCTGTTCACCTTCGTCGGCGGGATGGCTCGCCTCGATGCCGACGCGCTCAAACGCGCCGTCGGCGACTCGTCGGTACGGTCGTACGTAGCGTTCCAGGTGCTGCTCGTCGTTCTGATCGGGTCCCTCTGGCTCTCTGAGATCCTCCCGGCGACGCTCGCGGGAACGACGCCCGCCAGTATCACCGAGGCGGGACTCCCGACGTCCGTCATCTACTCGTTCGATCTCGGGATCATCCTCCCCGCGTTCGCGCTCACCGCGTATCTACACTGGAAGCGACGTGCGTGGGGCTACGCCTTTACGGCGGTACTCCTCGTGAAGGTAGCGACGCTGGGTGGTGCGGTCCTGGCCATGGCCTGGTTTATGGTTCGGGACGGGCAACCGGTCCCGCTGCCGCAAATACTCATCTTCGGGGTGCTAACTGCTATGAGCCTGCTCTTGATGGGACGGTTTCTCCGCGCTATCGATGCGAGCCGTACGACTAGCACGTCGACGACGGCGGAGACGGCAAGCGACGGTTAGGAGTTCAGAAACGGTACTCGGTTGTAGAAGCCCCCGCCAGGCCACATGGAATTGGTCTTCTATGATTATTGGTTTCAAATACCACAACATTGTTTAGGAATGCATAAAGCACTCTGGCGATAAAGTGACTCATGGACGCAACCGAACCCAGAGATTCGATCACTAACGTACCGATCCAGGAGTCCGACGTTCCGGTGTATCTGCCCGGGACGCCGACCGTCGCATTCACCGAGTACGTCGAGCTATTCATCGACGAACTGATCCGCTGAAACGGTACATTTCTTTCTACGCAGGCTCTGGCGCGCCGCGACTGTCGGTCGCGACGCTTTACCGGCGATTCACAGGGGACTGACCGGACAGGTCGAAGGAAAAGTCACGCTGGGCGTCGGAATCGCCGGGCAGTGAGCGAACACTCACTCCACGACGACGGCGCCTTTCATACCCATCGCTTTGTGGGGCATGCAGTAGTACTTCGTCGTCCCGGTTCCGTCGAAGGTGTGGGCGAACGAGTGGCCGGCCTCGTCGGTCATCTGGCTGGCGAAGGAGCCGTTGTCGGCCTGAACGTCGTGGCTCCCGCCCTCGCCGGTCCACTCCCAGACCACGGTCGTCCCGGGTGACACGCTGACGGCGGCGGGACCGAATCCGAACCCACCGCCGTTGGCTTGCGACCCGACCTGTACGGAGACCTCGTCCTCACCGGTCCGGTCGACGATGCCGTCGTAGTTGTCTACGTCGTCGAACCAGCCATCGAGGCCGTCGGACCCGCGCGAGGTAACGCTGGCCTCCGTTCCGGGGTCGAACACGTCTCTGTTCGGCGACCCCTGGACGTCGATGACAGCGAGAGCCCCCTTTCGGGCCACCCGCGAGAGGGCGTGGTCGACGAGCTTGATCGGACCGGGGACGGGTGCCTGCAGCGTCGCGATGGTGGTCGATCCCGGCAGGACCGGCGTCGTCTGGACGTTCCGGTGGACGTCGCCACCGATGCCGCCCTGCGGGTAGACCTCGTCCCAAACCGAACCGATCGGGTGGAGCGAACTGAGGAGGTTCGGACCGCCACTGACGAAGTAGACGCGGGCAGTTTCGCCCGTCCGCATCCGCATCTCGTTGTAGCCGTCGGGGCCGATGGCGTACTTCTCCCCGTTTACCAGCACGTAGGTGGGGTCCTCGGCCGCCATGGCCTCGAAGTCGAAGTCGTGGTGTCCCTCCTCGCCGGCGTCGCCCGTCGTGTAGAGTTCGTGCTGCCCGAGGTAGAACTCGTGGTCGACCGCCGGCAGTCCCTCTTCGGGCTCGACGAGGATCGCGCCGAACATCCCGCTGGAGATGTGGTAGTCCATGTTCGGGACGGCGCAGTGGTAGACGAACAACCCGGGATAGGTTGCCTTGAACGTGAACGTCTTCGTCTCGCCGGGAGCCACCATCGACGCCTCCGCGCCGCCGCCCGGGCCGCGGACGGCGTGCAGGTCGACGTTGTGGGGCATCGAGTTGGCCTCGTCGTTCGTGACGGTCATTTCGACGTGGTCGCCGACGCGAGCCCGGATCATCGGACCGGGGATCCGGCCGTCGAAGCTCATGTACGTGTAGGTGACACCGGGTTCGATCTCGGCCACCTGCTCCAGCGTCGTCAGCTCGACGCTGACGGTCTCGGGGCTGTTGCGGTCGATCGGCGGCGGGATCGCGGTCGGGTTCGCTGCAACGCGGTCGGTTTCGAGTGATCGTGTGGAATTCATGTTCGGTGACTGTGGAGCGGTTTCGAGGTCGGCGCTCGGTGCTGAAACGCAGCCTGCGACGGCTGCCGCGCCGGCTATGCCGAGACTCTGCAGGACGCGTCGTCGGGTGGTAGTTGGAACGGAACTCATGGGTGGTTCACAATGTTATAAAAGAATGGAGAGGACATAACGGGGTATACAGTTTCTCAGGAAGCGAGAAGGCTCGATTTATAGCCTCTCCACCCTTGATTCACCGGGCACTATTTTTGGTACTGTCACTACCGTGCTCTGTACATTGTGTTCAACCGGACTGGCCGGTCTGCTATCCGCGCCCGGTTTCTTTCTGGGGCATCCTGAGCGTGTTTCCAACCGTCACCATCGGTGAGTGTTCGTATTTCAGTCCTCGTATACCGCGTCCGTCGGTGACTCCGGGGCCGGAGCCGGTGGTTCGTGCGTACCGAAGTCGGGATGTGTTTCCTCCATCCATACGTACACGACTGCGCCCGAAATGAACATCAGAACCGCAGTCATGTAGAACGCGGCTTCCGCGTTCACGAATTCCATCGAGAGCCCGATCAGGATCGCGCCGACGCCGTATCCGGAGTCACGCCACATCCGGTAGACGCCCATGCCTGCCGACCGCCACGTCGGGTGGGCTGCATCGCCGGGTACGGTCATCAGGTTGGGATACAGTAACGCCATGCCCAGTCCGGAGATGGCAGCTAAGACGGCCCAGGGAAGGTAGCCCTCGACGAGTACCATTCCGAGGACGCCGGCACCTGCGAGGAACATCCCCCAGATGACAGGCGGCCGGCGACCGATACGGTCTGCAAGTCCACCGGTCGCAATCTGAAGGAAGTACATCGCACTGTGGACGCCGACGACGACGCCGACTGCGGCGATGCCCAGTCCCTGAGTCGTAAGGTAGAGCGGGACGGCGATCCAGAACAACGTATCGACGAAGTTCTCGATGTGGCCAGCCTGTGCGGCAGCGAACAGCGTCTTGTCACCGTAGGTCGCTCGCTTCAGGACATCGTTGAACGGAAGATTTGCATCGTGATGATCGTCGTCAGCCTCTGCCTGCGCGTACTGGACAGTCTCCTTGATCAGGAAAATCGAGATGAGGAACGCCAACCCCACGACGGCGGCGAGGAAGAAAAACGGTTCAGGCCGGAGGTTCCACTGCCCAGCGATAACGCCCGTTATCCAAGCACCGACGGCGACGCCCGTGTAACCGAACGCCTCATCGATACCGACCGCCAGCCCGCGCTGTTCGGGGCCTGCGAGGTCGATCTTGGCGTTGATCGCCATGCTCCAGGTCAACGCCTGATTGATACCCAGCAGAATGTTCCCGACGGTGATCCAGCCCCAGCTGGGGGCGAAAATAAGGATGATCGGGAGGGGAAGAGCCGTTGCCCATCCGAGGATGAGGACTGGCTTGCGTCCGTACTCTTCGCCCCACTTGCCAGCGTACAGGTTAAGTAGTGCCTTGACGAACCCGAACGAAACGACGAACGAGCCGATAACGAGGAACGACTCGACGCCGAGAATGTCCTTTCCCAGAACGGGGACGACGGTACGTTCCGACCCGATGGTCAACCCGGTGGCGAACACTAACAGAACGTGCAGTGAGAACTGCCCGAGGTGTTCGCGGATTCCCTGTTTGAGTTCAGTTCCCGTACTCATGGATTTACTCGGCGGCGCAGTTGTTCGGCCCCAGTTCCAGTTCGGCAAGTTCGTCGTCGGGGACTGATTCCTTTCCCACGTTCGTTCGCTTGACGCGCTCGAAATTCGGCGGATGGTCCGGGATATCCGAAGCCAGTTCCTCGACGAACTCCTCCCGGTCGCGTCCGAGGTCCTCGTTCTGTTCTCTGACCTCGCCAAGGGTCACGGCCACGGGCGGTTCGGGCGAGCCAGGATCGTGTGCTGGTAGAACCACAGCATCGTCCGGCCGGTCGAGCAAACGCTGGAGGCTCTCGTAGAGCGTCGCGGCGTTCCGTTCGACGTCAGAGTCCTCGATGCCGGCTTCGACGCCGAGTTCGACGCGCCCCACGCTCTCGTGGAAGAGCGTATCGCCCGTTATCAGCGCTGCATCACCCACGACGAACGACACGCTCCCTTCGCTGTGCCCGGGCGTATGGATAACCTCGACGTCGAGATGGCCGACAGTCACTGTCTGCCCATCTTCGAGGGGCGTCGCGTCGATGGCGAGCGCATCGTTCGGATGGAGGTAGTAGGGGACGCCGTGCCGGTCGGAGAGTTCCGCAGCACCCGAGACGTGGTCGGCGTGGGCGTGCGTGTCGAAGACGCCGACGAGGTCGGCATCGTACGCATCCAGAACCTCCTCGTACTCGTCAAGGTGCTGCGACGGGTCGAACACGACGGCTTCATCCTCGGAGACGAGGACGTGCGAGAGGCAGCCCTTCCCAGGACGAGCGACCTGAACGAGCGTGCCATCGAGGTCGGCCGGAACTCTCGCGTGCCGGTGGACACGGCTCCAGCCGTTCATCCCGTCCGTGAGCGTCACTGCGTCGTAGTTCATCTCCCGAAGCACTTCCGTCGCAGTCTGTGAGACGACACCCGCTGCACAGACAGTGACGACTCGTTCTTTATCGGGGAGATCGGATAGGTCCTCCTTGGCCCGTTCAGGATCTTCGATCAGGGCGTCGTAGACATCGACGTTGAGACTGCCCGGGATATGCCACTCCTCGAAGTCCTCTTGGTGGCGAATATCGAGGACGAGCGGCTCATCGTCGTCGTTTCGTAACCGTTCGCTGAGTTCCTCCGGCGTTATCGTCTGCATGAGTATCCCAGAATAGGGGGTATATTTGCATATGGGTGCTGCCGGACATGACCGGCACTGTTAATTCTCTTCAGACCGAAGTCGTTCGTATGAGTCTGTACGAGGCCTCGATTCGCGTCAAGCACGAGTGTCCGTATCGGGAGATCTCGGAGCAGTATCCGGATTTGACCATACGCGAATGGCCGCTGAGCGACTGCCAAGTGCTCGAAATCACCTCAGAGACGACACCGACTGACGAATTGCTCGACCATATCAGTCAGATTGGAACTATTCTTCACGAATCGGAGGACGACGATGGGTATCACGTCGTCACACAGTCTTGTCTCTGTTCACTCGAGGAGTCCATCATCGATCGCTTCGAGGAACACGACTGTCTGTATCAGTCGCCGACGATCTACCGTCATGGCTGGGAGCACTACACGGTAATCGCATTCGACGGTGAGAACATTCAGGAACTGCTCGGTGATCTGCGATCTGACCGAGAGATCGAACTGCTCTCGAAAACCTCGATTTCGGAGAAGCAGATCCCCCATAGTATGCTGGCCCCGGTCGACCAGTTGTTCGAGGACATCACTGACCGGCAGTTGGCAGCGCTCCAGTTAGCGCTGGAAAGAGGGTACTACGAGCAACCACGGAAGACCTCGCTGCGGGAACTGGCCGATCAGACCGCCGTCGCTCGCTCGACGTACGAAGAGCACCTCCGGAAGGCGGAGAACAAACTCCTCACAAATGCAGGACAGTACTTGCGGCTGGTCACAGCGACCTCGACGACCGATCCGCTGCAAGTAGAAAAGACGCCGCAGGACGAACAGACTGCCGACTAAGCTGCCAGCGTACGCGGTCGGAGAAAGCGAAAGCCTTGGTAAAGCACTACGGACGGTCTATCTATGCTGATCGAATCGTTGTGGGAGGAATACGGAGACGAGATCGAAGCGGTAGCGCAGGAGATACAGCCCTGTGAGTACTGTGCGACCCAACACTACGAGCAATACATCCTCTGGGAGTTACTCGATCGAGCTCTTTGGGAACTAGACGGATCCGGAACCCTCGAAAGGAGATTCTCTGCAGACGAGTAAGGACAGCTCGATACAGCGGTTCCTCGTCGGCGTCCCCGGTTCCACCGACGGCGCTGAAGCGGAGAGGATCGAACTCGACGGGGAGGCGACCGGCTGGGTCGGCAGACGGCCCGCCGATATCGAGGGAGAGTCCAACCCGACGTTGACGCTGACGGTAGGGCAGATGCACGAGGTCGTCTGGAAGAACGCGGACGGCGCGCCGATGGTCTTCTGTCGCGGTCTCCGAACCCTAGCCTAGTACCGTTCGTTAGCCCGAACTTATAGTTACCGGGCTCTGGCCTGCCAGTCACACGACACCAGCAGGAGTTTATCACTATCGATAATTGGGTATCCCCATGGAGCACACGAGACGGAGAGTTCTGAAATTGGGCGCTATCGGGACGGTCGGAGCGCTCGCGGGGTGCAGCCAGGCCAACACGGCAGCACCGGCGCAGAACGAAACCGAAACGACGACTCAAGTCGATGAGGACGGAGAGGACAACGAGCAGGAAAGCGGACTTCGCGTCACCGTCGAACAGGAAGCGGGCGAGACGTTCTACTGGGTGCTCCCGGGAGAACGGCGGTTGAGTCCACACGTGTTCGGAACGCCCGACGCCCCGCGCCACGGGAACGACCTCCTGGAATCGCGGATCGAGCAGGCCAAGGGGCTCCCCGAACCGCTCGGGAACGCGGTCCCGCAGCTGCTTCAGGACCTGCCGGTTCTGGTCGCCGCGCCCGAACAGGCTCGTGAACCGATCGACGACGAGATCGCTCGGGAGAAGTTCGTCGAACCCACGTTGTACAGCGACCGCGCGGAGGTAACGGACGGGGAGTTCTCGGTCACGTATCACGACAACCAGCCGTACGACCGCCGCGGGCCGCCCGGCGAGACGGCGGACACCGTCGACCTCGACACTCGCTTCACCGATCCCGCGGGCAACGAGTACGAACTCGACTTCGACCACGTCGTCCAGCCGCCGATCCCGGGGTACGAAACCGGCGGCGGCGTGATAACCAACGCCTGGCACCACGGGAAGACCGGGACCGGGTCACCGCTGATGCCGCAGGTGTACACCTACGGTGCCTGCTGGGGCGTGGGGAACGTCCTCGTCGACGGCGAGGTCGTCGACGAGAACAAGGTGATGCACATCATGACGACCCAGACCGTCCGCGATCAGCAGTACCGGATCGCGCTCGACGAGGAGATGCCGCTCGCGCCCGAGAACACGATCGCCGGACAGGTACATCACACTCACGGCGTGGTCCTGCCGATCACCGCGGGGCCCGACGGCCCCGTTTTCGAACCCGTCCAGACGGCGTTCGAACTCCCCAACGGGGAGACGCAGCCGTTCATCCACGCGATGTGGGAGCAAGAGACGCTCGTGGAGGCGCCCTTCGCCGATTGGGAGCCACAGACCGACGAGGCGGCTGACGACTCGGGCGACGGTGCCGCGGACGAAGGAGCGGACTTCCGACTCGCCGGCGAGGCCGGTGGCTGGATCGGTCAGGCGCCCGGATCCATCGAGGGATCGACTAACCCGACGCTCGAACTGGAGGCCGGCAGTGAGTACACGCTCGTCTGGGAGAACGCCGACGGGATCCAACATAACTTCGCGATCGAAGACGCGAACGGCGAGGACCTGCTGTCGTCCGAGTTCGTTCAGCAGGAAGGGGCGACCCAGACAGTCACGTTCACCGCCAGCGAAGAGATGGCCGAGTACTACTGTCAGGTCCATCCGAACTCGATGCGCGGAACGATCGAGCTCGCGTGATGGTCGGGGTCTGAGCGCGTCCGCGTCCGGATCCCGATCCGAGATCGGCCTTCGCGTTCGGTACCGGCAACGTCGCTAGCGTCCCGTCCGGTGCCAGTGCGACGTCGCGAGCTCGCCGGGAAACCGACGTGGATCCGTTCGACCGGTCGGACACGGTGTGAGTGGTCAGGATTGCCGCGACGGCGTCGCGAGACTGGACGCAGGGGAAACCTCCTTCGGAGTGTCCGGGGAGGGGTGAATCGTCGTGATAGCCGCGAAAACGAGGTCGTCGGTCCCGACGGTCAAAGTCCCGGTCCGCGCGATCCCGAACGGGCCTGTCGTTCAGAACGTGATGATCTCGTAGTCGTCGTCGACGAGCGAGCGGATGCTGGGGTGGCCCTCGTTATCGTCGACGGTGACGACGCCGGCGTCCGCGATGGCGTCGTCGACGCCGAACGCGCCGGCGCAGTAGTCACAGGCAGCCGCCTCGTCGCTCAGCGGCTGGTAGAGGTCGTGGTACTCGTGGTCCTCGTCTTCCAGTTCCGGGATCCACTGCGTCCCGGCGCCGTCGAAGATGAGCTCCAGTTCGTCGTCCGGGTTCTCGGCGAACTCCCGCGCCGCTTCGAGCCCGTTCACGAGACGGCCGGTGTCGGTATGCGACTCAGTGCCTGCCAGAATCACGATAGCTGCTTTCGCCATTACAGTAGCGTGGTGGCCCGGTAGTTACAAAAGGGGACGGCGGGCGTGTACAGCGTTCGTCAAGGCGGTCGCACGATAGCACGGTCGGGAATATATCGAACGGAGCCCCTGTCGAGAGGGAGATTCAGTGATCGTGGTCGTGTTCGTGGCTCTGGCCGCCTTGCCGGAACTGCCCGGAGAACGCGCGCTGGACGACCTCGGAGAGCGCGGGGTGGATGTGGACCGATTGGCGGATGTCCTGCACGGACCCTGACCCCGCCGTCATCGCGACGACGACCTCCTCGATCAGGTTCGACGCCTCCGGGCCGACGATGTGACAGCCGAGGATCTCGCCGTCGAGGTCGATGAGCGGCTTCACGAGCCCCTCGGCCTTCATCGCGCTTCCGCGTGCCGTCTCCTCGTAGCGGTAGGTGCGCTTCGCGTAGTCGCGACCCTCGGCACGGAGTTCCTGCTCGGTCAAGCCGACGCCTGCGACCTCCGGCGAGGCGAAGACGGCGAACGGCATCGCCGAGTAGTCGACGGGCGTCAGTTCGTCGCTAAACAGGTTGCTGACGACTGCCCGTGCCTCGTGATTGGCGTTGTGCTTCAGCAGGTACTCGCCGACGATGTCGCCCAGCGCCCACACTCCCTCCGCGATCGTCCGGAGGTACTCGTCGGTCTCGACGAAGCCGAACTCGTCCGTTCCGATGCCCGCCGCCTCGGGGTCGAGCGTGTCAGTGTTAGGAACCCGCCCGGCCGCGACCAGCAGTTCGTCGCCGCTGACCGACACAGCGTCACTGGTCGCCGCGCCGCCGTCGGCCGCGGCGAACGGTTCCGCTTCGACGGTGATCCCTCCGTCGGTCTGGGAAACGGCGGTCGCTTCGTAGCCGGTGTAGAGGTCGAAGCGGTCGGCGTACCGCTCGGTGAACTCGGCGGCGACCTCCTCGTCGGCGTCCGGAAGCAGGGTCGGCCGACGCCCGATGATGGAGATATCGCTGCCGAACGTCCCGAAGAACTGCCCCAGCTCGGCGGCGATGTAGCCGCCGCCGACGATCACCAGGTGGTCCGGCGGCGTTTCCAACTGAAGCGCCTGCTTGCTGGTGAGGTAGTCGACGTCGTCGATGCCGTCGATCGGTGGGATCGACGGGCGCGTCCCCGCAGCGACGAGGACGGTGTCCGCGTACAGTTCGGCGCCGTCGTCCGTGCCGCCGTTCACCTCGACGGTGCGATCGCCGACGAACCGACCTTCGCCCTCGTAGAGGTCGATGCGGTTCGACGACCGGAGGCCCTCCCGTATCGAGTCCGAGTCGCCGTGAACGTCCTCGTTGACTTCGCGGACGATCTCACCGAACTCCACGTCGTTTACGCTGGCGTCAATCTTGAACTCGTCCGCGCGCTCGATAGTCTCCATCACTTCGGCGTGGTACAGCAGCATCTTCGACGGGATGCAGCCGCGGTTGAGACAGGTGCCACCCAGACGACCCTTCTCCACGACCGCTACTGACTGCCCCTGATTCGCCGCCGCGTTCGCGACATCAAGTCCTGATCCGGTTCCGATGGCGAGGAAGTCGTACTCTTCCATAGTACTCATTCGGCACACGCCACAGTGAACGCTCGTCTCAGTTTCGACGAAGCGGGCAATGAATACTCTGCGGAGTTCCCATCGGTGGTGATCGCCACGCTCGACGACGAGATGATCACCTGGCCGGGACCAGCGATGCTTTCGGCGGGGTAGCGCTGACGGCCGCCAACGAGGACACCCGCGACGGCACTGAGAAGACGTCGTCGAGGGGTCAGCGTGGCGGAGCGCCCGCTGCGCAGCGGGGTGGCCGGCTTCGCGGTAGTACATCTCGCCAGCGCCGCGGCGACCGCCGTGCAGCGTGAGGTAGTCTTTCGAGTCGTCGCTGGTGTCCACATCTGCGGCATCGCTCAGTCGCCTGAACAGCCGCCTGCCGCCCGACGTTGACAGTGCTGGGGGCGTCGAATCGTTCTCGCGGATCGCGTCAAGCGGGTCGTCATACGCCTCCAACATCCCGTCGACGGCGTCCTCATTGTGGCCACGATCGCGGAGCTCGTCACGAACGGCACCCCACAGCGACGGTTGATGGAACGTTGGGAACAACGGCCAGTCGTCCGCTGGGTCGAGGACATCGTGCCAACGGTCGACAGCGCCGGGACGGGCTGGTCGGTGAGCGGCGCCTGTTCCTCGTTCTGGCTCTTGCCGAGCACGTCGATCGTGCCGGCCTCCAGGTCAAGGTCGTCCGTGCCCGGTCACAGACGGGCGCGAACCCGTCCTCGTCGATCACCTCGTGAGCACGTTCGTCGAGGTGGCGAAGGTGCGTCTGGCGCTGCTCCGGACTCCAGAACTGCTGGTCCCCCGATGACCGCGACGGCCGGTTGGGCATCGCGTCGAGTGGCTTCGGGTCGTCGGCCGGGTTGGCGTCGAGATCTCGCCACGTCACGCACCAGCCGAGGTACGCGCGGACGGCGTTGTAGTACGTCCACGCGGTCGCCCGGGTGATACCGCCGTCGGAGTCGCCCTCGTCGGCCTTGACGCACCGGGAGAGGTACTTCGTCCAGCGAGCGAGGCTTCGTTCGTCGACCTCCTCCAGATAGGCGACGCCCCGATCCTCCATCCATTCGATCCACATCGGGAGGATACGTTCGAGCTGGGCAGCATAGGAACCGGAGCGTGATCCATCTTCGTGAAGCGCGGTCGCCTTGTCGTCGAGGAAGTCATCGAAGGGCGCGGCAAGAAGGGTTTTCTGGCCGCTGACCCCGGGAATAGCGTCGTTCTGGCTAAGTTCTAACTTCTCCGGTTACCCGACAGCGTCGGCCCACTAGAATGTACTAGTGTTTTCTGGACAAAATGTGTGTGAGGCCTAAATCATCAATCACAACTCATATTCAGCATAGTAGAAACACCAATAGAGTTTATAACTATATATAAAAATTCCTATTATCGAGGGGATCTACTTTAAAATTGATCAGCAAAGAACCTATCTTGCAATAGAAAATATTAGAAATATATTTTAATATATAATTTTATAGAAGGATTAAAGAAATATGTGAAATCCCATTCTATATAATATGGTCTAAAAGCACGGTAGCAGTCTATAAAGAAGGAAACTATACAGAGGTTTATAACTGCCGTGTCAGTTACTGTCCTTTTTCAATCTGCATGCGAGCCAGATCTTCGGCTGATGTTAAATCCTGCTCGCAGGATGAGATGCACTCAGTACGTCATATATTCTGAACTATACAGCAGAGAAAAGAGTAGCGAAAATCCGTTGCGTTACATCCGAGTTCGAAATTGCCGGTGATGTCGATGTCTCCAGGGATACATCTTGAACCATTCCTTTACAGCTATATGATCGTAAGATGCATTTTGACCAATAGACAGAATTCGGGATTACATAAATAGTATAGTAAAGGAATTACGTATATCCAGACTTTATTTCAATTCGGTGTGCCGCCTGTTGAGCACGCTCGATGAGTCTATCACTGATGGTTTCACGACCCAGGTCGGCCATATCACCAGAGACACTTACTGCTGCTTGGATGTGACCATCTTGATTACAAATTGGTACAGCAATCTCCCAACGGCTTGTCTCTTCATCTCCGGTTTTTAGAGCATAGTTCTGGTTTCGAATTGATTGAAGGGGAAGTTCAGACGAATCACTCTCCAACAGTTCGTCATTGGTAGATAAGGACATCCCAGCCAAAAGTACGCGTCCGGCAGCAGTAGCTGGTAAGGGAGTATACTTCCCGGGGAAGATCTCTCCCTTAACGGACTGGGATTGGTTTGATCCATAGATGTACACTGCGTGGCCGTGTTCTGCAACCACAAGATAGGATTCATGGCCAGTCTCTTCCGTAATATCGTCTAATTCGACTTCTGCAATGGTCAAGAGACTATTTTGTCGGCGAGCTTGCTCGCCAAAATTGAGAAATCGAAGTGCTAGCCGATACTGACCGGCTTCATTGACGACAAGTCCCTCCTGTTCCATTGTTTGTAGGTGACGGTGGAGAGTACTCTTGGGAATCTCAAGCTCTTTCTCTAATGTAGAGATTGTTGTCATTTGATGTTCAGCAAGTGCCTCAATTATCCGCACTGACTTCCGTATCGCGTTTACCATACAAGAAGTGTGAACAGACGGTAACAAAAACCTTGTCCCATAATACGGAATGAGTTTTAGGCTTTCAGGATATATTTAGGAGTATTAAGTAAGAAATAAAGAAATGCACGATAGAAGGGTTCTACTGCCTTCATAGAAAATGATATTTCTAGACTTTATCCCGTATCGTGGGAAGACTCATGGTGGCAATTAGCACAGAAAAGCCAGGGATTAAAGTCGCTGTCCGCACAGGATTCCGTGTACCGATGCACAAGGTAATCTCAGATATAGACCGACCACCGAAAGATCTTGTTGAGAAGTTCAAAGAGATTCCCACAGCAGTGCTTTCAGATGTGACATCGAAATACGAGAATACAATGTCACACTCCATCAAGCCCGTGTATGATGATGCCAGAATGGCCGGCACTGCTCTCACCGTGAAAACATACCCAGGAGATAATTTGATGGCACATAAGGCCATCACAATGGCAGAACCTGGCGATATCTTAGTTATCGACGCAAATGAGTACACTGAGGCCGGTCTGTGGGGCGAACTCGCATCTACCTCCTGTAAAACACATGGACTCAAAGGGACCGTTCTGGATGGCGCTGTACGGGATATCGAAGAGATCGAAGAGCTCGATTATCCCGTCTACGCGCGTGCTGTGAGTCCAAAAGGGTCCTACAAGTCACATCCTGGTTCAATCAATGTGGCTGTCTCCTGTGGTGGCCTGACCGTGGAGCCTGGTGATATCGTCGTTGGAGATGATGAAGGCGTCGCCATTGTCAAACCAGAAAATGCGGAGCAAGTACTTGCCGCCGCTCAGGAGAAATTAGATGCTGAAGAAGAAATGCTAGAACGAATAAAAGAGGGAGAGTATATATATGATATAAATAACTTCCAAGAGCGGTATAACAAACACGATATCAAGGAAATCTAATCGAGTAGTTCTTCGTCTGATTGAATGGGTGCGCTGTCGCCGGCAAACGAAATGCCTGCTCGGAAACGTAGTTTTACAGGGGTAGTCATCCTCCGTAAGGATGATGCCTGGCTTCCAAGAGATCGGATTCCAGACCCTGCAGGAGTCGTATCATCCGAACGAGTTGATCACACAGGCCCAGTTGATAGAAGATGTAGGTTTTGATTCCATTTGGACCAGCGACCACTTCCATCCTTGGTTCGATACGGATGCCCACTGTGGATTTGCATGGATGTGGCTTGCAGCAGCTGGTCAAGTAACCGACGAAGTTACTCTTGGAACAGCTGTGACACCCATTCTGAAACGGTATCACCCCGGTATAGTTGCACAAGCGTTCGCTACACTACAGGCGATGTATCCGGGTCGTTCTCGACTAGGTGTTGGTACTGGAGAGGCAATGAACACGATCCCCCTTGGCTACGACTGGCCAGAGTACCCAGAGCGCCGTGAACGCACGCGGGAAGGCCTGAAGGTCCTTCGAATGCTCTGGGATGAAGATGGGTTCAATACCTATGACGGCGAATTCTGGTCGCTTGAGGAGGCGAAACTCTACACGAACCCTGACCCATCACCTCCGATTTATATGTCTGCATTCGGTCCACAATCAGCTGCTGTCGCTGGTCAATACGCTGATGCGTTGTGGACTATCGGACAACCTGATCAGGACCGCATTGATGCTCTAAAACGCGGCCTGCGGAAGGGTGCCGAACGCGCCAATCGTGACCCAGATGATATTGAACTCGTACTTGAACTTCCCTTCGCGCTCGGTGATGACCATGATGCACTGATCGAAGAATGCCGTCGATGGGGCGGAAACGCAATGGATATCTTCTTCGATCAGGGTATTGCTGATCCTCGCGTCATCGAGAAACATGGTCGTATGCTCCGCGAGGAAGTCCTTGAGGATACTTTCTTTATCACAACGGAAACGGAACCGATCATCGAAACGTCACTCGACTATGCCGACGAGTTCGATTCACTCGTTTATTCGAATAAAAGCCCCGAACCGCTCACAGCTATCGAACGGTTAGGTGATGAGGTTCTTCCAGAAGTAAAGGAGTAGCCAACGAAACGTTACGGCTCGATAACAGCTTTGACGGTCTCCATCCCTTCCATAGCTTGGATGGCTTCGTTCACCTCATCCAGTGAGTAATAATCAGTCACTGCCTCCTCCCACGGGAAGCGACGGAGCAGTGGTAGTGCTTGGACGAAGTGCTTCGTCGCTGCAGACCACGCACCATCAACTGAGATCTGCTTCCGATTGATCTCGTGTGGGTTGAGTTCGACGGTTCCTGCGTCGCCGTAGTGACCCATAATGAGGTACTGGCCGTTAATGCCGGTCATTTCTAATCCCTCTCGGACCGCCGGTGGGAAGCCAGTTGCCTCAAGCGTCGTATCGACACCCCGGCCATCAGTTAGGTCCAACACCTGGTCGATTCGGTCCTCCTCCTCGACGTTGTCGATGCTGATAGTATGGTCGGCACCGAATTTCTTTGCAAGTTCCAAGCGTTCATCCGGTGCTCCAGTGACGATAATCTGGCCTGCGCCGCTATCCTCAGCCATCGCGATTGCTGCTAGTCCGACTGGACCGGGACCTTGGACCAACACGTCGGCGCCATAATCGATCCCATCGATAATATCGAACCCGTGAACAGCAATTCGGATGGCATCACCCATCACAACAGCTTCATCGGAGATATCATCCGGGATCTTTACGACCTCGTAGTTGTCCGTGAGGAAGATGTACTCACCGAACCCTCCGACAAAATGTGGGTGTTCATCGGCATCCAGCCATCCTCCGACACTTGTTCGGTTCTCGCATTTCGACTCGTCATTGAGGATAACACAGTTGTAGCACTCTCGGCAGGATGCAGGCAGTACTACGATACGGTCATCGACGGAGAGTGGTTCGCCACGTGCGTCTGTCTCTACATTCTCTCCCAGTTCTTCTATCGTGCCAACGTTCTCATGGCCAAGTATAGATGGTGTTACCACGCCCGGAACTTTGTCGTGGAGGATATGGACATCAGTTCCACAAACTCCTGCCATATCCATCTTCAGTAGGATATCCTCATCACCTACATCTGGAATATCGAACTCCTCCACGGAGAGAGGTTCGGTTGACGGTTTGCGTATCTCTCGCAGGACTGCAGCCTTGGCTTGGTTTGCCATAACGATTCTGAAGTAGTTTGTGAACCGGAAAAGTGCTTGGGTTTTGGCAGAGAACTCCGTTATGAGAGTGTCAGTGATTCACCCGGTTCGAGAATGAACGAGTTAACGTCAGAGTCAAGGTCGCCAAGTTCAGCTTCGAATACTTCGGGTGTACCATCATCTGGAACATAATGAACAGGGATCGCTGTCGTGATATCCAGCCAATCGGCAGCTGTCGCTGCTTCGTCTGGAGGGAGAGGGGCAAGAGCGCCTGGTGCTGCACCGACCGGAAGAAGCGCTACATCCGGATCATATCGCTCTCCGAACATTTCCAAGTCTGAGAACAAGGCAGTGTCACCAAGGTAGTAAATGGTCCGGGACTCGAATTCAAAGAGGAATCCAAGTGCTGTTCCTGTCACGTGTTCACCCTGCGACTCGAAGTAGGAGATGTGACTCGTTTCCAGTGCACGGACACCCAACTCTGATAGTTCAAGACGGTTACCCCACACCATGGACTGCACCTGATCGTCGGATAAACCAAGGCTGGTAAGATGGTCTGCGACAGCCGGCTCCGTAATGACGGTGGCACCTGAACGATCTGCAATCTCGTATGTAGATCCGAGGTGGTCATGTGCTCCATGAGTGACGAAGACGTAATCGACGTGTTCGAAGTCATCGACGGTAGCGTCTATCCAAGCTGGTTCGAGCCACGGATCTACGATCAAGCTTGTATTGCTGCTTTCAATGCTGAATGCTGAGAGGCCCTCGTACTCGATGGTCAACTCTTCCGACATACGTAACGAACCACCGACCCTGAAGATGTAAATGTACCTCCTTTATTGGCAAGAAAGTCCTCTTTCTCCAGATTATTCTCCAAGTCAGATCCAGTCCGAGGTGTATGGTTTCACGCCCAGCCGTCTACGTAACTCGTGAGATCCCTGAAGCAGGCCTCGATATGCTCGAAGCAGATTACGAGGTACATACGTGGGAGAAAAAACTCCCTCCATCGAAGGAACGTATTATCACCAGCCTACAGGAACTCGAAGCAGATGCGCTCCTCTGTCTGCTCACCGATAACATCGATGCAGAGGTCCTCGACGCATCTGATTCCCTGGAAGTCGTCAGCACATGTTCTGTCGGCTACGACCACATCGATCTAGATGCTGCGGCAGAGCGGGGGATCGATGTCGGTCACACACCTGGCGTACTTACTGAAACGACGGCAGACCTCGCTTGGTCGCTCATGATGACATGTGCTCGTCGGACCATCGAAGGTCACCACTACGTCCGGGAGGGGCGGTGGGAAACATGGCAGCCAACATTGCTTACCGGTCAGGACGTTCACGATACGACGCTCGGTATCGTCGGTCTAGGCAACATCGGCACAGCTGTCGCTCGGCGGGGTGCGGGCTTCGGTATGGACGTAATCTACTCCAGCCGATCGCGCAAACCGGAGACGGAGGCTGAATTGGAAAACCACGGGGTTGACATTGAATATGTTGATCGCGATGTCGTGTTCGAGTGCTCTGACTTCATCTCGCTTCACGTCCCGCTAACGAAGGAAACCGAGGGGCTCGTCAGTACTGTGGAGTTCGAACGGATGAAGGAAGACGCCGTTCTCATCAATACGAGCCGGGGAGAGGTCGTCGATACAGATGCTCTGATCCAAGCACTCGATTCCGGCGAAATCAAACGGGCAGGTCTGGATGTCACTGATCCCGAACCCCTGCCAGGGGACCATCCTCTACTCAACCTCGCGCCGGAACGAGTTGTCGTTTTACCGCATCTTGGCAGCGCGAGTGTCGGAACCCGAGATAAGATGGCTCGTATGGCTGCAGAGAACATCGTAGCAGGGCTTCACGGGGAAGAACTTCCTAACTCGGCGCTCGCTGACGCCGGGTACGACATCCGAACGTAGTTATCTCTGCCGTAACCCCGGACTTTATTAGTTCGGTAATGCTGAGTCCGATTGCTACAGTGCGCCAGCACTGAGTCACAATCATGTCTGAGCCAGAGGAACACGTCCGCCTCTCTGCAGAGTCTCTCGAGCAATTCGCCCGAGAGGTCTTCGAAGAAGCAGGACTCAATAGCGAGCACGCACGAATCGTCAGCGACGCACTCGTCACCGCGAACCTTCGCGGAGTCGACTCACACGGAGTCGTGAGACTAGAGCCGTATGTGAAAAACATCGAAGGAGGCGGCTTCAATGCCGATCCCGAGATGACAGTGAAACGTCCTTCTCCCTCGGCCGTCATTGTGGATGCCGACGACGGCCTCGGTCAGGTTGCTACTGCGAAAGCGATGGATACCGTCGTAGAAGCTGCAGCGGAAACCGGCACCGCGTTCGCAATCGTCCAGAACAGCAACCATTTCGGCACAGCAGCCTATTACACTCAGCAGGCTGCTTCCGTGGATTGTATTGGTCTCGCGATGACTAACGTCGGGCCGAACGTCGCACCCTTCGGCGGAATAGATCCGTTCTTCGGGACGAATCCGCTAGGCTACTCTATTCCAACGAATCTCTCATTCCCAATTACCCTGGATATGGCTACCAGCGTCGTCGCAAAAGGCAAAATACATGTTGCCGAAGAAGAAGGAGAAATGATACCGGATGACTGGGCGATCGATGAAGAAGGCCAACCCACAACTGCTCCTGAAGAAGTCCACGCACTCCGCCCAGCGGGTGGTCCAAAGGGCTACGGACTCGGACTCCTCGTTGATGTCTGTTCAGGCGTTCTCTCGTCGATGGGGACAAGCCCCGAGGTTGATTCACTCTACGACGATTACTCACGGCCCCAGAGGGTCGGACACTTCGTCGGTGCGATCGATCCTAGTGCTTTCCGAGATATTGACGCATTCAAGGCTGATATCGACCGTTTAGTAGAGGAACTGAAGGCGACCCGAACACAAGAGGGCATCAAAGAGGTCAAGCTACCTGGGGAGATTGAGGCAGAAACCCGTAAAGAACGAGAACGAAGCGGGATTCCGCTCGGCCCTGGCGTGGTGGGGACGTTAGAAGACTTAGGACGCCAATACGACGTTATGTTCCCGAAGTAGTACAGAAAATATCCAGAAACGGCTACGATATAAGAACCGGCTGCGTCTCCTCGCGACCTCGAATGACTCGCTCACCGGATTCGCGGTCGAAGAGGAACGTGCCCGATGTCTGTACTTGGACGAGAGTCTCCTCGTCTTCGTCGATTATCTCGTTACGTGGAATTACTGCCCGGAGTTCGCCTTGGGGGCCCTCGAGATACTGGATGACTTCGTCTCCGATAGGCTCGTTGAGGACTGTCTTGGCCTGGATACCAGTGTCGGCGTCCTCAGGAGCGAAAACTCTCGTATGGCGCGGCCGGAATCCAAGAACCAAGTTTTGAGGCAGATCGTCCGGTTCCGCACTGAAATCTGGGTCAAACGGGAAGGAGATGCGTTCTCCAGTCTCTAGTTTGACAGTTACTTCTTTGGACGTAACAGAATCGAGCGTCACGTCGAGGAGATTGATACTCGGACTTCCGATGAACTGTGCGACGAATACGTTAGCTGGATTCTGGTAAATGTGATCTGGACTCCCGAACTGCTCGACGCGGCCGTCGTTCATGACCGCGAGTTTGTCGGAGAGCGTCATTGCCTCTTCCTGATCGTGAGTAACGTAGACCATCGTCGCGTCGAGTTCTCGGTGAATCTTACCGAACTCTTTTCGCATCTCCATCTTCAGCTTCGCGTCAAGGTCACTCATCGGTTCGTCTAGCAGGAAGGCAGCTGGGTCTCGGACGATGGCACGCGCGAGCGAAACTCGCTGAGCTTGACCACCAGAGAGTTCACTCGGCATCTTATCGAGTAGCTCACTAATCTGGAGCGTTTCTGTCGCCTTCTGGATCTTCTCCTGTTGGCTGTCCTTTGGAACGTCTTCGAGTTTCATTGGATAAGCGATATTATCCCGCGTAGTCATGTGCGGGTATAACGCGATATCCTGAAAGACCATGGAAAGGTTCCGTCGCTGCGGCGGTTTCTTTGTCACCTCTTCGCTCCCGATCGTGATTGTCCCCTCAGTCGGTTCTTCGAGCCCTGCGATACAACGGAGGGTCGTTGTTTTCCCGCAACCACTTGGGCCGACGATAGTGACGAACTCGCCGTCTTGGATAGTCATGTCGATGCCGTCAACGGCGACTTCGCCATTCCCGGCGACGCGATACACCTTTCGCAGGTTATCGATTTGAATTGCTGCCATAGTGTCCTCTATAGTGGTTGAGAACCACTTGCAAGTAAGCTTCCCCGCCCGATATAAATCCTCCGATGGGGGGAGACTGACCTAAAAGAATAGTGAGGGGAGGGCGTAGAAATAACCATTAATATTAAATAGTCGTCCCGAATGGTACTGGCTGTATGGCAGATGCAGGTGCGGGTAGAGATGCCCATGGACAGACGAGTGAATCGCGATCGAAAGTTGGTCGGCGTTCATTCCTCGCAGCAAGTGCAGGCAGTACGATCGCTGCGCTTTCGGGCTGCGTGAGGCTGCTCGGAGGCGGCGGTAGTAATGGTGGTGAAGAGGAAGTCCACGTCGTTACTGGTGAAACGAACGAAGCGGCAAAAGAGTGGTTCGACCAGATGGCTTCTGACTTCGAAGAGGAGACCGGTACCACAGTCACGATGGACTATACCAGTCTGTCGCCGACCGAACGTATCTCGACTCTTATCCAGACAGGGAATACGCCCGAGCTGGCCACGCTTGACACGGGACAAGCGGCACAGCTCGCAACCCGCGATCAGTTGGAGTCTGTCGAAGATCTGATCGGAACGTTCGAACAGGAATACAATGGTAGCATACCAGAGAACGTTCGACTGGCAATAGATGGAGACGACTACACTGTTCCGCTGTGGACGAATCCGACACAGGTCTGGTATTGGGAGGACGTTTACCAAGAGTACAATCTTGAGAGTTCGGCGGGACTCACGTGGGACGAATACCTCGAAATCGCACAAGAGATCAACTCCGACGATATGTTTGGGACTGTTGTCCCGAGCGCCAGCTCAGAACTTTCATCGTTCACGTTCTGGAATTTCCTGAAGAGCAACGGTGGGAACGTCGCAACCCGACAGGACGGGGAAGTCCAGATCGCACTTGATCAGGGCGAAAATAAGCAAAAGGCGATCGAGACCGCCGAGTTCCTGAATGAACTCCACCAGTATTCACCGGAGGCAGGAGACTTCGAATGGGGCGACATCCTCCAGTCGTATGTCTCCCGGAATTCAGCACACTGCATCTACGGACCTCGCGCCAAGCTGCAGGTCATCAATAATACGCCTGATCAGACGCAGAACGTTCGACCCCACTTCCCCGTTCATAACGGAACAGAGAGTTTCATCAACAATGGCGGCGGCTGGGTACTGATGCAGGACGCAGAATACAAGGAAGAAGCAAGACAGTTTATCGAATTCACGGCCAGAGAGAACCGTGTCATCGACTTCCTGACATCCGTTGGGCCTGTCCACAACTTCCCGACGATGACGAGTATCGTGGAGATGGATGCTTATAGAGAAGATGATTTCATCGCGGGTAACTTCTCAGAGCGAGATCTCGAAGTGGTTCGAGAGTCCTTCGAGAAGGGTGTTAGCTGGGGTGGCGAGACTGATCCGTACAATGAATACGGTCCGTCACTATTCACGAGCCAGCATCTCGGGACCCTTCTCTATGAGATGAATATCAACGGTGTCGCACCGGAACAAGCCGTGAACAGTGCGGCAGATAACCTTCGAGATACTCTCCAGAGCCTCAAAGAATGACGATCTCTACAGCAAAGTTTGTTGAATACATGCCCGATGGCATCCGCGAGCGATGGATAGAGAGTGATAGGCTCCTTGGTGCGACCTTCTTGTTCCCAGTCGTCGCGCTCGTCGTATTCGTCGTGTTTCTCCCAGTCGCTTGGGCCCTGTACAATTCCCTGTTCGCGATGGGAACACTCAGTCTCGATCAAGAATTCATCTGGTTCCAGAACTACGAAGCACTCCTCTTCGGAGATGCTGGGTTCTGGGATTCGCTCGGGCGCTCACTCTACTTCGCGCTGGGATCAACGTTCCTTCAGCTTCTGCTTGCCATCCCGACAGCGTTACTCCTGAATAAACAATTGAAAGGAATCGCTCTGGCTCGAGCAGTGGCATTACTCCCGTATCTCATTCCCACTATCGTAGTCGGAATGGTATTCACGTGGATGGGTCACCCGCAGCTCGGCGTGATGAGTAACCTCGCCCAAGATACGGGTCTTGCCAACGATCCGGTATCTTTCTTCGGAAGTGAAACGTGGGCGATGCCATCATTAATCGTTGCAAACTCTTGGAAGTTCACGGCGTTCATCGTTATGATGGTACTTGCACGTTTACAGTCGATTCCCGAAACCCACTACGAAGCAGCGAGAATGTGCGGCGCAAATGCTTGGGAGCAGTTCCGCGATGTAACGCTACCAAACATTCGTAGCGTCATTCTGCTGGTGTTACTGCTTCGAGGCATCTGGATGTTCAACAAGTTCGATATCATCTGGATTCTCACCAGAGGGGGACCGGCAGAAGCCACCACGACGCTCCCAATTTTCATCTATGAGATCGCCTTCGTTGAGTATCGGATGGGGCTCGCGCTCGCCGCGTCAACGCTTCTGTTCTTCCTGCTCGTCTTGGGTGGAATCGCCTATATGCGTATATTCAATCCGGCCGAGGAGGTGGCGACATAATGAGCGTTGTCGACGACATCATCGGAACTGGGGAAGCAGTAGATTGGGATCGCCGGAAGAAGCTCAAGCGCTATTCACTCTATGGTCTTCTCGTAGCCATGAGTATCGTGTACTTCTTCCCGATCTACTGGATGGCCAAGTCTGCACTCCAACCTCGATCGGAACTCTACTCGGGAGAAGTATTCTACCTGCCGAACGAGGTAACGCTCGAAAACTTCAACGCACTTCTGTTCGATTCCCAGTTCCTGAGGTTCTATCTGAACAGCATCATCGTCGCGATCGGCGTAATGGCTGTCACGATCATAACCTCAACGCTGGCAGGCTACGCGTTGACCCGACTTGAACTGCCGTTCAAGAAACAGATCGCACAGACAACTATATTCTCGTATATGTATCCGCCGATCCTGCTCGTGATGCCGATGTTCCTGCTGTGGTTCTCACTTCGTCTCACAAACACGTACGTCGGACTCATTCTCGCACAGTCTGCACTCACTGTTCCGTTTAGCGTCTGGTTGATGTGGCAGTTCTTCCAGACGATACCGATCAGTCTAGAAGAGTCCGCGTGGATGTACGGCGCTGGTCGTATGCAGAGTTTCTTCGGTATCGCACTACCCATGGCGAAACCGGGGCTCGTCGCAGTCGCCATCTTCTCGTTTGCCGTTTCCTGGAATGACTTCACGATGGCGAATATCCTCATGCAGGATCCGTCGCTTCGAACACTTCCGGTTGGTGTACTCTTCTTCACAGAGTCGAACGCTGTTGACTGGGGTGCCATTCTGTCCGCAAGCGCCCTTATTGCGGTTCCTCCGCTCCTACTAGTCTACTTCCTGCAGCGGTACCTGCTACGGGGCTTCCAGCTGGCGAATTGAGCAAATCTCCGCTCATCGTCGGCTGAGGAGTTTTATGACCCCGCCACTCTATTCCTCAGTATGATCGAAAACCGAGACCGACTCGCTCGCACTCCCGCAAGGGAGTTGGCGATAGAATGCGTCGAGGCGGGTATCGACGCCGCTCATCCTGAGGCAGTCCTCAAAGACAAATTCTCGGTGAATGAGAACCGACTCCAGATCGACGGAACGACTTACGACCTCCATGAGTACGGGGATATCATTCTTGTGGGGGGTGGAAACGTCGCAGGCCACGTTGCAGCAAGACTTGAAACCCTTCTCGGAGACCAGATTTCGGAAGGAGTCGTCGTCACAGATGATCCGGTCCCAACTCAGCACGTGGAAGTTGTAGAGGGAGAGTACCCCGTTCCGAACGAACAGTGCATGGCTGGTGCACGCCGAGTTCTACAATTGACCGAAGAGGCCGATAGAGAAGACCTTGTCCTGACGGTAGTCTCCGGCGGCGGCAGTCCGCTTCTCTCGGCACCAGTTGCGGATGTCTCACTCACAGATCTCCAGGAACTTACACGTCTTCTCTTTAGTGAAGGTGTAGAAGTCGAAGACATCAACGTCGTTCGTAAGCACCTTTCTGCAATCAAAGGCGGCAAACTGTCGGCCGCTGCAGCGCCTGCAAACGTAGTCAGCCTAGTCTTCAGCGACGTCGTCGGAAATCCGATCGGGGCAGTTGCAAGTGGTCCTACTGCACCCGACACGACGACGTTCGATGATGCACTCCGAGTACTGCGACAACACGACGTTAATGTCCCCGATCGCGTGTACCGACATCTTGAACGTGGCAGCAAGGGACGGGTTGAGGAGACTCCAAAACCAGGTGAGACCATTTTTGACCGTGTCTCTCACCACGTTCTCGCCGACGGAATGACGGCACTGAAAGCGGCACGCGATCACGCGCAGACCAGAGGACTCAATACGTTACTCTTTTCGTCGCGTCTACGTGGAGACGCACGCGAAATTGCCAAGGCACATGTCGCCGCTGCTGAGGAGTGCCGCGTATCGAACATCCCAGTTGAGCCCCCACTCGCGCTCATTTCCGGCGGGCAGACGACTATCATGACTCCCCGTCGCTCCGATATTGGTCCAAATCAAGTGTTCGCCCTAAGTTCTGCTATCGAATTCCAGCAGCGTCTCAAAACTAACGTCGCTCTGGCAAGTGTAGCTACCGACGGCTTCGACGGGTTTGCAGAAGTAGGTGGCGCAGTCGTTGATGGCGAAACTGGTAGTGAGCAACAAGAGGCTTGGGATGCACTCAATGCTAACGATACCTTTGATTATCTCTCCCGACGTGACGACCTCGTCAAACTCGGTACGACGGGGACAAACGTTAACGATATCCATATCCTCATCGTCGACGAAGTCGACAGTTATTGAACGATAACCACGCGCAGGTCATTCACGTTCGTACCTGTCGGGCCACAGGAGAGAAGCGCACCGGCGTTTTCCAGATACGGATAGGCGTCGTTTCGTCGGAGTGCTTGCTTCGCACTGGAAGTATCGTCAACAGTATCACAGTTAACAATCGCACCGGCCACGTCCGTGGAACCATCAAGTCCGTCCGTGTCAACGCTCGCAACGGTAATGTCTATATCGTCGATTTCGATGCCTGCGGAAAGAGCAAACTCTTGATTTGGACCACCGGTGCCATCACCGGAGACGGTGACAGTCGTTTCCCCACCGGATATCAGCACGACAGGGGGTTCAACTGGATGCCCTGTCGAAATCACCTCCTCGGCAATAGCGACGTGCGAGCGCGCCGCTTCGCGGGCCTCACCACGAATCCGGGAAGAAAGAATACTAAAACGGTAATCGTTCTGTTCTGCCCTCTCTGCGGCAGCCGAGATCGCTGTGTATCCGTCGGCGATAATGTGTTGCGAAGTAGACTCGAAGCACGACGCGTCGGCGTTTGGGGTTTCACGGTGGTCTCCTCTTGATCCGGCACGAAGATATTGTTCGACGGTACGAGGGGGATCGATATCGAACCGTTCGAGCACTGCTAAGGCATCTTCGAACGTCGTGTCGTCTGGTGCCGTGGGACCGCTCGCCACGACACTCGGGTCGTTTCCGACGACGTCGCTGAAGACTAGGCTGACTATGGTCGCGGGTGCAGCGACTCGCGCGAGCTGCCCACCTTTAACTGCCGATAGATGCTTCCTGACGGTGTTTATTTCATGGATATCAGCTCCGCTTTGAAGCAGAGATTCCGTGACTGTCTGTAGTTGATCGATAGACAGTTTCCCAACAGGAGCAGGCATTAGTGCACTACCGCCACCTGCAATGACAGCTATAACGATATCGTCCGCAGTCGCCCCATGAGCGTGATCGAGAACAGTTTCAGTACTTTCCATTCCCTGCTGACTGGGAACTGGATGATCGCCATCAAGCGTTTCTATATGGTCGGTTTCCACAGATTTGTCCGTCACCACAGCACCGCGGTCTAAGTGTTCACCGAGGATATCTTCGAGAGCACTAGCCGCGTGTCCAGCTGCGTTTCCACCACCGACGACGATAAGCTTCCGATCAAGGTCATACGCATTGCCACCGACCTTGAACGAGCCATCCTCGATGGAAATTGCACGCTGTACAGCTTGATTAGGATCTGCTGCTTCGATACCTGCTTCTAAACAATCAAGCGCAAGCGCTTCTTCCGACGTGATATCTTCCGACCTCTCAAAACGGACCTTCGTCTCAGTGTATTCAGTCATAAAGTGTAACCATGTGTTGGTGCATCCTTATTGTTCCGAACTAACGATGCCAATATCATTCCTTCTTCGATCGATATAGATTCCGCTCTCCTATCCACGCGGGTAGTTTGCATACTACTCCCGTGAATGGAACATCTCGATAAATAAACCTGCTCATTTAGCGGATGAGAAGGGCCAAAATCAGTATACACTACAACCTTCACTGAGTAATTCGATAAGATGGCCACCTGCCGAAACTCTTTTTCACTGGAAAAGAAAAACAGATAGTATGGTTGGAACAGCCAATTATGATTTCAGTGACAGCTCCGTCATTGTAACTGGCTCGACTCGCGGTATTGGACGAGGAATCGCAGAAGCTTTCTATGAATCAGGTGCGAACGTTCTGGTTAATTCACGTAGTGAAGATTCCGTCAAAGAGACAACAGACGAAATCGAATCATTAGAGACTGCCCCCCACATCAATGAATCCGGCTCCGTGATTGGTGTTCCAGCAGATATGGGAGAGTCAGCCGAGGTCAAAGCAATGGTCGAAACCGCGATCGATGAGTTCGAAACAGTGGATATCCTTGTCAACAACGCAGCGGTATGGCCCGAGGAAGAATCCATGGTTGAGGCCTCTCTTGATGATTGGAATTACACGATGGATGTCAATGTACGTTCCCAGTATCAGACATCTAAACTCATTGCTGACCACATGAAGAAGGAAGGTATTGATGGTGCGATAGTGAACGTCACAAGTCAGACGGCTGATCGGCGAAGTGGACGTGGGAGGCTCTATTCTGTTTCTAATACAGCAGTTAACGGCCTTACTTGGCGAATGGCTCATGAACTAGCAAGTGACGGCATCCGAATGAATGCTGTTTCAACCGATATTACGCACACTTCTCAAGTGCATTACCAAGCCGAACAAATCGCCGGAGACGATCCCGATCAGACTGCAGAGTCTGTTCTCAACGAATGGGGCAACGAACGGCCGATGGGGCGACTTGGCCAACCTTCCGATGTAGCCGATGGCGTCCTCTTCTTAACCAGCGATCGAGCGAGCTACGTCACCGGAACGATTCTACGCGTTAGCGGTGGTGGAAATCTCCAATAATTTCTTTTATTTCACTTTGGAATTATACGTTCGAGTGGCATAGGAACTAAGTGCTTCCTTCCTCGTAGATGGCGGTCAGCTTTTTCGTCGATAAATGTGACGAATAGAGTTTTCCGGGTGGTGACCAGAAGTAGCGTCGTTCTGGCTAGGTTCCATCTTGTCGGGTTACCGTACAGCGTCGACCCACTAGAATGTACTGCTGTTTCTCAGGCTAAACGTGAGTGGACTCATACACCAGGTTTCCACTGTAGAATCGGCAGAGAGCTGTACGATTCTTCTCTAATTCGCGTTTCTAAATCATATGTCGCTATACAGAATATGCCCGTCGTGAAGATGAGACTACAGTCAGGAAAAGCTGTAACGCGTAGAAGCGTGAGTGCTCAAAATTCGCTACCGAAGTTCGTTGACGAGAGCAGTAGTTACGGTATCGACGAGATCATCCGCCAGACGGCCCTGCCAGAAATCGATATCCTCGTGACCGATCGATTGTACACCCAGGGGATGACCCGGCTCTCGTCTGGCGTACCGCCACGAAGCCAACTCTCCTCGGGAATGTCGATGAGGCCGTCCATCCAGGATTTCGACGTCAACGTCAGCGCGATGTATTGCTCGCCGTGAAACGGCCGTCCCTCATGGTTCGAGAGAATGAGCCAGGGCCGAGCGTCCTCGTCACCCTTGAATGGATCATCGCCGTAGACGACATCTCCACGCTCGAAGATCGGAGGGTCTTCGTCGGTCACCGTTCGTCCTCGACACTGGGGTGCGGCTCGCTGGGTGCGTGTTCCCGCCAGGACTCCTCGTCCTCTGTACCGAGTTGCTCGTTGAACAGTGCGGTCGCGCGTTCGTACCCACTGTATCCGTCAAGCCGCTCGGCATCGTCGGTTATTGCCCAGTACGTAGCCTTGTGTTCAACGAGGTTGCGATCCTTTAGTCGGGAGAGCGCAGTGCTAACTGCGCCCTCGTCGACGCCGATCTGGGAGGCGATTTCGCGAGCCTTGAACGCGCGATCTTCGTTGGCGTCGAGAAACCCGAGGACTTGATTAGGCACGGAGAGTTCTTCAAGCTCGTCCTCGCTCGTATTCTCAAAGGTATCTCGGTCGATGGACATCACTGAATGGAGATACGGTATGCTCTGTAAAGAGAGTTAGGTGTGAAAGCTACGAAAATGCCGAAGGAAATTGTTCACCCGTAGCCATAAACCAGTTCGAGAACCGTATGCATTGAGATGGCTAGTCTCAACTTCCAAACGAGCAGAGAAGTTGAGACTACACCAGAATTAGCAGTTCTGTAATTGGTGGTGACGACGAATCAGTGTAGTTCCCTTCGTTCTGGTTCTTGCCCAGTACATCGAACACAGATTCTTAACTTAGAGATCTAACTAAGATATCTAAGATTAGCTCCCAATCCAGTCATTAACAGGGTCATCTACAAACCGATCACCATCGGGCTATTCGTGTCGTCCTCCCAGTTTCCCGGAAGTCAATATAGATATCTGAAGAGGAGTAGGCAGGTGACTACAAACCTAAGGATTTCAGCGGCCTACACCAGTTTAGGACCTTCAAGGCCGAGTCAATGTAACCGCCGACTGCGTCTTCAAAGATCCAGCCCCAAAGTACCCTGTCCATCCGATTCCCAGATCTCACCATTACTGACAGACGGCAAATACGGAGTTTATCGCGGGTCCGCACCTATATAGTGTAAGCCCTATGCAGAGTTGATATGGTATCTCCGCCGACACCTGAAGCCTACCGTTTTGACCGACAGGAATGGACAAGTTTTGACTCTCTCCGGGAAGCTTTCGAATGGGATGTCCCCGAGGTCTTTAATCTGGCAACATATGTCTGCGATCGATGGACAGCCCAACAGGATCGAACTGCAGTCCATGCAACTACCAGAGACGGAGCGAAAGTCGATCTAACATTTAGAGACCTCCAATCGGCGTCAAATAGCTTAGCAAGCTATCTCCATAGACAGGGAATCGAGAAAGGAGATCGGATCGCCATCAGCGGGTCACAACGTCCGGAAACACTTATTGCCAATCTAGCGACTTGGAAACTCGGAGCAGTCTCGGTTCCAGTGAGTGTACTACTTGGACCAGACGGCCTGCGTAACCGCCTTAACGATGCAGCTCCGTCAGGGATACTCGCTTACGCCGACAACGTAAACGCGTACCGTGAGGTAGCCCCATTGATTAAATCGCTCCGTGTTCAATTGACTGGAGATGAGATTAACGCAACCGACCCAGAAGTGCCTCTGAAAGAGGCAATCGCCACTGGATCTGGTGATTTCGAGACGAGTACAACTGTCCCTGACGATCCAGCTATTATATTTTACACCAGTGGGACAACAGGAGCGCCAAAAGGTGTCGTACATGGACACGGATCTCTACTCGGAGTGCTACCTGCCTCGCTAACCCTACATGATCTTGTTATCGACGAAACAGAGGTTTACCGCGCCGTCTCAGAGCTGTCTTGGGTTCAGTCCCTTTTTGATGTCGTGCTCCCAGGTCTGTTCTACGGAATTCCAGTAGTCCTCCACGATCGGAACGGATTCACTCCAGAACAGGAGTTTGCCCTTATTGACGAGTATGACATCACCGTTCAGTGGGTCCCGCCGACGGCGCTCCGTCTAATGCGAGAAGAGGAGGAGCTGGCTGAACAATTTGACCTCTCCTCGGTCCGTGTCATAGGCAGTGGCGGCACGGCACTCAGCGATAGCCTCGTTGATTGGGCCGAAAAAACCTTCTCACACGCTGTCGTCCACGAAGCCTATGGTCAGACGGAAGCCCCAGCGGGAATCGGTGACTGCACAGTCCTTGGAGTCCCCCATCGCAAAGGACGCATAGGTCGTCCATCACCCGGATTTGAGGTGGCGGTTCTCGATCCGGAGACAGGTGATGTCCTCGACGAACCAGGCAAGATAGGCGAACTGGCAATCCATACTGATACACCTCTCTGCTTTACTGAGTATCTGAATCGGCCTGAGGCGACAGCGGCGAAAGTGACGGAAGAGGGTTGGCTTCGTTGCGAGGATCTTGTTTCCATTGATTCAGACGGCTACGTGGCTTTCCACGGACGGGCTGATGATGTCATCATTAGCGCTGGCTACCGTATCGGACCAGCGGAAGTCGAAGACGCTGTCACCAGTCACGAGGCAGTCCGCGACGCCGGCGTCATTGGTATTCCTGACGACCTCCGGGACGAAGTTCCGAAAGCCTTCGTTATGGTTTATGACGGCATCAGCCCCTCAAATCAACTTGCGGGTGAAATTGAGTCACACGTACGATCCCAACTTGCCAAGTACGAGTACCCTCGAGAAATAGAGTTCACAGACGAACTCCCTCGGACGACAACGGGAAAGATCCGCCGTGGTGCTCTCCGGGAGCGGGAAGGACTGGACTGACAATCAGCGGTGTTCTAAAGAGTCGGGATTAACGATGCCCTCAGTAGCCTCACCACGCAGTGCTGCGATAGCATTCTTAGTCCCCCGGTTACGGACTCGTTCTAACGCCTCATCAGAGTACCAGGCTGCATGCGGGGTCACGATGGTATCATCTCGACCGAGGAGAGGATTCTCAGATTGTGGTGGCTCCACCGCTAGCACATCAAGTCCTGCTCCAGACAGCGTCCCTTTGTCCAATGCCTCAACTAGGTCGTCCTCATCGACTATCTCGCCGCGGGCAGTATTGATCAGGATTGCATCCTCAGGTAGCCGCTCAAATTGGTCCGCATTGATAACGCCTTCAGTCTCTTCAGTTAACGGCGCGTGCAGTGAGAGGACATCGCTTCTGCCGATGAGATCGTCGAATGAGACGGGTTCAATCCCTCTGCTCCGTAGATCTGAGTCGTCGACATACGGGTCATGGGCCACCACATTAAATCCGAGAGTTGCGGCTCGGTCGGCTGCCGCTGCTGCCTTCCGTCCAAAGGCGAAACATCCGAACGTGAGTCCTTGGATGGCGCGGGGTCGCTGTATCTCTCTCCAGTCCCAATCCCCGATGCAGTCTGGGCATCAGCTTGTGGGAGCGATCGGAGGAGTGCAAGCGCCAGAGCGGTCACGTGTTCGCCCACCTCCTCATCGCAATACCTCGGGACATTCGTTACAGCAACGCCGCGTTCGGTTGCAGCATTCACGTCAATCCCGTCTACGCCAGTTGCGTACCTAGCTACGACTGAACAGTTTGTAGCATCCAGCGCCTCAACCGGAACTGACGCATAATGCGTTAGGAGAACGTCGGCTTCACCGACGCATTCACCGATAGCTGTACCCGAAGCATCTACTTCATCAAATACAACTTCTCCGAGTTCCCGTTCAAACAGTTCCCGTTCTACGTCAAGATCCGCGAAGCCGTCTGGATCGAGATGAACAACACGGACTGACCGCTGGGCTGTCATGTCTATCAGTGGGACCGGCTATCACATACGTGTTTGCCCCGGTACAGCGACGCTGGCAGCGGCAAGCACACCACCTATGGATCACTTTCAACGTCTCTACCCCAAGCTATAATGTCGCGTACCGGGTCCATTGTGTCATGGTAGACCGAGACGCGGTATTGACTAGACAGTCGTGTAGAAAGACGGGTTTGGTAGTCTGCTATAGCGGGGAGATAGCATGAGAGTCGGAATCAACGTCAGCGATCTAGCCTACGACCAGATGCGTTCGTTCGCCGTTCAGGCAGAGGAGGTCGGCCTTGACTCCGTCTGGGTTGGCGAGACCTGGGGATGGGAAGCATTCACTGTCCTCGGTGAGTTGGCACAGCTCACCGACGACGTGACCCTCGGAACAGGTATCGTTCCTGTCTACACCCGATCGCCTGCGCTACTCGGTCAAGCAGCAGCCACGGTTGCTGAGGCGACCAATGGCCGGTTCATCATGGGTCTAGGGACCAGCGGTCCTGCTGTGATTAAGAACTGGCACGGCGAGGACTTCGAGCGTCCTATCGGCTACACGGCTGAAACCATCAGCGTGATCCAAAAGGTCCTCTCCGGAGAGACCGTCTCCCACGACGGCGACGCGTTCCAGCTTGACGGCTTCCGATTCCGCGCTGATCGGGAGGCCGACGACGTACCACTGTATGTCGGTGCACTCGGTGAGTCTAACGTCCGAATGAGTGGCGCCGTCGCCGACGGCTGGATGCCTATCTTCGTTCCCAGAGGGTGCATCGCTGAACTCTATGAAGAATTCGTCGACAGTGCGAGGGAACGGGACCGTGACCCTGATGATCTCACGGTCTCACCTAACACTGTCGCCGCCATCAGCGAGGACGGCGAGGCCGCCCGCGAAGCGGTCCGCCATCACATCGCTTTCTACGTTGGAGCGATGGGTGACTTCTATCATCGCTCCCTCTCTGAGGCAAGTTACGGCGACAACGCCGACGCTGTCCGTGAGGCTTGGCATGAGGATGGGCCCGGTGCTGCTGCGGAAGCTGTCAGTGATGAGGTCCTGAACCGCAGTGCTATCGTCGGCACACCTGACGAAGCCCATGACCAGCTTGATGCATATGCCGACGGCCCGTCCGACGAGGTCGTCGCGTTCTTCCCTCGGTCGGCCGATCCCGATCTGATGGAGTCAACCGTCAACCACCTCGGCGACTACTGACAGTCAGCTGGGTTGGTCTCGTTTTCTCAGTCGTGGACTATGGCGTCAACGACTACTGGTCCATCCGTCTCAGCAGCTTCCGTCAGCGTTTCCTGCAAGCCATCGCGCTGAGTGACACGCATTCCCGTAGCTCCGTGACTCTCGGCATTCTCTACCAGGTCGACGCCCGGTTCGAAATCCATCCCCACGTACTCGTGATCCTCATCGGTGCCGCCAAAGATGTTCAGCATGCCGTCTTTCAGGATACGGTAATTTCGGTTGTCAGGGACAACAACGGTGAGGTCAAGGTCGTAGCGGGCCGCCGAGTATAGAGACTGTGGGTAATAGAGGTAGGATCCATCACCGATGAAACCGACGACCGGTCGCCCGCCATCGTCGCGTTCAGTCATCGCAACGGCTGCGCCGACCGTCGCTGGCAGGCCATACCCAAGTCCGCCATTCTTGTTCGAGATGAACTGCTCGGGCTCAAGCTGCCATCGCGTGAGCAATGCATACTTACTGGTGTTGCTCTCGTTGACGACATATGAGTTCGGAACGGTCTCAGCGAGTGCATCCGCCAGTGCTACCTTTGATATGCTACCGTCAGAGCGGTCCTCTCGCTCGGTGTGAAGGAACTCATGGGCTACCTCACGACGTTCTGGGATCATGTCCTTACGGCGCTCCTGCTCTTCTCTGGTGACGTTGACTGCCGATGCGATTTCACTCATTACTTCCCCAGGGTCGCCGACGACGGCGACATCTGCGGGCTGATTCTTGCCAATCTCCCAGCTGTCAGCGTTGACGTGGATGGTGGTCGCCTCATCTGGAATGTAAGGCTCGTCGTAGGGAATATACGGGGTATTGGTCGTACAACCCACAAAGACCAACGCGTCGGCGTCAAACACCGTACGTGCCATCTCTGGGCCAGGCGAGACGAACGAAACCCACTGGTCGTGATCCGGCGGATAGTTGATCTCGCAGGTGACCATCTCACTGTATACGGCAGCGCCTGTCGCTTCCGCTAACTCAACGCCCGCTGCGATGGCCTGATGACCAGAGCGGGCGACGCGGTCGCCTAAAACGAGTACCGGATCGTCAGCACTTTCGAGTGCTTCGGCTGCCGCAGCGATCTGTTTGGGATCGCCTCGTCCACCGCTGGGGATGGCGCCGATCCGTTCTGGGTCAGCATCAGTTGATTCCATCATTACGTCCATCGGGAGTCCGAGAAAGACGGGGCCAGTCGGCGGCGCAAGCGCTGTCCGGACCGCCCTACGGATCATTGTTGGTAGAGCTGAGACATCTTGGACCTCTGCACTCCACTTGCAGTACTCCTTGGCCATCTCTACTAGATCACCGGAGAGAATCGGCTCCTCGTGCTGGAAGTCAGTACTATGGTTACCAGCAGTGACGAGAAGCGGGGCGCCGGTCCAAGCCGCATTCTGAATGTTTCCAAGACCGTGTGCTAGTCCCGGCGCTACGTGGAGATTTACTACTCCGAGAGGATTCACATCCTCACGGTGAGACTGATAACGGCGTGTTGCAGCGTAACCGCTTGCCATCCCTACGGCAATATCCTCGTGTAGTCCTAGGACATACTCCAAGGATGAGCCTGCGATGGACTGCATGAGTGGCAGTTCCGTCGTTCCCGGGTTACCGAACAAGTGCGTGACGCCATACTGCTCAAGGGCATCAACGAACAGGTCCGCCCCAGTGTAATCATCATCTGGCATGGTGGGTGTGAACGATATACAGACACCTCGATACGCCGCAACAAAATTCGTTCGGTTGTCAGTTGTCTCGTTCGGCCGCCACTGACTCGATCACGTCGACAATAATATCCGTACCAATGCGCGCCTGCTCATCAGTCAACACTAGTGGCGGGAGCAATCTGAGAACACTGCCCTCGACGCCGCTGCTCCAAACGATGACACCTTGCTGGAGACAACGTGCTTGAACTTCACTTACATAATCTGCATCAGGTTGTCCGTCAGCGGTGGTAAACTCCGCGCCGATAAGTAGTCCCTCGCCCCGAACTTCTCGAAGGTAGGAGTTACCGTCTGCGGCCTCTAGCAACCGCTCTTGAAGGTATGCGCCGAGTTCCGTAGCACGATCGAGCAGATCGTACTCACGTATGTATTCGATAGCTCGAGTACCCGCAACCATTGCTGGGACATGACCACGGAAAGTACCAGCATGGGCGCTAGGCCCCCACGTATCTAGTGATTCGTCATAGATGGTTGCGGAAAGCGGTAGCCCGATACCACCGACTGCCTTCCCGACAGTGACTGCATCGGGGGTAATCCCGTGGTGGTCCGAAGCGAACCACTCACCAGTACGGCCCATTCCTGTCTGAATCTCGTCGACGATGAGAGGCACATCATTTTCGTCGGCGATAGACGCGAGTTCCTGCATGAATCCTTCAGGAGGAACAACGACGCCACCAGAACCTTGGATAGGTTCGATCCAGATACCGGCCGGGTCGGGAATCCCACTGCGTTCCCCAGCGACTGTCTCTTGCACTTCTTTGAGGGCATGCTCGGCGGCAGCCTCCGGTGAGCGCTCTTCCCGGAGGGGGTAAGGATAGGGAAGATGGACGACATCTGGAAGCATCGGCGAGTAGTCGCTCTTGTAGTTTGACCATGCCGACAGACTGAGCGCGCCGGCCGTCCCGCCATGATAACTCCCACGGAAGCCTATCAATGCGGCATTGCCAGTGTTGTATTTCGCGAGTTTGATCGTTGCCTCAACCGCGTTGGTTCCAGTGGGGCCACCGAACACAATCTTGTTTGACCCTGTAAGATTGCCCGGGGCGATACTGTCCAATGCCTCCATGAACTCAACACGGGCTTCCGTCGGGAAGTCAATCGTATGGATGAGATTCTCCTGTTGGTCCTGAACAGCCGTGAGGACGTAGGGATTCGCGTGGCCGACGTTTGCGACGCCGATACCGCCAAAGAAGTCTAGATAGATGTTTCCATCAGCGTCGCGGATCGTGGCACCACGTGCTGCCTCCAAGGCGATAGGGAGATTCTTTGGATAAGCAACTGTGTTGGCTTCAAGGTCGGACTGGGCCGTTAGTAATTCCTGAGAACGGGGACCAGGTGGTGATTGATCGACTTGGGGCCGCTGAGACAGGTGTAGCTCAGCAGGCGGCGGGCCAATTGTCATACTCATTCCAATGTGTGGAATTAGGTTAATGGTTATGGCTTATTTCGTATTTTACCCTGTGTTCAGGGACATTGGAGGGTTAAGTGACCCAAATACTTATGCCTCCTATCGCTCATAAATTGAGCGTGGCTTGATAGCCAATGACACAGGACAGCAACTATTGTAATTCGACAGAGACCAATACAGCCAAGAAGTTTGGCCGTCGCGCGTTTCTAGGGACAGCTGGAACAAGCATAGCGCTCGGTCTTGCAGGTTGTACAGGCGGAGGTGGCGGATCCAACAGCGGTGATGGGCCATTTGCCGGCCAAACACTTCGGGTCACCACTTGGAGCGGTGAGTACACGGAACGATTCCGCAATACGATCAAACCGTGGTACGAAGAGGAAAGCGGGGGTACGCTAGAAGTTATCCCTGGCTGGAGTGAGCTGATTTCCCAGATCCGGAGCGCCCCAGAAAACAATCCACCGTACGACGTCACGATCACTGACGGTTACTTCTACTACCAGGGACGAAGTGACGATCTTTTCGAACCCGTCCGGTACGATAACGTACCAAACTATGAGGGCGTCCACCAGTTCCTCAAGGAATTCCGCGGCGACAACAACGAGTACGGTGTCCCTGTTGACGGTGAGCCGATTGCCATGCCGTACAACTCTGACATTGACTTCGACCCCACATCATGGAGCGATCTTCAGAGTGACGAAGCAGAGAAGATTACGCTCGAAGGTGGCTTCTATGCCTATCCGATGCAGATTGGCGCGATCATCGCTGACGACTTGGAGGGGACTGACGAAATGTACGATGAGCAGTACCACGACGCACCGTGGGAGGCGCTGTCTAGTCTCGACGTTGCATCGTGGTATTCGTCGGGCGCAGAGGTTTGGGAACACCTGAGCCAGGGCATCGCCAACATCGGACAGTACTACTACGCGACCTCAAAGATCAAGGCACGTGACGACTCCACCAATCTCGATCTAGTTGTCCCGGAAGTCACTGGCGGGTACTTTGACAATTTCTGTGTTGTCAGAGGTACGGACAAGCGAGATATGGCTGAACACTATCTGAACTTCCTGCTTGATCCAGAAATCCAGTCACGATGGTCCGAGGAGAGTTGGGAAGTCAAATCTCACTCCGAATGTGAGTATCCCGACTTCGTCGCGGAGGACCTACCGACTACGAACGAGGAGATGGAAGAGCAACTCAACTTCCCGAACTGGGAGTACCTCACGAGCCACTCAGACAAATTCAACCAAGACTTCAACGAGACGAAACAGTCGTCGTAAGCCCGAGTCGATGGCCATTCACTGTCAGAGGCACGGGCCTCCATTCCTTCCTCCCGGTCGATGTTTCGTTTTCTGTTATCTCCCGTCGTAAGTTCGCGACGAAGTCTATGTGGCGTGGCTACTGACTCCCGATCTTAACGATGCGCAGTACTCAGGATACAAATCTAGATGTGCAGGTACTCACAGGATTCATTCTTCTCAGTTGGGTCGCTGACGAAGATTTATACCCCTATTCGTCCTGACCCTATTCATGCGCGACTTGTATATCGATGGCCAGTGGCGTGGATCCGATAGTCAAAATTCGATCCAAGTGACATCACCATTCGACGACACCGTACTGGCTGAAGTACCGGCAAGCACCGTCTCAGATGTCAAAGAGGCAGTGGCTGCCGCCGGCCGGGCGGCTGATCCCCTCCAAAAGATGACTGCGGAGGAGCGGGCTAATGCACTTAGCGACATTGCTGATCACCTAGCGAACCGCGCCGACGAAATCAGTGACAGCCTCGCCAAAGAGGTTGGCAAACCGATCTCAGAGGCACAAGCAGAGGTTGATGGAGGCGTTCACTCGGCTCGTGCATACGGCGAGGACGCCATCCGCTTGTTTGGTGAGGTCACAACCTCTACGACCCCAAACCGCCTCAACCTCACTCGACGTGAACCATACGGCCCAACGGCCATTATCACACCTTGGAACTATCCTTTCGAGATTCCAATGGGCCATCTATGTGGCGCTATCGCCGTCGGTAATCCGGTCGTGTGGAAGCCCGCTGCTGAGACATCATTGACCGGGTACTATATTGCCGAGGCCTTTGCGGAGAGTCCGCTCCCCGACGGCGCGTTCAATCTCGTTCCAGGGCACGGTAGCACTGTCGGCCCAGCAATGGTAGAACACTCTGATATTCGCCTTGTGGCATTCACCGGCAGCACAAGCGTCGGACAAGAGATCGCGGTGACCGCCGCTGGCCACAGCGCAGAGTGTCTGCTCGAGATGGGTGGGAAGGACCCTGTCCTCGTCTTCGACGATGCCGACGTCGATACGGCAGCCGAACACGTCGTCTTCGGTAGCAACTATAACTGCGGGCAATCCTGTTCGGGGACTGAACGCGTACTCGCCACGCCAGGCATCCATGACAACCTCGTTGAGGCGGTCACGAAAAAGACTGCAGCCCTGACCATGGGTGATCCACTCGACGCAGACACCGATATCGGCCCTCCGATCAACGATGACGTCCGTGAGACGGTCCGTGAACAGATTACCGAGGCTGTCAATGCTGGTGCCCGGGTCGTGACTGGCGGCGAGGTGGGTGACAGATTCGTGGAACCGACAGTGCTAGCAGACGTCAAGGCGTCGATGGCCGTTGCTCGTGAGGAGACATTTGGCCCTGTGACGCCTATTCTTGAAGTCGCCGATTATGATGAGGCACTCGCGGTTGCCAACGATTCGCGATACGGGCTGCAATCAGCGGTGTTTACCGACTCGCTGCAACGAGCTCACCGTGCTGCAGACGATCTTGAGGCAGGTGGCGTCGTAATTAACGGAACCAACAACGCCTGGGAGCATCAGTTGCCCTTCGGCGGTGTCAAAGAGAGTGGCAGTGGTGGACAGTTCAAGGGTAAGTGGCACTTGGAGTCGATGACGACGACCAAGGCCGTGGCGATCAACTATAGTGAGTAACGTCTCCCCACCGTGGAATGGGATTAGTTGAAGGTCGCGTCGCCTACGACTTCTCGCATTATTTCGTTCGTCCCCTCGTAGATCTGTGGGATCTTCGAGAAGCGGAAGAATGTCTCGACACGGTACTCGTCAAAGCAGCCATAGCCGCCGTGGAGTTGCACGGCCTCGCTAGCGACCTCTTCGAACAGTGTCGTCGCCACAAGCTTCGCCATAGCCACCCGCTCTGTATCGACCGGCTGGTCCCCTTCGACAGCCTGAGCAGTATCATAGACCAGAGTTCGAGCTGCTTCCACCCGCGATCGGAGGTTCGCCACGCGATGCCGGACAGCCTGATTATCAGAGATGGGTCCACCAAACTGCTGTCGCTCGTCCACGTAGTCGATCAGTAGTTCAAGCGCACCTCGAGCCGCCCCAACCGCCGAAACGGCGACGTTAAGTCGCCCCTCATCGAGGAATTCCATGGCCTGATAGAAGCCGTCACCTTCCTCGCCGAGACGCGCATCGACAGGTACCCGAACATCGTTGAGGAATAACTGGCCAAGGTCGGTTGTCGATGGCCCGAGGAACCCCTCCATGGGTGTCGCCTCGAACCCGTCAGTATCAGATTCTACGATGAATGCTGACAGCCCACGATGAGGCTTGTCGGGGGTGCTAGTTCGCGCGTAAACGACAACGAAGTCTGCTACGGTTCCGTTGCTGATGAACACCTTATCGCCATTGATCACGTACTCGTCTCCGTCGCGCTCGGCAGTCGCTTGGATATTGCCGAAATCGGAACCGGCCTCAGGTTCGGTCATGGCGACAGCGCTGACCTTCTCTCCCGCAATTGCCGGCTCAACGTATCGCTCGATCTGCTCGTCGGTACCATGTTCGAGGATAGACTCACAGCCGAACGTTATCGAGGTAACCGTTTCGGCGATTCCGGGGTCTGCACGGTGGAGTTCCTCATTGACCAGTAACTCGGTGACAAGATCCATATCAGCGCCGCCATGGGTTTCCGGGAATCGGGGGGCAAGCAGATCCATCGTCGCCGCCTGCTCAACGATGTCCCACGGATACGTTCCGTCGCGCTCGTACTCAACGGCCACAGGTGCGATCTCCTCCTCAGCAAATGTACGCACCTGCTCCTGGATGAACTGCTGCTCGTCCGTAAATCGCATAGGCATGTGTTACCGCCACTCTCAATTATACCTACCGGTAGGACAATGATAGATTAGTTATAATTATCTGAAGAGGAGCCCGAGGTGCTGAGTGCTTCGTACAGGAACTAACGTTTAATACATTGCCCGCTCACTGTCATTGTACACCGACTGATGAACTACGTGAGTTACGTGCGTCTGCAGGCGCAGGCGCAGCCTCAAGCCGTGGCCGTACGGCGTGGAGAGGAGACGTGGACCTACGAGGAACTCCTAGATGACGTGAAACGCGCCGCGAATGTTCTGGCCAACCATGGCATCGACCACGGTGACATCGTTGCACTTGCACTCCCGAACTCATACGAGTTCGTAGTGGGAACACTCGCCGGTCTCGCGAGGGAGGCTATGATCGCGCCTATTAATCCGGAGTACCGGGAGGGCGAGTTCGGCCATATTCTCCCGGAAGCGTCGCCTGATACAGTCCTGACGACACAAAATGTCGCCAGTCGCATTCGAGACCATACACCGGCTGAGACCACATGGTTGACTGTCGATGGCGGCGTCAACTGCATCGATTTCCACGACGAGATAAGTAAGGCTTCAGCCGATTATTTCGTTCCCAAGACCAAAGACGATGTCCGGGCTCTATTGCTGTACACTTCAGGGACGACCGGCTATCCGAAAGGTGCCGTCCATACTCACGATACTGTCATCGCTGTTTCCGACGCTTGTGCCATTTCCTACGAGCTCACTGCTGGGGACCGGTTCCTTGCTGCGATGCCGGCGTACCACTGTACTGGCATGAGCATCATTACTGCGACCCTGAAATCCGGGGGCACAGTTGTTCTCACTAACGGCTGGGATCCGGAAGCAACGCTTACTGCCACTGACCGATACGACATTAACCTCTTTTCGGGCGTCCCGACAATGTTCCAAGACTGGCTCCGTGTTGACGACGGTAGTTATGATTTAGACGCCATGCACACCGCCGTGATCGGAGGCTCCGACGTCACTGTCGATCTCATTGAGCGCTCCGAAGCCTTACTGGGATGTCCCGTTCTCAATGGGTACGGCATGACCGAGACGTTCATAGCTGGAATCTGGGAAGACCGCCACCGTGAGCGTCGTCTCCCCAGTGTTGGCCAAATTGAGGATCCATTAATCGATGCGAGTATCGTCGACCCAGAGACAGGCGAAGAACAGTCCCCAGGAGAGCCGGGGGAACTCCGTCTCCGCGGTCGGCCACTATTGGAGGAGTACTACCGTCGTCCCGAACAGACAGACGAAGCGTTTACCGACGGTTGGTTCCACACAGGCGACATTGCTGAACGAGATGCGGACAATTTCCTTTATATCCTCGATCGAATGGACGACACAATCATCTGTGGTGGTCACAACGTCTACCCTCGGGAGGTCGAAACAACGATAGAGGAACTCAATGGAATCGACCGCGCGGTCGTTGTAGGACGTGACGATGATCGCAAGGGTCAGAAACCGGTTGCAGTGGTCTATCGGACTGACGAAGACGTGTCACCATCGGCTATCCAGAACCACTGCTTAGAGAGTCTGGCTGCCTACAAGCACCCTCGCGACATCCATTTCGTTGACGAGTTCCCGTTAAACGACGTTGGAAAAGTTGACCGGGAGGCTCTCCGCGAGCAAGTCTGAGCGCTCTTCTTCTGAGATTTTCAGAAACAGTGAGTGCCTGCCTTAGAGCTGCTTCGAGAGTCGCTCAAGGCCAAGCACGAACGCCGCCGGTATCAATAGCGCAAGAGCTGCCAGAATCAACACCGTCGTCACGACACTAATCAGCGGACTCAGCGATTGGCGAAGTGATGTCCAAGCCAGCACCGGGACGGTTCTCGTAGCGTAGCCCGACAGGAACAGCGCCATTATGAACTCCTGTAGGCTGATGATAAACGCGATGATAGCCGACGCCATGATACCGTGACGGATGTTCGGGAGAATGATCTCGCCGAAGGTTCGCAGCGGTCCAGCACCCAGATCCATACTAGCGTCACGCAATTGCCAGTCTAATCGAGTGAGAACGGCCTGCATGATGAAGAACACCAGTGGCGTGGCCCATAAGGAGTGGGCCAGCACAATGCCGAGATGGGTCTGCTGAAGCTGGAACTCGCTGAGGAACATGAGCAGTGTGACACCGATGACGACTGCTGGGATGAGTAGCGGCAGTAGCGCTAAGGGGACAATCACGTTCGACCAGCGGGAGGAAGCGCCACGAACACCCAAGGCTGCTGTAACTCCGAGCGTCGTTGAAAGCACCATAGTAGCCGTTGCAGTGATGGCACTATTGGTCAGAGCTCGCATCCACCGTCTGTCATTGAGGAACTCCTCGTACCAGACAAATGCGATCTGTTCCGGGGGGAAGGTGAGATCACCAGACTTCGCCACGGAGGTTGAGACTACAACAGCTAATGGTGCTAACATTCCGAGCACTACGAAGCCATAGAAAGCCTTGAACAGCCAAGACTCCAGCCTCTCTCGCTCAAACATTGGCCTGTTCACCCCCGCCGTAGCGGTTCAGGAAGTTGAACAGCAACATTACGCTGACTAACACGAACAGTAGGATCAGCAAGGCCATTGCGCTAGCCTCTGGCCAGTTGAATTGAGACAACATGCGATTCTCAACCTCAATCGCAAACGTACGCTCAGAACTTGAGCCGAGTAGTGATGGCGCAGCGTAGGCGCCAACACCCCAAGCCCAAGTAATGACCGTAGCCACGGCGACGCCCGGCATTGCTCCCGGAACGACGACCTCAAGCACGGCACGGGGTCGACTCGCACCTAGGTCTTGGGCCGCCTCTACAGTATCCCACTCTAAGGTACTCATGACGCTATAGATAGCGAGGACGGCGTAAGGCAGGCAGATATACACTTGACCGATGACCGTCCCAAGGAAATTATTCATCAGTTCCATTGGTTGACTGATGAGTCCTGCGCTGAGCAGATACTCGTTGACGGTCCCATTGGGCGTTAGCAACAGCACCCACGCGTACAGTTTCGCGACGAGGGTCGTCAGGAGTGGAAGTACCATCGCGAACAGCAGGATAGTCTGCTTGATTCCACCAGCTCGCCAGATAGCATAGGCATAAGCGAAGGCGATGACGACCGTGATAATCGTTGAGATGACGGCTAGCTTGATCGTGAACAAGAGGATGTCGTGAATGAACGATGATGTAACGATGTTCACATAGCTCGTAGTAGACCAAGTACCCTCAACGTAGGCGCCCGAGGAAGCAGGCTCATAGAGGCTGATCCGCAGAAGGTATAATAGCGGAATTATGAAGAATATAGTCTCGAAAACGGTCAGGGGAACTAACAGTAGCTTTGCTCGGGTCGAACCCCGTTGGAGCAGTCGCCCGAATCGGTCGATGGGTGAAAGGTTCGAGATGCTCATCGTTAGGCAAGTCGCTCCTCGTTTTCGTCAAAGCAAAGGACATCGGCAGGGTCCCAAGTGATCGTAACGACATCACCCGACCCAAGATTCTCACCGCGACCTACGTCCCGTTCGATGAATAGTTCTTGTCCGCCAACATCCAGATAGTGACGGATAGACGAACCGCGATATAGCGCGGTTGTAACTTCGCCTTGGAACGAGTTCTGTCCGCCAGCACCGTCCGAGCGAACTGCATTGGTAGTTGTTGCAGTCTCAGTCTCGATGGAGAGGATCTCCGGGCGCAGTGAGACGGTGACTATGTCTCCCTTTGTGACGGAAGTCGCATCGGACACAGGGATATCCAAACTATCGCCGCTCTCCGTCTTAACAGCGATCCGGTCAGCTCCAACCTTCGTCACCGTAGTCGATAGGAAGTTTGTATCGCCTAGGAACTCTTCGATGAATTGGTTCTTCGGATTAGCGTATACTTCCCGTGGTTTACCCACTTGAACGAGCTCGCCTGCGTTCATGATCCCGATACGGTCTGCTAGCGTGAACGCTTCGTCCTGGTCGTGCGTTACGTGGACCATCGTCTTGTCCAGTTCGTCGTGGATCCGTTTGAGCTCAATCTGCATTTCCTCGCGCAGACGCTTATCGAGATTCGATAACGGTTCGTCCAGAAGGAGGACGTCTGGATCCATCGCCAGCGACCGAGCGAGTGCGACACGCTGTTGCTGGCCACCACTCAGGTCCCGTGGCGATGAATCTGTGAACTCACCCATTTGGACCATCTCAAGATATTCCTCGGCACGCTCGATTCGCTCTTCTTTCCCAACTCCATCCATCTTGAGTCCGAATGTGACGTTCTCAAGGACCGTCTTGTGCGGGAATAGCGCCCAACTCTGGAACACCATCGAAGTGTTTCGGTTGTAGGGTTGGGCTTGCGTGACCTCTTCATCGCCAATGAGGATCGATCCGTCAGTTGGCTGATCGAGGCCTCCTAGCATCCGTAGGGTCGTTGACTTCCCACAGCCACTTGGACCTAGCAGACACCAGAGTTCACCATCCTCAACCGATAGCGAGACATCGTCAACAGCGACTAGGTTACCAAATCTCTTTACCAAGTTCTCGGTGCGTAGCTTTGCCATAGTTACTCTTGACCGGGTCTGACCCGAATACCGTTTGTCCATTTACTGTGCCATTCCATGTCATCCCAAACCGGGGGCCGGAACATAATTGTTCTGGTAGCGTGGGGTCCTCAGTGCTGTGACGCTGCATGAGATAGGGCACAACCCCCGATCGGATTGTCGAACGACTCATGGTATTCAACTAGCTGATAGAGGACGCCGTTTGCATCGGCCGGACTCACGAAGGCATTGACGAACTCGTCGAGTTCCTCGTAATCGACTACGCGTACGTCATGATCTCTGAGGTGGGAGATCATCTCTTCGAGATCGCCAACCTCCAATGTTACGTGGTGGACGCCCTCCCCATAGCGTTCAAGATAGTCCGTCAGGAACGACTCATCTGCTACTGGCTCAATGAGTTCCAAACGGCTGGCATCCCCAAGTTCGTAGTAGTGATATCGAAAAGCCTCACCTGGACCGAGACCACGGTCCGCAAGCGATACACCTAGGAGGTCGAATAGCGATTCGTCAATAACATCCTCGACAGCCACGCCGACGTGGTCCACGCGGACATCCGTCGGTGGGTCAGTGCCTGTCATCTACCCTACCGTTAGCAGACTATTCCCCTTGAGTGTTCCCCCGCAGAAGACCTTTGTTGTTGCCCGATACACACGGTATTGTGACGAACCTCGAAAGTGATCACCTCCGGTTTGATTTTGACGTTGACCGAGGGGTGGCTACCCTGACCTTCGATCGAACAGACAAACTGAACGCCCTCTCAAACACTATGCTAGAGGGTATCGCAGATGCTATCGAGATTTGTCGTGATCGAGATGACGAGGGAGACGGCGTAGCCGTCCGTGCCGTAGTGATTCAGGGCGCTGGCGACCGCGCCTTTTCCGCCGGTTACGATGTCTCTCAATTTGAGGCGAAAACCTACCCTGTGGAAGAACGTGCTTGGCGGACTGCAACCAGCGCTATCGAGTCTTATGATGCGCCAGTTATAGCGAAAATAGATGGTTATTGTCTGGGTGCTGGGCTGGAACTTTCGCTAGCCTGTGACTTCCGAATCGCGAGTGAGCGTAGCGAACTGGGTTTTCCCGAAGTAGATATTGGTCTATTCCCCTCTGGTGGAGGAACTCAACGTCTTCAACCGCTCGTGGGCCCGGCCCGGACAAAAGAGCTCTGTATGACCGGGGAACGTCTTGACGCTGAGACCGCGCTGGAAGACGGACTTCTGACTGACGCCGTCCCTGTCGACACTTTTGAGCACCGAGTCTCAGATTTCGTGGACAAACTTACTTCCAAGCCCCCACTGGCCGTCCGTGCAACCAAGAACGTGGTCAATACAACAAAAGGAATGTCTCGCGCGGAGGGACTTGATTATGAACTCCAAGCCTACCAACCACTCCTCTGGACGGATGACCATGCAGAGGGTGTTGCCGCTTTCGAGGAGGATCGCGACCCTGAGTGGTCAGGTATGTAGATCCGCTATTGCGTTAATAGGCCGACTGCAACACAGGCCATGACGATCCCTAGAAGTTGCATTGCCGTCATAGATTCATCAAGTATTGTGATCCCATAGACTGTACTAACGACGAAGTACAGGGCAGGAATGGCGGGGATGATGCTCAACTTACCCATGCTCACCGATTGGTAGTAGAGGACAGTTCCAAATGCAAGTGCTATCCCAGTGCCAACCGCGAACACCAAGCCCCACCCCAACTGAATGTCATCTGTGACACCCGGGTCAAGCGCGAATATTACTCCAAGAGCGACGACATAGGTGACTAGCAGTACGGCCGTCACAGACATATGCTCTAACGAGTAATTGGCGAGGATACTCCAAGCCCCGTAAAGGAGCATTGCTCCAAAAGCATAGGTAGTCGCGCTCGCGGTGTCGATCACGTCTCAGTCCTCGTTTTCATCGCTGCCCTAACTTGGTCAGTTTTCTCAGTTTTCCTTTCAGGCAGAATAGGGCATCTATTCGTCACGATCTCAGTCATAGTGAATCGTACAACCACCTCCAACAAAAAATTGTAGTTTAGGTCAACTCACAGAAGAGATGGTCTTATTGCTGGGAGGTTCACTTAAGACACTACCCTGACCTGACCAGTATTCATTTCACCCTCTTGGACGTATTATCTGTTCTCGAGGGAAAGCAATAGATCGTTCCAATTCTTCTCTCCGAAAGCTACAGCATACGGCCTTCAGCGAACGAATCAGGATAGTCGACATCCTCTAATTCAGCTTCGAACGATGCAACAACATCGGATAACACCTTCCGGATCTCATCATAGCGAGTCTCTCCTTGAAGATTGTAGGCCGGACCGTTCACGGCTAACGCACCAAGTGGATCCCCATTTGGCTCGTAAACTGGCATTGCGATTGCTGCGAGTCCTTCCACGTATTCGCCTTCTGAGTATGCCCAACCCCTATCGCGAATTGTTTCGATTTCGTCGTACAGCTCCTCGGGGTCGGTGATTGTCTGATTAGTTCGCTCTGGCAGTCCCCACCTTTCGATTATCGCCTCGATCTCCTCATCTGGAAGCGTACTAAGTACTGCTTTGCCTGCTGCGATACAATGGAGGTTATAGTACGTTCCTGTCCGCCAGTGCTTGTTAGATTGGTCGACGCTCTTCTCCTGATAGGGATTATTTGGGTCGTACGAGAGATGGACCGTCATGGCCCGACCATCATTCTCAACAACAAAGTCCACCTCTTCGTCTGTCCGCTCTGCTAGTTCATCGACTTTTCTGGCCGCTATTCGATAGCCTGGCTTCCGAGCTCTTGCGTACTCGCCCCGGTTCGCAAACTTCAGGCCAATCTGGTATCGATCACCCTCTTTAACGAGATAGCCACGTGAATTTAGTGTCGCAAGATGCTTGTAAGCTGTACTTTTCGAGATATCAAACTCTGCCGCGATCTCCCCGATAGTCGCACCTCCCTGTTCCTGTACCTCACGGACGATATCGAGTGATCGTTCGGTTGTTTCTATCGTCTCCGCCGTTTTTTTCGGTTGCATAGTTCATCACATGGGAGTATATGACATAGTTGTTTCGCTCATCGAAATAGATTGTCTCAGCCACTCACTCATGAGGGGTTTTATAGAAAATTTTCAGCCAGTTTAGGTATTTCGAGGAGCGAAATACCCCCTGAAGGGGAATATCAGAGACGCAATAAGGAGCACAAAGAGCCCAGTATACGGTGAGATTGTCGAAAAAGAACCTAATTAGGTCTAAGTCGCCTCTGTTTCGTAGATGCGAATTGGCTTAAAGAACGAAAGGAAGAAACAGGTCACAGCAGCGCTGTGCGAACATAACTTCCTCTCTCGAAACGACTTCCCTCCCAGTAACTCAGATACCGCTCACAGGACTCTCTATGAAGGAGATCTCTATTGCGAGTTTCAGAGGAGAGGCGATCTCTACTACTAACTATACTTACGAATGATTTCGAGAGTCGAAACAAGATCCATGGCAACACCTAACAATCGATTGGGCCATAGAAATTTGTAAAATTATCACAATGACTGATATGGGGAGTCGTATTCACTGTATTTCGTATATCGAAATATAGTTCAATATCATAACTATCGTTCGGGTTTCTTTTTAAAAGAGAAGAGAAACACGTGAGACTACAGATTACGGAAATACGACTGTAAAGACCAGTACGTCATGACGCAGGCGACCTTATGGGCCTATTGAATGGGGCAGGGACGATTACATGAATAGGGCCGTAAAATGGTGCTGAAGAGAGGTTATAGGAACAGAATACAATCTGATTTACTCAACAGAAACTGATCTAAAGAGTAAATAATTTCATAGGTGTTCGTTTCTTCTGACGAAATCGAATAAGAGATCCTTCTCCTACCTATATCGATACCACCCACAGAAACGCCAGTTGTATGAGGTGTATGTCTACGGTTTTAGCTCATCAATCAATATCGTAGCCCCACTCTCTCAGAGTCGACGCGACCTCGTCCAAATTTTCCAGGCCAACTAGGAGGGCCGCCTCGCGAAGGTCTGCTTTCTTCACTGATTCCCCAAGACGTTGCTCAACGCCCGCTTTTGCCTCTCGCTGTTCGTCCAGTGTCGACGATTGAAGATGGAGCTGGACCGTCTTCTCGCGGCCGTCAGTAATGCTGTTTCGCTGGTAGATCCAAGGCAAACCGTCAGAGCTTGGCCTTTCCTTCTCGTCGTTCGAATTATCGGTACCTGAGGGTTGATCATTACCGGCATCGGTGTTGTTCTCAGTGGTTTCAGTTTGTAACCCGTCCCCGTCGTCCCCCTCGTCATTATCGTCATCGCTCCCAAAGGGAGAGTCCGATGCCGCACCATCCTTGAACCCCGTCATGCTGGGCCCTTCAGTTCGAGCGCGCCCGGTTCTGGCGGGTGCGGTGCGTCAAGACCGACCTGTTCCTCAAGACTGCGGGCCAGTCGGTCAAGCTGAGCCAGCGTTTCCACCTCGTAGTCGCGACGCCGTGAACGATGTTCGTGGACATACTCGAACGCCGAACACTGCTGCTTCCAACAGCCTTCCATCAGCGACGTCCGGTCGCCGATCGTCGCCGGTGTCGTGTGGTCAAGATTTTCGACCATCTCTCGCTGGTCGCGAGTATCCTTGAACCCGTTCGGAACGGCCGCCAGAACCCCGACATCGATCCCCAGCTGGTCAGCGAAGTTCGTCGCGAGATTCGCTAACCCCTCCACCGACGCCTTCCCCTTCGCCGACGGCTCGACGGGGATCACGAGATTTCGCGTTGCGTAGATCGCATTGTAGAGGTGGTCGCTCTCAGTCGCAGGTGGGTCACAGATGAGGACATCGTACTTGTCCGCGACGTTAGCCTCGTCGAGAACGCGGTGGAGCTGCGCGTAGATGTTGTACGCATCGCCCAGTTGCTCAGCCTTGTCCTGCTCGCGGCTGAGGTGTCCCGAGAGGTCCGACAGCATGTTGTGCTCGGGAACGATGTCGACGTCTTCCGTCGTCCGAATGAGGTCCTCGAACGGGCCTTTTGGAGCGTCGATCAGATGCCGGACGAGGTTGTCGGCATTGCCGTCGGCACGGTCGTCGTCGACGCCGAACAACCGTGAGAGGTCTCCATCCTGCGGGTCAAGCGGGACGACCAGAACGTCGAGTCCGGCACGAGCGTGCGCGACGGCGAGGTTCGCGGCGAGCGTCGACTTCCCGACGCCGCCCGCCTCGGAATATACCGTGTATGAGAGCATACTCCCCTATGTGAGCTCCGTGGATATGAAAGTTTGTCAGACAAGGTTCCCTAGAGAGACAGACAACATACATACGTGAGTAACATACCCATGTTAGATCCCTAACTAAGATTCCCAAGACATAGATCTAAGATTCTGTTCTAAGACACTATCCAACGATATCGAATGAATAGCAGCCTGCCACCTGAGGACGCCAGCGCCGGCGATGACGAATCGTGCTGTCGGAACGTGTCGAACGAGTACTCAATCCGATATCGACAAGAGAACCGACTGCGACGTGACCCAGTCCCAAGTCGGCGAACCCGCGAGCGCTAGACGCGAAGACTGGGGCGACCAGCGGATCCACCGTTGAAGAGAGGTGGCGCCGCGACTCACGTCAAGCAGTCCAGTCGGAGACAGGAAACTCGTCGAACCGCTTGTCGTTCGAGTCCGGAAGCACGTACTGCTCCCACTCGTGGACATCCGGGTCGCCGTAGTCGCCGATGTCCGGGTGTCGAGGAACGTCGTCGTAGTCGGCCAGTCGCTCACGGATGATTTGGCGAGCGCGTTGCCCCGCCTCGGTGTCGCCCCCGAGCCCGTCGAACACCCACCTCGGCTGTACCGTGAGTTCGAGCCCGTGGGGAGTGTACCTGCTGTGACGCTGCTCGTAGGCCGGCACGCGGGCTACCACGAACATCGGTTCGCCGGCGTAACAGAACTCCCATCTTGTGTCGGTGGGGTCGCTCGGTATGTCCTCGGGCCACGGCTCCGGGTCGTGACGGTGGAGATACGTGAGAAGCTCCCACACCTCGTCTCGGTACTCCGCGACCGGGCGCTCTTCGTCCTGCGGTTCGAAGAAGATGGCCAGTGCGGTGATGTCGGCGATGTCCGGTGCTTCGTCGAGGTAGTTCGCGAGTCCGTCGGCGACCGTCTCCTTCCCGGCCTCCGTGGTCGCGGCGGGCGCGAACAGGTACCGGAGGTCGCCGTCTTGATGGGCGTCGACCGCGAAGTAGCAGGGAAACGGCATCTCCTCATCGGTCATCGTCTCGTGAAACGCGCGGTAACGTCGGGTCTTCCACTCCGCGAGTCCGTCGTCGATGGCGGACTCGATCTGAGATTTCGTCTGGAGACCACTCACAACCGTACTAGAGTAGCGACTGAATTAAACTCGCTGCCCGTCGAACCGGCCGCGAGGGCGATGGCTTACGGCCGGTCGTCGTGGACGGAAGCAAGGTCAACCGCGGTTCCGTTGGGGGTTCGCAGGTCGATGGGGGTAAGCGTAGTTCCGCTGGCAACGCCCTTCGCCGAACACGCCGCGACCGCGACTATCGCATCCTGCTCTGCTCGGAATGTCACCGCGTCGCCAGCCTCGGCGGGACTCTCGCGCACGTCGAAATACACTTGATCAGTGACCGTCGAGTGCTGGAAGAGGTTCATCGTATCGGGTACCGACGCGTCGAGGCCGTAGGCGTCGAGCGCCAGCGCGAGATTCTCCCGACAGCCACCGGGTTCGTTCTGATACCCCTCGCCGGTCGGACGATCGGTGAGCATCCAGCCGGTGCAGGGGCCGAACATGATGTCGTGGACGCCGCAGTCGTCTTCGGTGATGGTAAGCAGCTCCTCGCCAGCCGTCGTGTAGAGCGCATCTCCGGTCGAGATGCGGAGTTTGCCGTTGCAGTCGCGGGTGTACGACTGGGCGAACGCTTCCGCGGGGTCGTCGCGGACGAACGCCACGAGGTCGGCGACCTGTCGCGCTTCTGGCGTGACGACCTCAAACGTCTCCCCGGCGTCGACCGCGAACGCACTCCCGCTCTTCGGTGGGATTCGATGGGTCTCCACGAGTGGGCCGACGGTCGCTTGAGTGAAAAATCACCGCCCGGCGGTCACGGTTGACACGGTCTATATTGCAGGTCTTAACAGCAACAAGAGTCAGGGAAACAAATACGCGATTGACACGACGATCTCGTCAACGCCTACCTCGAGTTCAACCTTCTTCGGGGCGCATCTCGAAGATTGGGCTGGAGATACAGCGCGACGTGGTCAACGAGGAAGCAGAGGCCGACGAGCGCGACGAGTTCGCCGAGAAGTCCGTCGGAGAGATACATCGCGCCGCCGTCGAGGATATAGACGAGGAGCCCCCACGATTGACAGCATCGTCTCGCCCACCTGCGTGCGGTACCACGGCGTTGGTTCAGGGTATTCGTCCATAGTCTGCTTCACTGGCGTTCACGGCTACTACTCATGCGGACACTTCCTGATACCACTCCTCGGAGAGAGGAACGATCTCGATCTCCACTTCGTCGCCCTCGGAATAGTCGGCGTCCTCGACGAACACCTTATACATGCCGTCCGGTTGGGAGCTAAGGTCCTGAAGCCAGTCTATGAAATTCTTGAATTTCGTCCACAGAGAGACAGGGCCCTCGCGAGTGTCGACGAGGACAATATCATGGCCGTCGATCGGTGTCCTGCCGATAACGTAGTTATCCGCTTTTTCCGCGCGGATGATTTGCTGTACTTCTCCCTCGATTCGGAAGGTTTCTCCTTGGTGTTTCATGTGTTGTATCCAGTGGTAGTCGGACTACTCGGTAGTATTGGACTCGTTCCTGTGTGCTGAGCACTCACCGTCCACGGGCGACCCTCTTCGAGGGCCTGCTGTTTCTTCTGCTGGAGTTCATCGTAGTGGGGGTTCTGGGTCGTCCCGCTCATCAGTCGTCACCTGCCAGCATCGACTCGTAGTAGTGCGACCCGAGGTGATACTCGAGCATGCTCGCGAGCCACTCGTCCCCACTGCGCCGGGCCGCCTCGATCGCCTCGGTGAGCGCTTCGTCCAGGTCGGCATCGGCCTCGCGGGCGCACTCCGACTGGCGGACTTCAGTGTCTGGGAGATCGACCTCGACGCGGTCGCCGTCGGCAGTGTCGGCGGTCATGCTTCGAGGGTTACCTCCGAATCGGGTGAGCGACACATCGCTTCGAGGTCCTCCGGAATTGGCGAGACGCCGGCGACCTTGTTTTCCACCAGTCGGTGAACTCCGACTTCGGCATTGGGTTTGGAAGTTACCAGTAGACGACGCGTTTCCACACGTGCCGCTCGTACTCCTCGCGCTCGTTCTCTGGCGTCGGGACGGTGAGGAACGTGCCCTCTCGTTTCCCGGTCGGACAAAGCGGTCACCGTTCGCCTGCTCGATAACGTGGATGTACTTGATCTGGCTCATGGTTTCGTCGTTTCCGTGAAGTTGGAGTGTTCACGTAGCTGGTCGATTTCGTCATGAGGCAGTCCACCTAGCTCGTAGGCGTCACGCGGCTGCTGTCGAACGCCGCCGTCTGGGATGCCGGTTGGATCCGTCGCAATGAGCGCAACCGACCCGTCCTCAGCGGCGGGGTACTCGTACTTCGTGACGGACGCGTAGCAACTCTTCAGCAGCGCCTTGACGTCCGCGGCCGGCGCTCCCTTGCGTGGGTGCGTCTCGACGATCCCCGTCGACGGCGGCGTCGCAAGCCCCTCCAGTATCGATATCTCGGCTCCCTCGCAGTCCATCACCAAGACATCGCACTCGGGCAGATCCGCCGGCGAGACGACGGTTGCACCAGCGCAGGAGCCATATACGTCGACCGCATCCCCGACGATCGCGTGGCGGACCTCGACACGCTCGCCAAGGCCCTGCATCTCCAAGGTCTCCCAGCCACGGCGAATCATCTCGCGGGAGCCCTCGAAGGCGACGACCAGCTCTGCTCCCGCGCGGAGCGCATACACCGTCGAGATGCCGCGGCCAAAGCCGATCAGACAGACTGTGTCGCCATCGTCGACCTCCGCCTCGATAGCGTCAAGGAGGCCCTGCTTGTACAGCGGGTGGACCTTTGTCGCGTCGAGCAGGCGCGCAGAGCGCGCCGGCACACCGGCGTAGACGCCGATCGTTCGCGGAAGGTGGTCACGGAGGATCGCGTTGTAGAGCCGTTTGAGCATACGTTAGGTCCCCCACGTGGCCCCACTTGGAGGCAAGCCCTCGGGCTGGGTCGCAGCGGTCGCGACGGACACCGATCATGCGTCGATTGTCCCAGTGATGTCGGACGCGACCTGGCGGCGTTCGACGACGACCTTGTCGCCGTCCTCCCACGGCGCGACATCGTCCCACTGATGGCCGAGCCACCGGAGGTGGGACTCAGAGCATTCGAGGCCATCGATCGTGAGCTGGTAGCCATGCTTCTCGACGGTGATGTAGCCCTCCTCGATGCCGTTGTCGACGGCCTCGACGATGGCTGTCAGATCGACATCTCGGCCGTAGCACTTCCGGAAGCGCCGGTGGATGTCCTCGATGCTTGCACCGCGACCCGAAGTGTTCGCCGGCGCGATCGCGAACAGCACGTCGGGGTAGATCGCGTCGGCTGACGGGGTAGCGAACGAATCCATCCGCTAGTCCTCCAGTAGGTGCGCGACGCGGTCCGTTCCCCACTGTTCGTTCGCGCGGATCTCCCGGCGGCCACGGGCCGTGAGCTCGTAGTAGTTCGTCCGACGGTCGCGATCGCCCTTGTCGATGAGGCCCTTGTCGACGAGCGTGTCGAGGTTCGGATACAGCCGCCCGTGGTGGATCTCCTGCTCGTAGTCGTCCTCCATTTCTGCCTTGATCGCTAGGCCGTGCGGCGAGCCGAGGTCGGCGACGACGTACAGCAGGTCCTTCTGGAAGCCCGTGAGATACTTCGTGATCGGGTCGCCGTTGGTTATCGTCGAGTCGGTCGCGGTCTCGGTCGCAGTCTCGTTGTTGGTTGCCATCGGTCGTGGTCTGGTTGGCAGTGACGGCGCCACCGTAGTTCGCGAGCGGTCAGGACCCGTCCGCGGACTTGAACCGCGTACCGCGCACCGTGCGACTGGCCGAAGCACACCTCTATCGACTTCTTTCGTCTGTCAACTCGTTCTGCAGTGCAAAGCGGATCGCCTCGCTCCGGTTCGGGTACTCGCCAGTTTCCACGGCCGCCTCGATTTCGTCAAGGAGTAACAGTGGGATACGGACCGTTGCGCGTTCGGTCGCCGGCGACGCTTCGAGACGGGAATGCTGGCGTGAGGCCATCAATGGGGTCCTCCTCCGAGCGCGAGCAACCAAGCGAGATTGTTTGCGACGATGAACAGCAAGAGAGACGTCGCAGTGCCGAGGGCGTACAGCCGCCCCATTCCGTCGACGAGGCGCCAGACAGCGCCGGCCGCGGCGATGTACAGCAGCTTCACAATGACCACACTGGAAGGGCCGAGGTAGTGGACGAGCGTCGCGACGACCAGGTTGAACTCCGTGAAGCCGTCCGAGAGCGCGACGACCGTCGTGACCGCATCAGTGACGGCAAGTGCCACAAGGCCCGTCCAGAGCATGAACTCGACCTTCGCATAGGCGTCGTCGAGGGCAATCCCCTGTGACGGAGCGGTCGTACTGCTCATCGGGTATCACCGTCCTCGAGGTGGAGGTCCAAAATCCGGCGCTGGGAGCGAAGACGTGCGCCCCACGGGACGATCGAGCCGCCGCGCTCGTGGATTGGCCGCGTGGCTCGGAGCGTCTCGTCCGCGTCGACGCGGAACCGGATCGCGCGCTGGCCGGTGATGGTCGCGTAGACGGCCACGTAGTGGTGGTTCCAGACACGGCCGGTATCGTCGACGTCGCCGAATTTGTGGAGTTCGACGAGGTACACGCGTTCTTGGTGCTTGTAGAGCGACTTCTGCTCCGTGTCGGGGAGATCCGTCGGGACGCGGGCGTTCAGGTGGACAGTGCCGCTCGTCGACGCGGCGCTGGTGTGGGTGCTCATCGCGGCACCTCCTGTCCGGCGACCATCCAGGCCCACGTTGCCGACCCGAGAACGCCGGTCGCCGCAACGGCCGTGCTGAACGCACCGTGTTCCTCGATCCCAACAAGGGCGATCGTCAGCGCTGCGAGCACGACGATCGCGACCGTCTGGTCACGCATCGTCGGCACCTCCGGCATGAGAAGTGCCCGGTTGTAATGATCGGCCAATTCTGTTAAATTCAGGGCAGAGATTAGAGCAATGTACTCCCTTATCCGACTGGAGGCCCTGAATATAGATGCGACTACCGGATATTTGGCCCAACCACAATCCGGTAGTTCGCATCCATTCAGTACCCTTACCGCGATCAGTCCCTATGCCGCGTAATCGGACGAATTTGGATATCCCCTGAGTGTTAGCTGACCGAGCCTCCCCCTTATCCGGCTGGACTCCATGGATGAATCTGTGGGAGTGTACACCGGGGTTGGGACGGTGATACAACTCCCACACTGATTTCGGGAAGACACTTCGTTCAGTACCGCTACTGCACTTATCGATCCCACCGTCAGTGACGAGCTTTGCTTGGTCGCTGTCGGTCTGGGGAATGATTCCGCGTTCGTCGGCGTCTTCTGCAAGTTCCTCGAAACCGGAGAGGGGCCCCGGTTTCGTGCCGCCGCGGCTTCGAAGTAGTCGATGTACCCGTAGTCCGGATCAGCAGGGACCCAGAACTCGGTCGTCCACGCAGCGTAGAGAGCACGCTCTACGGCGAACCGTTCCAGTGCGCTCGTAGACTGCTCACTCATCGCCATCACCGTCCTCCAGCACCTGCTCGAACTCGCGGCGGGCATCGAAGATGCGGCTGGTCAACGGGTCGGCGTTCGAGATCTCGACCTTGCGCTCTTCGCCGACGCGGTCGATCGTGTTGAGGATGAACCCGCGGGCGTACGCGGTGAGATCGTCGTTGTCAGCCACCGCCTGGCGGACGGCCGCCAGCGGTGAGCACGCCTCCTGAGCGCTCGTCTCTGGGCCACCCGTGCGCTCGATGGTGAAGCCGAGTTCCTGGGCGGCGACGGCGGCTGCTTCGGCGGACACCTCGACGGTTGCCTCGTCCGTGTCATCGTGGAAGATCGCCGGCGAAACGCTGCCGTTGCCCTTCGCGTCCGTCATCGTTCGTACCTCCGGTCGCGACGATGAGCGCTGTCGGTTGTCCAAGCCTCGACTCCGTCCTCGTCGACCCGGACGTACGAGGTCGCCGTCGGCCAGCGTGACTCGGCGGCCATCAGTCGGCCACCTCCTCCGAGCCCGTACCGGTCAACCAACTGTCGCCGATCGACAGCTCGTCGCCATCGGTCTCGAACAGCGGGTCGTGTTCGAGCGCGATCGGTTCGGCGTGGAAGCGGTCGAGAAGCGTGTCGAACGTCGTCGGGTCGACTGTCCCGCGTTTTTCCTTGTGGATCGCATGCGCTTCGAGGAGACCGTCTCGGTCGGCGGGGCCGTAGCGGACGATCCAAGAGCGGTAGTCACCATCCTCGACGTCGACGAACTGGATGCCGACGCGGCCTTCCGTGGCGGTGAGCATCCGCGCCCAGTCGGTGTAGGTGAGGTGCTGCTCGTGCAGGGTGCCGTCGACGTACGCGAGGATCGCCGAGACGTGTTCCCGGGGGTCGGCGTTCTTGAGCTCGCGGACGACGGTTTCGCGGGCCATCTATGTGTCACCTCCCGTCCGGGTAGGGTGGCCGGCCTGAACGCGCGCTTCGAAGTCTTCGTGGGCGGCCGCGCCGCGGTAGATATCGGTCTGTGTCGTGCACTCGGGGCAGGCGTGAACGTCGTCCTCGTTGTCTCCGAGTACGCGCGCGAACTGTTCGGTGACGTGGGCGCCGCAGTTCAGATAGGACGGCATCTACGCGAGCACCCCCGCAGACGCTTCCAGTGCTACGTCGGGAACTTCGACCGGTACCTCGTCGGCGAGGCAGACGTCGATCTTCTTCCCGCGGTAGAGACGAGTTTCGAGTACCTCGTCCGCGATGCCGATTGGTCCCCAGTCGGAGCGGATGGGGCTGTTGAACGTCGTCTTCGACGAAGCCCGTCTCGGTGAGGAAGATGTACTCCGTCTTCTGGGCGTGCTTGACGGCCAGGCAGAAAAGCCCGAGCCCGAGTTCAAGCGGCCGCCGCAGGTCTTGGGGTTCGACTCCTCGTCATCCTATGGAGGAGATCGAGGGAATCGTCCTCGCCGGCCGGTCGTTCGAACCGATTTACGGCCGAGTTGTCGTAGAAGACGGTCGTTTCACAGCCGTCGAGGAAACACCCGAGCGTGAAGGTACTTCGAGCTGTATCATCCTGCCGGCGTTCGTAAACGCGCACACCCACGTCGGTGACTCAGTCGCCAAGGAGGCCGCCGTCGGACTGGGCTTGGAAAAGGCGGTGGTGCCGCCGAACAGCCTGAAACACCGGCGACTGGCGGCTGCGGACCGCGAGACGATGGTCGACGAGATGCACTGTACACTCCGTTTCATGGAACGAACCGGCACCGCAGGATTTCTGGACTTCCGGGAATTCGGTGTCGAGGGCAGCCGAGCGCTACGCGAGGCCGCCGAGGGCCTTGACATCGAGCCCTTCGTGTTCGGGAGCGATGACTCTGCAGTTCTGGACGTTGCTGATGGGTTCGGTGCCAGTGGTGCGACCGACGACGACTTCGCTGCCCGACGGGCGACCACCAGAGAACGCGGGGTTCCTTTCGCTATCCACGCCGGCGAGCCGGACGCCACCGATATCCATCCGGCTCTGGATTTGGAGCCAGATCTACTGGTACATATGGTCCACGCCGAAGCCAATCACCTTGAACGAGTCGCCGACCAGGGAATTCCTATCGGTCTGTCCCCGCGCAAACCGTGTCCTCGGGGTTGGTCGGCCCCCCATCGAGACCCTGCTTGAGTACACCGATGTCGCGCTCGGGACGGATAACGTGATGCTGAACGTGCCGTCGATATTACGGGAGATGGAATATACCGCGAAGACGTTCGACCTTCCCTCGCGAATGGTGCTCCGCATGGCCACGACCGCAGGAGCCGGGGCAGTCGACCTCGATTGTGGTGTCATCGAACCAGATCGACGGGCCGCGTTTTTGGTGCTTGACGGCGACTTGGACAACCTCTCAGCTACCGCTGACCCGGTCGATGCGGTGGTCCGGCGGGCGACAGCGCTTGATATTCAGCGCGTTATCTGCTGAACAGGAAACTGGACCCGTCCTTACTCTCCATCCAGTGTGAGTGCCGCATACGCGCACTGTATTCAGCACGACACTGTGTACATCAATCCGAACTGGTAGAAACACGCTAGTACATTCGCAAGGCTACTAAACAGGTTATTCACCGCGAGTCCATTCTCAATGAGCTTGCAGAGAAGATCAAGCTGGTGTCTGACTCTCAGCACAGAATCGGATAGAGTAAGAGTGCTCTATCGGCAACTAATCATCTCCAGCTTGATAGGGAGAACTGGTATATACAGAGGATCTATCGAACACGTCTGTCAGCAAAATTTCCAATCCCTGTCAATAAGGTCGGGGTGAATACAGAGGATAGATGGGGCGAACAAGAGCGTAACATTACGGAAGGAGATCCACTATTAGACACTCTCGCATAGTCGCAATTGATTCAACCGACACACCCGTGTTTCTTCGATGTGTGTCCCCAAGCCTCACTCAGCGAAAAGTGCGAGAACCTCTACGAACAGGTCGGGCTTGATACGTCGTATCTTGTTTTGATGACGATGTCCGGTGTGCTTGCTGGCGTGGCTCTCCTAACCAACTCGATTCCAATCCTCATCGGCGCAATGGTCATTGCCCCGGCATTGACGCCATTGGAACTCGTTTCCGCTGGCATTGCTGCCAACCGGTTGAAGCGAGCCGGATACGGGGGCTTGGTCGCGTTCGGCGGTCTTTTGGCTGCGACTGCTGGGGCGATGGTAACGACGGTAATACTGAACATGACAGGAGTTCTCCCACCTGCGGAGAACCTCATCGAGAAACCACTACTTGAGGAACGCATTACTGCCGGCTGGTACAGCGTCCTTGCCGCTGCCGCGGCAGGTATCGCGGCGGGGATAGCGACCGACGAAGAACGGACAGACACGCTGGTCGGCGTCGTCGCTGCCCTCGCACTCGTCCCGGCCGCAGCTGCTGGGGGAATAACATTACTGTCACGAGCGCCTGCTCAGGCCAGTGGCGGCCTACTCTTACTCGTCGTAAATGCAGGCATGGTCGTGATAACTGGGACGCTAACACTCTGGCTCCATACTCGTGGCGAGAGTAAAGCACACACAGGCTAATAGGCATGCAACGTACCTATCGCCTGTTTCGCTCGTCCATGCCAAATCGAACGTACTTCTATCCTAATTCATCCTATGTATTGAAGGATTCCAGTAGCAAGCTTTGGGCCATATCTTGCGAGATACGCGCACTGTATTCAGCACGACACTGTGTACATCAATCCGAACTAGTAGAAACACGGTGGTACATTCGCAACTCTCATACTCAGTTAATTCTCGATATTAGAGACTGAAAGAAGGAGGCGATTCATATAGGGCGAGTATTGCTCATCGGATCGGTGTCGAATCGCTAAGTACAACCCCTAATTAGAGTGCCATTCTTGTCTTACTGTTTGAGCGATTGGTTGAAGTCGGCACCGTCACGACCCTCATGGACGCGGCGATGGCAATTGGGACACAGTGCAATGACGTTTTCAGGAGAATCAGCACCGCCGTCACTTCGTCGTGTTAGATGATGCACTTCGAGGTATGGATCACCGTTCTTAGCAATGAATGGTGCATCTACACCACAACCTTGACAGACTCCGTTCGCCATTCGAAGAGCATACTCACGGACATATTGTGACCGAGGATAGGATCGGCCACTACCTGATCCACCTGACGAAGCCCCACTGGATGATGACGGTGTGCTCTGCTTAGCTTTCTCGTAAAGCTCTTCGTCTGAAAGTGAACTCGGCGTCTCTCCCTCAATCTTCGTTCCACCGACAGGTGCTAATCGGAACCGGAACGCGTCGCGGTCTTTACCATTCTCATCGGGAAGTGTATCCGTCTTATGCGAGATATATTCATACTCACCAAGATACGTCACCATCCACGGCATATCCGTGTCCTCGAATAAGTGCAAAGCTTCTCCGTTCTCCTTGTGGTCACGGATCGCCTCGTTCCCGTCGTCCATCGTCATGTCCCCCTCCGTTCCCTCACCGGTATAGAGGAATGAATCGTCGTCGAGGAAAACATCCTCGTAACCGTAGACACTGCCCGAGTCTCCGGTGAACAACAATACCAACGGCAATTCACTTGGTGTAGCAATTCCCTTGTAGCGCTCCCCTTTCAACACATCGTGGAGGAACCATCGATTGTACTGTTCACCGACCTCGAACTCTCCCCCCTCAATATCAATCCAGTACTTGTTGTTCTCTTCCGTAACGAGGTCCAACGACTTCAACCAATCAAGGTGCCCAGTAACGACTCCCTCCGGCAATTCGTAATCTGGGAACGCTTCTTGGAGGTTGTGTTGAATCGCTTCAAGTGACCGCTTTCCAGCAGCGATGGATCTCACGATCTCCCTGAACCCATCTACACCTTTCTCTAACCCCGCGTACATTACAAGCGGTTCTTGGCGACTCCAGTATATCTCGCCTTTATTCGTGCACTCTACGTTGTCCTCTATGACTTCGAGTAGATCAATGGAGTCGAGGAATGCTATATTCCGCCGTACTGTGGATCCTTCCCCAGCCGTGGTGTTCTCCAATATCCATTCCTTGAGGTCGTCCTCGGTTGGGTCGTGCTCTGAGACGTACTGCAGTGTCACATGAAGGTTCTCGAGTCGTTGGCCTACCCCGCCAAAGAATCGTTCTGTCGTCATTCGAGTCTCGTCGCTCATGTTGTCACCTTTCTTTCACTCAGTCCCTATATACTTTGTACAGGTTCCTTCACGGTGTACTGGATACGGGTGCGAACTAAGCAGAGCTACAAAACAGCAATAACATCTCTTGTACATCGAACAGAAGACAGTCTAATGAGATATACATTCGTCAAAAGTCCTGATGCCGATTGTGGGTGGAGTCAGTCGGCACCAGAGATGCCCCGGATTGTGGGCTGAAGTTGGCGACACCCTGATTACAGCGATGTAAGATACTGCAATAGGCTGTCACCTGTCGAAAGTGCATTTCTCGTGTACTTAATAGTGTAGTAACAGGTAAACCCTGAAATCAGCGAAAGAATTCGTTGAGTATCAGTGGGACACAAGGTACTTTTCACGACCACTCAAACCCAGCGATCAATGGCCCCCGCTGATCCGCCCTCCAGACAGTCGGATCTATCGTTGCCTCAATCGTCTTGTTCACCTTCGTCGCAGCATCGATCGACGCGTCGTGCAGCCCTCGCGACCATCGGGACCGCAGCAACGAGTACCCTCCCTGGCTGTAACGCTCTGACCAACAACACGGACCCAGCACCGTTTCACGACGGCAACTGGTACTCCTACGGCAACAGCCCGACGAACACGAATCGCGTCAACGGTGGTGTTCCCAAATCCGACGAGCACGACGTCTTTTTCCCGAGTAGATGGACGTACGTACCGCCTGTCGTCCACGAGGGCGTCGCGTACTTCGCGACGGACAAACAGGTCGTAGCGGTCATGACCGACGGCACTGAGCGGTGGTCACGACGCCTCGATACTGAAGTCTCTGGAACACCAGCCCTCGATCCGGACCGAAGTCGTCTCTACGTCCCCACGCGAGTCGTGGGGACGAGTGATACACCCGAGCCGACACCCGCGTCGGTGACAGTCCTGTCGCTCGCTGACGGCGACGTGGTCGACACATGGCGTGTGGGTGACGGCCGAACGTACGGTGTCACCGTGGCCGCAGGCGATGTGTACGCCCGCAGTGCGACTGCATGCGTCAGGCTCACTTCCGACGGCACTGAACGCTGGCGGCAGCCCCTTGACCCGCTCAGCTACGATGCGTACAACCTCGGCGACTCCACCGCGACGCAGGTCGCACCTGCCGTCGCCGACCACGGCGTGTACGTCCCAGACCGGGACGCGCTCGTAAAACTCGCTCTGAATACGGGGGAAGAGCAGTGGCGCGTCGCCGTCGATACACCGTACGCCGCTTCGGTCGTCGACGACGACCTCGTTATCCAGACGGGCTGGCAAGAGACCGTCGCAGTCGAACGGACAGGTGCTATCCGCTGGCGACGCGATCTTCACAGTCGAGCGGCCGCCGCGGTCGCCGACGGTGTGGTCTACGTCGTCGCTGGTGACCTCCACGAAATCGGCGCTGGGACCGGCGAGACGAACTGGCAGGCTCATCTCCCGAGTGAGGGAACGGCCGCGCCCGACGTGACTGACCAAGATGTACTCGTTACCAGTGGCGATGTCCGCGCATTCCGCAGGGAGGCTGGTGGCGGCATCCTCAGTCCAGAGCGCGAACGCTGGCATCTGGGAGGTCCGGGGCGGAGACGAGCACTTCGTCTACTCAAAGGTCATGTGCTGGGTCGCCCTTGACCGCGGGATCACCATCGCAACCGAGTCCGACCGCGACGCACCAGTCGAGACCTGGCGAGGGACGCGCGAGGAGATCCGGTCAGAGGTCCTGGAGAAGAGCTACGACGAGGACCTGGGCGCGTTCGTCCAGTCCTACGGGTCCGACACGCTCGACGCGACGGGGCTCCTGTTGCCGATCGTCGGCTTCCTCCCGTTCGACGATGAGCGAGTACAGGGAACGATCGAGGCCACCGAGGACCGACTCGTCCACGACGAGGTGCTCGTCCATCGCTACGACGGCGACGACGGACTGCCGGGATCGGAGGGAGCGTTCGTCCTGTGTTCATGCTGGCTGATCGACGTCCTCGCGCTCAGCGGGCGCGTCGACGACGCCCGAGAGCGCTTAGAGGCGCTGGCCGACTACGTAAATTCACTCGATCTTGTGGCCGAAGAACTCGACCCGGAGACCGGTGCGTACCTCGGGAACTACCCGCAGGCCTTCAGTCACATCGGGCTCATCAACAGCGCCCTGTACGTCGGCTACGCTCGAGGGCGAGACTCGTCGGGGCCGCCTCCGATGGGTGTTCGGGTCGGCGATCCGATCCTTCCCGAACGGGAGTGATTACTGTCTAGCCGCGGCGGGCGATGTTTTCCGCCAGAAACTCGCCCTTGGCCTCGCCCGGGACACACGCTTCGGGCGGATCGTAGTAGACGAGAAAGCCGCCTAGCGCCAGCAGCCCGATCCCCAACCCGGCCTTCAGGAGTTACGGGTCGACGAAGTGCGCCGCGAACGCTCCCGCGACGACCGCCGGGACTGCACCAAGTAGGAGCCGTTTCGCCGTCGCCTAGTCGAGGAGCTGTAACTAGACCAGTGTGACTCCCGAGCTAATACACCCTGTGAACATATGCGGTTATCCCAACCGTTACTTCTCAGTGAGGAACGCTTCGAGGTGGTCGCAGTAGGCTTCCGGCCGGTCCTCGGTCACCCAGTGACCCGCGTCGTCGAGTGCGATGACTTCTCCACCGATGTCCTCGGCCAGTCTGTCGCCGTCCTCCACGGGTTGCTCCGTGTCTTCTCCTCCCCACAGACAAAGCAAGTCGGCATCGATTGTCTCGTAGTCGATTTCTGTCGTGTGGTTTGTGTTCGTCGCGACGGCGGCGCGAGCGAACGCGCGTTGACCGTCCTCTCGGACCCACGGTTCAATCATCCCGTCAACCCACTCTGATTCCGGTTCGGCCCGTTCGAGCCCATCGATAAACGCACTGTCGAGACGCTCGCGGAACGTGTCGGTATCCATCTCGATCGTACGCGGGAGGCCAAGCGAGGTGATGTACTCGACCGGCCAGGAGCCGTATGCCGTCGCGTTCGAGAGGACCAGTTTGTCGACCCGGCCGTCCGTGTGGGCGGCGTACCGAAGGGCGACGCCACCTCCGATGTCGTGACCGACGACGTGGAACTCGTCGAGACCCAGTTGGTCCACGAGATCGGCGATGGCCTGCTCTTGTGCTCGGATCGAGCGGTCGAAGGTATCCCGCCGGTCGCTGTTGCCGTAACCGACGAGATCCGGGACGATCGTCCGGTACTCACCCGCCAACGGGGGTGCAATCTGTCGCCAGAGGAACGACCACGTCGGAATACCGTGCAGAAATAGGATAGGTGCTCCCTCGCCCGCGTCGCGGTACGTGAGCGACAAGTCGTGGTCGTCGACGGTGACCGTTGTCTCCGTCTGGTCCTCGGACCACGTTTGGTGGTTCATATGCTACCCATCGGCCGCGATCCGGATAGAGTACCGGTATCGATAATATTTCGAACGGCGTTGAATCCATTCTAAAGAGGGCTCAGCTTCTCCTGTCATTGCTCCGTTTCGAGCTGGTTTACTATCCCCCGGCGTCAAGTTCGTAGAGCTGCTGGACGGTGCTATGGTGGTAGCTGGGACGGTATCAGGCGAGGAGGTACTCGGCGAGCTGCTCCCGGTACGCCTCGGGCCGGTCTTCCATGACCCAGTGGGTTGCGTCGTCAAGGCCGACCAGCTCGGCGCCGTCGATGTCGTCTTCGAGCCGTTCGGCCCACTCGACGTTCTGGAACTCGTCGTCGGCGCCCCACAGCAGCAGCGTCTCGGCAGTCACCTCGCTCGGGTCGATCTCCGTCGTGTGACTCGTGTTGGTCCCGGCCGCGTTCCGCACCAGCGACGTGATGCCCTCTTCGGAGTTCCACGGCGTCTTCATCCCCTCGAGGAACTCCTCGTTGGCCTCGCCGGACAGCGTCTGTCGGAACAGGCCGTCCAGCATCTCCTGGAGGTCCTCGACGTCGTTCTCCCGGGCGGTCTCTGGGAGACCGAGTTCGGTTACGGTATCGATCGGCCAGGAATCGTAGGCCACCGAGTTCGACAGCACGAGCTTCTCGACGGCGTCCGGATGGTGGACGGCGTAGCGGAGCAGGACGCCGCCGCCCAGGTCGTGTCCGACCAGGGAGAGCCGGTCGATACCGAGGTGCTCAAGGAGCCCCTCGATCGCCTCCTCCTGGGCCCGCAGCGAGCGGTCGAACCCGTCGTACATCGAGGAGTTGCCGTACCCGATCATGTCGGGGACGATGACGCGCCGTTCCTCGGCGATCGGTCCGATTACGTCCCGCCAGAGGTACGAGTTCGTCGGGATCCCGTGGAGGAAGAGGACGGGGTCGCCGGACCCCTCGTCGTGGTACGCGACCTCTATCTCGTTGCCGTCGACCGATACCGTCGCGCGGTTCTGTGTTTGCGTCCATTCGTCGTAGCTTGTCATGGTCGTAGATCACCGAATTCGTCGCGGGGGCTGAGTCGAAACAACGGACAGGCCACCCCAGCTCCTCCCAGCCGCCCGACTCCGATGTTCACCCGCCGGACGGATACCGGTAATTGCGAATTGGTTGCATATTCACATTCACTGTCGGTCTCCCGATGAAAATCGCATCGTCTCGGTCGACTCCTTCGGAAATACGGAGCTGAGAAGGGCTTCAGGAATTACCCCTCGTCCGTCAGGGCCTGGTCGCCGAGTTGGACGGCCATCGGCGCAGGCTCAGCTATCTCGCGGTCCTCCGCGAATCCAACGTTGCCGACGCGGTCGGATGTGACCGATCGACAGCGCATTATCGATTAGGGGAAACTCGTTGATGCCGAACGCGTCGAGTCCGAACAAATGGAGAACGCGAAGGTGTGGAGTATAGAAGAGTAGAAGAACAATTGGAGTTCTCAGAGGGACTTTCGCTCGACAAATTTGAAATCTTCTCCATTACATCTCGGACAGGAATCATGGCTTTTTGGCTCAGGTGTTGTACCTCTCTTCGTAAAGAGAACGAAACCACATGAAATGCACTCGATATATTCACTCATTATGATTATGGAATATTTTAGGGGAACTTCATTCTTCCCGATGTGATTTAACAGTAGTGTCTGATTCTATGTACATAAAATTAGCTCACCCACAGTAATATGATCAATTTCCACAATAGACTAGTATCTGAATCTACTTACCGTGTAAGTTTCAACTTGATAAGAGTTTAAGTAACCGAGCAGTGGATAAGGGGTTATGGCTGTTAAAGAGATGACGGTTACATGTGATTGTTCCCCCGTTCATAAAAGGAAATTCGACCCAAAACGGGATGATCCGGTTGTAGAAATTGTAGATGCCTTAGCTAAAGTCGAAGGGACTGATCCATTAGATCTCCCCCCACTCTATGACAGTGTCGATATTGAGGCTGTTGAAGACCTGTTTGGTAAAAAAGGAGGGCGCAGAGAGGGGAGACAGATAGTGAGTTTCAGTATTAGCAAATGGAATGTATTCATTCGTGGGGATGGTTCATGCCTGATCTGTGATGCAAATGAGTCGAATACCGCTATGCCTCCATTTGAAAAAGAGATTTCTGACTAACTACTTGGTTTCAATTATTGTATTTGATCATCTATGTTCAGTGACAGTAGATTCTATGGGCTAGATACAGGTAAAGAAGAGATATTCTTCCTAACCTAGTCGGTTCTCCGTAAGCCGCAAGTTCCCGTCCTTCCGGGGTTCGTAGATCTCGCCTTTCGACTTCAGTTTCTGGATCTCGTGGTCAGCCTTGTTCTTGTCGAGACCGTGTTCCTCTGCTGCACGTTTGAGGACCTTGTTGATCGGTGCGCCATACTCGGCCTCCGCCCCGATCTCGGTAATGAGGCTCCCAATCGTTTTTCTGATGTCCTGTGACGACTTGCTCGCTCCAGTCTCTACGATGTCGGCTCGAACTCGCCGGTTTCAAGGTCGATTCCGACCTGTGTCATCGACTTCATCACGAGCGCCTTCGCGCGCTCGCCTCCGCCAGTCGGAGCATCCCCTCCAGCTTCCGGAACGGACCGTGTAAGAGCACATCTTCCGCTGGATCCCCATTTGTTACCGGTCGCAATGCGTTCTCGAGGACGGTGAGTTCCTCCTCTCGACAGACGAGATTGGGCACGTGGTCCCGATCAAAAACCTCCGGATTAGTGATCATGTCATCTCGCCACTACTGCCCGGTGGCGTTAATAGGTACACCAAGCCCCGTGAAAGTAGAAATCGATGTACCGAACGTTGATAGGATACGGGAGACTCCCCGTGCAACGAGTGAACAGAGAAGACCACACACCCCTCGCAACGAGTGAAAAACGTACGTCTGAGGCTCATCAGACATCGAAAAGCAATCCACGGACACCCCAGGCAACGATTGAAAATCCGGAGCCCACACACCCCCGACAACGAGTGAAAACGGAAACACGTCCAGCGACCAAATTCACGCGTGAGAGGAGTCAACTGAACGGGACGGCAACGTTCATCGGGACAACCCGAGCTGCCACTTACTTCGCGTTATAATATAGCTAGGTGTACAAGCAATACATACATACACAATAGCTAGTGAGAACACCGCTACAGCAGACTACAGCTGAAATCGAAGTTATTGCTGCGCGGCTTTATGTGCGGGATATTTCTCTGAACAGTGATTGTGGCGACACCTATTCGGTTTTCACTCGGTGCCAGGGGTGTGTGTCACCACCGTCTTTACTGCTATAACGACCGTAGCACCGCTCACACTCGTCTGACGAACGTTTTCACTCGGTATCGGGTCCCGTATATTTATACTCCCCCGACGAGACGAGTTAGCCATGCCCGATCGTGATCTCTCGGAGTTCTCCGACGACGATTTGTTCGCGACGGGGGATATCTTCGCCCGCCGCGAACTCCTCCGCGTTGGTCACGTCCCTGATCGAGACCGGATCGTCGGCCGCGACAAGGAACTCAAAAGCGTCGGCCAGGCACTCGGTCCCGCAACGGACGGTGGCCCACCATCGAACGTCGTTATCTACGGGAAAACCGGGACCGGGAAGAGCCTCGTCGCGAGACACGTCACGCAACGCGCCAGCCAGATTGCCGCCCAGAACGACGTCGCCTTCTCTCACGTCTACATTGACTGCTCCGATGCCGACACGGAGACACGCGTCGCACGCGAGATAACGACACAGCTCGCCGAAGAAACCGACGGCGCACCCGACATCCCACAGCAGGGGATCGGGGCGAACGAGTACTACCGCTATCTCTGGGACTTACTCGAGTCTCGCGATACCTGCATCATCCTGCTCGACGAGATCGACATCCTCCGCGACGAGGAGGTCCTGATGCAACTCTCGCGTGCAGAGGAAACGGGGAAGACGGACTGCTACCTCGGCGTCATCTCCATCAGTAACAAGATCGAGTTCCGTGACCGCCTGAGCGAACGAATCGACTCTAGCCTCCAGGACGAGGACATCATCTTCCAGCCCTACGACGCCGGCCAACTCCGCACGATCCTCGAAAATCGTCGCGACGCGTTCAAGGAGGGCGTTCTTGAGGACGCCGTAATTCCGAAGGTTGCAGCGTTGGCTGCTCGTGAGCACGGCGACGCCCGCAAAGCGATCAACATCCTCCAGAAAGCTGGCGAGCTCGCCGAACGGGAGAACGACGACCGCGTGACTGAGGACCACGTTGAGCGTGGCCAGCAGAAAGCCGAGGTACAGCGGTTCCAGGAACTCGTCTCTGGGTCGACGCCACACGTCAAGTATCTCCTTCGAGCGTTGGCACAACTGACCGAGAACCGGCAGGGCGACGCCTTCGCGACCGGCGAGATCTACAGCGTCTATCGCGATATCGCCGCGAACGCTGGGAGTGATCCACTGAGCCAGGACCGCGTCTACCGGCTACTCAAAGAGCAGTCGTTCCTCGGTGTGACGGAATCACGCCATACTGGGGGCGGTAAGAGCGAAGGAAGCTATCTCAAACACCGATTGATGCGAGGGACCGACATCGTTCTACAGGCGCTCGGCGAGGCGTAGTCTCCCACAGAATCCTTCACTACGAACCCTTATCGCGAGAAGCACTTAAAGCCGAGGCTGAGAAACTTCTCGCGATCTGTAAAGGTAGTCTGTTCGTTCCACTATCGGCTGAATGAAACGAATGGCAAAAGCAGGGGATCAGTAGCAGGGGGATCGAAGCAAAAATATAATATAGTTTACATGAATACTTGATTGGGTGTATCTGCCGATGAACGCCGATAAAGCAGCGTAGATACGGAATACAGGCTATCAGAAAATACCTTATTTATAATATACATAGATGGTAATAAGTGACTGGATACCGTGATCTAGAGTAGACTGACGCCGGTAGTTTGTCCGGGAGAAAGTCCCAGGCCGCTGTTCCAGCAGCGACCCGTTTGGTCTGGCAACGACCATGAGTACCTCACAGAGCACACGTAAAAAGTCCACCGACAGAATCGCTAGCAGGCGCTTCGATGTCCCTCAGTCATGGCTTGACGCCGGTCGCGACGCCGTCCCCGACGCGGACGAACTGCTGTTTACGCCTGACAGGGCGTGTCTCGAACGCTACGAGCATGTCCTCCCTGAGTCCGGGAACTCCGTCAACGTTGCCGAGTCCGCAGCGATCTACGTTCGCTACCGAAACGATGAGACCGGCGCGTCCGTGGAACGTCGGTACGAGGCGGCGCTTCGCCAGCGCGGCGACCGCGTAACAGCGCTCCCGAAGTATCTCCACGACGGCTCGCCGGCGCTGTTCCAGTCGGGTCTCGCTATTCCACGATCGAAAGTGGAGTTTTGAGTTCGTAGCGGATGTCAGCGTTACTTCTTAAACCATATCCGCTGATATTAACGAAACAATTGACTGCTGGCTATGGATCATACCTCGGTTGAGATCCAACTCCCCTTCGACGGCGATGCCGAACCACTTCTGGAAGAGACCCGGCGTACTGGTGACCGCCGCGACCGAGCGTTCTGGAAAGCGACGAAGCCGCCTGAGCTGCCGCTCACGGCGACCGCGACGCTCACGACGGCCGGGGGAGGGCCCGACGCTTGGAGCTGACTCAGTCGCGCTCTGAACGCCCGCGGACGAGGTGATCCCGTGGGGCGAGACCGTTCGGACGGAACTCGAACTCGGGGCGGCCTCGTCAACCGTCCCGATGCGTACAGACGGACTCTGGGAACGGCATGATGTTTACGTTCCACAGTCAGTCACGATGGGTGAGCTCGGGGAGAGTCTACTCGCCAATTTCTGGTCGGTCAATAGATCGCTCTTGGGTTCGCACATCGTCGATGCCCTGTACTCGATCTGTCTTTCCCGACACTGCGGCCCGGCGCGTTCGGGCTGATGCTCGGGAACGTCGTGATCGATCTGCAACTGCACGACGCGCTTCTAGAGGGACAATGCGAGCTGCGTTGCAGTGTGACTGCCGAATTCAGGCGGCTCCAAAATGAGGCCAGAAGAAGTGGTTGGGGATTTCCTGTTTCAGAATCTATAATTGTTGGGCGTTTTCATGACAAGGTGGGCGACGTCCTATTCGAGGGCTTCAACTCCAATTTAGGACTGTCGTTCACCCCACCCACACCCCCTTAGCCGAGTTCGTCGACAATAGACTCCTTGGTGGCGAAATACCTGCCTTCTGAATATCTCGTTCTACTCACGATGGGATTTACATGCCATGATTTACCTAACCATCCCCTGTGGGGGAGACCCCACTGTTGTTGCCACGCAGTCGTGGTCGCAACAACCACTAGCTTGGACACCCGCACTTCATGGACAACCAAGTGCCGTAACCGATCCAACGTAGTTGCCGCCAGTCGAAGCATGGCTGGCGGCCTATTCATCCCGAAACTCACTATATCCTATAGTTACATGTACTGTATCTAGCAGGTGTTCGTCGAGGCGTGCATGGAGTTGCCACACAGAAATAAGTTCAAGAACTCGTCGTAGAAGCCGAGCGCGTCGTCGGACCTCGGCGGGTACGATCGTCGCGTCCAAACGTTGTTACGGCGGAGGTCGGACTTCATCGGGACTGCGACTAAGAGTAGACTCCAATTTCACCGGTTTGACCAATGAAACGGATTGAAACCGGCAGCAACGATATTGAGTGGCTATGTAAGCGCGGAGAGTAGTGACGGGGTGATGAGTAGGCCAAAATCAGGTGGTGAACCGGAAACGTTCGGCAAATGTACAGAGTGTGGATCGATCTATCTCGTCCAATCTACTGATGATAGTGAACTACGGCCTGTAGGGACTGACGGTGCCTGCATTTGTGGAAATGATGAATTCTCGGCTCCATCATCGCTGTAGTTCGGGAAATAGAACTGCGGATTCGTACTCACTGCTATCGTTGCGATCCTGTCCTATCGATTTAGAATTTCTCTTTTTAGTAAAAGCTCCATTACTAACCCCAATCACAGACAATGAGGTGGCATGGCTAGTGAGGCACAACATCGCTCCGCGGCGGCGTTACAAGAGAACAAAGCGGTCTGGCTTGCAAACGCGTATGTACAACTCGAGAGGATTCTCGAGACAGTTGATCTTAAAGACGAACCGCAGTTAGCTGAAGCAGTGATCGAGGCAGTAGAAGTGACGGACAAAGCATATACTCTTGTTTCGGATGAAGAAAATCCCCTCTCGAGCGACACCTAACACAGTTCTGGAAGAACTGTTTGGCACTCTGGACATCGCGTATTGACTGTGCAGTTTACTATTCTTCCGCATTCAGAACATTCACACACCACGTCATCTAATACCATTTCACCTAATTCCGCAACGAGGGCGTGACTATAATTATTGGAATAAATATGATGGAAGTACTATTATTTGAACCCGAGTTATATAGTTGGAAAATCAATATGTGCGAATAGCAGTCTAGCGAAAGCGGAGGCAAGGCCACATTGATTGGATTGTTCTGGCCTGAATTTCTGGATCTGGAGTAAGGAGATCTTCCGGTAAATAGAATTATGCAGCAGGAGGTTTGCCCCACTGCTGGCTGGTAAGTATTTCTCAGAGGAGGGCTCATCAACGAGATATCCCTCTTTCATTAGAAGCTATCTCTCCCTCCCCAGTGGAAAGGATTCCGTGATACGTTAAGTTAGAACGCCGGTACTGGTATTGAGTAAAGATGCAAGCGATGAGGTTAACTGAGCTAGTGGCTCTGATTCTGAGCTAAAATAGCGGTTAGAGAAGTTGAGCAAAGAGAATGACTCCTCAATTGATTCAGTCAGATCTTTCTGGTGCAGTGACTGTTTGGAGCAATAGGGGCCAGCAATTCGGTTCGTGCACTCAGGACGGCAAGACGGTCTATTGTGAGATTGCGACGGCCGGGTTCACTACGTCGCGCCCGTCGCGGTCGTTGTTCGCCTGCACACGTCAAGGTCGGACATTGAGGTAGCGTTCGGGCCGCAGTGCACGGACGGGGCTTGGCGCGTACGAACGTCGCGACGGCGAGAGATCGTGCTTGTTGAGGCCGAGTGCACTGTCACAATGGGTCGGCAGCAAATCTGGAGCAGTGACGAGAGTGGACGTAGTCGTCTCGCCAGTGGCCCATGCGTTCGGGTTGGAAGGAGGAAGGCGATAGGAACCAAGTGCTCCGTCACGCGGTCGTCCGCCACTACGCGTTTGGGCGCGGAGAGCGAGGACGATGCGACCGCGGCGGTGACCGTGATACTCTGATGTCTCCCCGGCCGAGACACCGATAGCCCGACGGTGAATCTCCCAGAGTGGCGACGGGCTCCGGATCTCGGACAAGGTGTCATATGCGACGACCAAGCCGTGCTTTATTGCTACAGAAAACGTAGGTCAAGGGATACTCGAATATGGCATCCTTCCTCGTACTCCACGGCACCGGTGAAGGACAGACTGCGAAGGTGGCCGACCGCATCGTCACGACGCTCGACGAGCGCGGTCACGACGCCGCGGTGGTCAACGCAGACAAGGACGGCGACGTCTCCGTCGACGACTACGACGCGGTGGTGGTCGGCGCGTCGGTCCACGCCGGCGAGCACCAACGTGGGATCCGGGAGTTCGTCAGGCAGCACCAGGAAGCGCTCGCGGCGATGCCGACCGCGTTCTTCCAATTGTCGCTGTCGTCCGCAAACGAGGAGGGCAGAGCCGCGGCCGCGGACTACGTCGAGGCGTTCATCGAAGACACCGGCTGGCATCCCGACCGGATCGGCCAGTTCGGCGGTGCCCTGCGCTACTCAGAGTATAGCTTCCTCAAGCGATTGCTGATTAAACAGATCGTAAAGCAGGGGCCGCCGGATGCATCCGACCGCGTCGAGCCGTCGGGCGACGTCGCGTACACCGACTGGGCGGAGGTCGAGGCCTTCGCCGCCGACGTTGCCGCATTCGTTGAGGGACGGCTTGGCCTCGCGCCGCCGATGAGCGGCGGGTCAGACGCGAACGTCCCGGACGCCGGTGACGACAAGTCGGACTCAGACGTCGTCTGATGAGCGCGACTGCCGACCCGTCGGGGCGGGCGTACGTCGGCGCCACGCTGGCCGTGATCACGTGTCGGTCTCAGCTACGTTAACGCGCCGGGGGTACGGTCAGTCGTCTCGCCCGCCGTTGCCGCGGCCGTGGTGGTCTTCCTCGGACGCCACGTTCGAGGCAGCGCTCTCCAGTCGTAGGTCGCGGGCAATTGCGCGGTCGTACTGGGACCGTCGCCTCGCTTACGTTTCGTCCAGCCGTTCCGCGGTCGACTCGGCCGTGGGCGCCTCTCGTTCCGGGTCGATCGCCAGCAGTAATCGGGCCATTAGGCCAAGACTCGCCAGCGTCAGCGCACCGAAGATCACAATTTGGGGGAGCGGTACAGGCTGGCCGTCGCGGATCATCGTCGCCGCCATCGCCAGTACGGCGCCGCCTAACGTCGCGACTTTGACAAGGAGGACGGCGGTGAACGCGTACCCCCACGGTCGGCGCTCCCAGAGCCAATACGCCGTGAGGACGAATGCCGGAACGATGATCCCAAGGTCGAACGAGTAGATGACCGAGGTCGGTAGCCCGGCCTCGGCCACGCTCGACGGTACGGTCCCCGACAGCGTCGCCGGGAGGACCTCCGACAGCCAGAGGCCGGTGATGAGGACGGCCAGCAGGAGCTGGAACGCGACGTATGGCCGGACGGCGATGTCGCCGACGGCGCGCTTCAGCGCGGCGGCGTCGAGGTAGACGAGGCCGCCGACGAAGGCGAACAGCGTCAGCCAGAGTAGCGCCGTGTACACTAGGTACAGTTCGTTGAACGCCGTCATGAACGCGTAGGAGGCGTACGTGTACAGGAGGTACCCAGAGAGTCCGAGCCAGGCCACGTAGCCCCGAAGTGACTCGCGGGCGGCGTAGTACAGTGCGACGATGTACGCAGGCACGGCAACCGAGAGCGTCAATAAGTCCTGCCCGTACAGCTGCGGGAGCAGCGACGGCGCGTCGCGGTAGAAGCCAGGGACGAACAGTCCGACGATGGTCGCGAGTACCGTCAGCACAACGATCATGGCCGACGCGAGAACGTACTGTCGTGGGAGCGAGGGCTGGGGCGCGGTCACGATCCCGTCCTCCTGTCGGCCGGCTCGCGGTCTCTCACTGCGCTGCCGTCGAACGCGAGGAGGTACCTGACGGCCAATACCGCCGCGACAAGAGGTGGCAGCACCGTGCCCACGATCAGCGGCGTCGAGAGCGTCACGTAGTCGCCGAGCGCGTCGGCCGCGGTGATCGCGGCGAGGCCGGGCGCCAGCAGCGCCGCCATTACCAACAGGACGCCAGCGAATACGTACCCCCACGCGCGACGTTGCAGGAGCCAGCCGGCCGTGAGCGAGAGTGCAGGGACGACGACGCCGAGGTCTAGAACGTAGGTGTGCACCGCGCCCTCTCCCAGCTCCTCGACAACCAGCGGCGGGGTACCAGCCAGTGTCGCGGGCACGAGGTCGACGAGCCACAGAAGTGCGAGGCCGACGCCGATAAATGCCAGGACCCCGGCGTATAGGCGCTCGGAGATTTTCCCGGAAAGCGCCCGCTGGACCGGTTCGGGGTCCGTGTGGGCGACGCCCCCAACGAGGGTGAACAGTGACAGCCCGAACAGGGCGACGTAGCCAAGGAAGAACTCGTTGAACGGCGTCGTCGCGGTAATCGAGGACCACACATACGTCATGTACGCGAGCGCTCCGAGCCATGCGATCCGTCCTCGCAGCGACCCCCGCCTCGCGGTCCACAGCGCGAGTGCCAGCGCCGGGACGGCCACGACGAGGATCACGGCGTCCTGCGCCTGGAGCCGGAGGACGATCCCAGGCTCGACGTCGTAGTGTCCCTCACGGAAAAGTCCGAGGAGGCTGGCGGTGACAGACAGTGCGATCACGGCTAGCGTGGCGGTGACGTACGCCCGTCCCGGCTTCACGGTAGTCGCGCTCATCTGTCGATGCCGGAGTCCGACTTACCGAGGCCGGTGGCCGCTCCACCACCCCCGTTTGGCCCGTCGCCCGCTGGGGGTGTGACGCCGAGCCGCCCCTCGACGAACGCGGCGACGTCGGCGGCGAACGCCTCGACCTCTGTCCAATCAGTGTACTCGATGTCGCCCGACGGCTCGACGTGTCCGGTCGCGTCGGGCGGATTCCGTTTTACGATCTGTTTCATCAGCAGTCGCTTGAGGAAGCTATACTCTGAGTAGCGCAGGGCGCCGCCGAACTGGCCGATCCGGTCGGGATGCCAACCGGTGTCTTCGACGAACGTCTCGACGTAGTCCGCGGCAGCGGCCCTGCCCTCTTCGGATGCAGACGACAGCGACACTTGGAAGAACGCGGTTGGCACCGCCGTGAGGGTTTCACGGTGCCGACGCACAAACTCCCGGATTTCGCGCTGATGCTTGCCGGTGTGGATCGACGCGCCGACCACCACCGCATCGTAATCGGTGACGGCGATGTCACGGTCGGTGTCAACGTCGACCGCCACGGCGTCGTGTCCGCGTGCTTTGAGCGCCGCGACGATGCGGTCGGCAACCTTCGCGGTCTGTCCCTCGCCGGTGCCGTAGATCACGAGGAAGGATAGCATGGTTGGATATCTCTACGACGTACGTTCCGAGGGGCAATAAATCGACACCGAATCGGGATCCGGGCGTCGCACCACCGACAGCTATCCGTTCGGGAGTAGCAGTTCGAATGGTCGGCGTATGGCATCTACGCTCAGATACGTGATCGGGCTTGTACTGGCTGCTCACGGCATCGTGCATTTACTGGGAACGGCCGCATACCTCCAGCTAGCCCGATTCCCGGAGCTACCATACAAGACGACGGTACTCGGGGGCCGACTAGACCTCGGCCCCACCGGCATCAGCGTTTTTGGTGCCCTCTGGGCGGTGGCCGCAGTTGGCTTCGTCGCAGCAGCCGTCGGCCTTGTCGCAGACTGGCGGCAGTGGCGGCCGCTGCTAGTAGGGACGACGCTTCTTTCTCTCGGGCTAACTGTGCTTGACTGGCCGGTCGCCGCTGCTGGGGTCGTCGTCAATCTGGGTATTCTGGCCGGACTCACGATCCATGCACGTCAGTAGCGCTACTCTCTGGGGGCCGGCGGGATCCCGTAATACGACGCCTGCCGTGGCTGGGCCGATCTCCGCTTTCTTAGCCTAACGGATTTCGCGGCCGTGAAAACGCTCCTGTGAGCCCTTAGTTCGTAGTCGACCGGACGCACGTCGATGTCGACGAGACGATCCACTGCACGGGCGAAGGCTATGACGAGAGGACTGACCCACGAGGTGAACGGTCAGTCGCTCCTCGAGAAGACTCCTGTTCTAAAGGAGAGACTCCGACGCGTAGCGGAATACCCCACAAGTGTTGCCTAAACAATAGTTTTACTACTGGTGAGGATATTGACACTAATCTGCACTGATGTCGGCACAGAAGCATCCACTGGGAACGGTCGCTGACCTAGATGAATCGGATATCGAGGAATTTGCCGAGCGCCTCGAAGGCGATCTCGTTCTTCCAGATAGTGATGAATACGAGGAGGTGCGGACCGTGTGGAACGGACTCATCAACAAATATCCCGCAGTCGTCGCTCGGACCAAAAGTGCGGCTGATGTAGCTACTGCCATCCAATTCGCGCAGAAGACTGGGCTTAAACTCGCGATCCAAGGTGGTGCCCATCATCAGACTGGCAGCGCCATTGTCAATCAAGGTCTCGTCGTCGACCTCTCGAAGATGGACGACGTAGAGGTCGATCCTGGGGCGAAAGTCGCCCACATCGAACCTGGTACCCGAGTCGAGGACGTCCTCGCCGAGACGCAAGAGCACGGACTTGCATGTCCGACGGGTAGCGCAGGCGATGTTGGAGTTCCCGGCTCCACGCTCGGTGGTGGCATCGGTTGGATTCGACGCAAGCACGGACTCGGCATCGACGCGCTCCGCAGTGTCGAGATCGTCACGCGGGACGGCGAGATACGGACAGCCTCTCCCGAACAGAACGAAGATCTCTTCTGGGCCGTCCGTGGCGGTGGCGGCAACTTCGGTGTCGTCACTAACTTCGAGTTTGAACTGTACGATGTCGGTCCGATGGTGCAGGCGCTCGGGATTTTCTACCCCTATGAGATGATTACTGAGGCGATGGAGTCTTTCCGGCAGGTCATGAGCGACGCCCCTGAAGAACTGACCACTATTCTTCTCAGCGGCCACGTCCCAAACCTCCCACCAATTCCGGACAAGATTGCGGGCACCGATGCTGTCGGCATTCTTGGCTGCTACGCAGGCGATCATGAGATAGGCGAAGAGGTCATTGCACCCCTCAGGGAAATCGGCGAGCCCCTGATCGACATGAGCGACGTGATGCCCTACGAGGCACTTCACGATCTTGGCACTCAGATGTACCCGTGGGGCCGTAAGTACACTCATCGCTCCGTCTACGTGGACGAACTCAGTGACGACATTCAGGATCTCATTGTCGAGAAGACCGAGGCGGCCCCGACCTCGATGGCTGCTATCGCCGTCTGGCCACTTGGCGGCAACATTGGCGATAGTCCCGACGCCGCCTACGCTTGGGACGACAAGCAGTACATGATTACCATTGAAGGCAACTGGGAAGAGTTCCAGAACCAGCGCACCCTTGACTGGGCTGCCGAGACTGAACGAAAACTCCGCCGTAACGGTGCTGTGGGTGCCTATGCAGGCTTTACCGGCGTCGAGGAACGCAACTGGGAGGACTGGACGGAACAGGTCTACGCCGACACTTATGACCGTCTCGCCGAGGTGAAGGCCGAATATGATCCCGAGAATCTTTTCCAGCAGAACGTCAACATTGATCCAGAGGACGTCTGACCGGGAGTCTCTACCGTAGAGTGGCTCTGTACCGTCGGGTCAAACTCGTAACCGGCCCTATCTTTCAGATTTTCTAGATGAACGTCGCTGGTATGACGATGCCGTACTGGTGTCGAAGCACGTCGACACTGAAGACCGCCTGAGTCGCGTCGGCGGGGAGATCGCGCTTGTCGAGGCCGAGTGCATCGTCTCGATGGGTCGGCAGCAAATCTGGAGCAGTGACGAGAGTGGACATAGACGTCTCGCCAGTGGCCCACGCGTTCGGGTTGGAAGGAGGAAGGCGGTAGGGACCAAGTGCTCCGTCACGCGGTCGTCTGCTACTACGTGTTTGGGTGCGGACAGCGAGGACGATGCGACCAGGACGGTGACCGTGATACTCTGGTGTCTCTCCGGTCGAGACACCGATAGCCTGACGGGGGATCTCCTTGGGGGAGCAACGGGCTCCGTATTTCGAACAAGGTGTCAACTGCTTCCCGAGGTGCTTCTGAACGCAGTCGTCGCAGCTCTTCCAGATGAGCATCGCCGTCCCCTACTGAGTGCACGATATGTGAGTATGTCAACCACTAAGGCCCTATTTTAGACGGTCTCCAGTAAAAGACGGTACTGACAGAGAATTTCTCCAACGAATTAGTCTGTCTCCAGGTCTGGCAGGTTTATATCTTCTGTCTCTGCTGCTAACTCAAGAAACTCGACCAACTTGTCTGGCGGGTCACAAAATCGGATATCCCCATTGCGAGGGTCATACTCAACGAAATCCAGGTCGGCAAGGTAGGGAAGATGGACATGGAAGAGATCGATCTTGATATCTTCGTGTGCCTCCGCTGGTACCTCTTCTAATTCGCATTCCCACTCACATGCACCAATATACTGTGCTGCTTCGGCAATATGAGCATGTTGTTGCACTTGGAGATAGTAGAGAAGATATCGTCGACGGGGTTTTCTTAGTCCTATAAGAACTCGTTCCAGAGGCCCTCCACCGCCATCAGAGATAATATATCCCTTTCTAATGTCCTCTTTTGGATGGACCGAAGGGTGGATTCTGCCTGTACCGGAGGAGTCCATGAGTGTTAATAACACAACACACAGAACCTAAAGTGTAGGGCCTACAATGTCGGGTTATTAGTGGCCGAAAGCCCCTGAAATAGGATGGTAACCAATGGCGAACCCAAGTAATCAACTGGATAAAAGAGATATAGAATATGATTCTACTGCAGAATCACATTCGATATCTTATAATCCTGACTCAGTGTCACGCCCAACTACTCTCATCGTTAAATTCATCGCGGCGGTTTCTGATATATCCATCTATGAATTGCCTCAAATTAGTGAGTGTATTCCTCCAGATAGCTTCAACGAACTTCTTACATCAGAGAAAGCACAAGCCGCTGACACAGAAGTGATATTCACGTATGCTGGATACCGAGTGACTGTCATTGCATCCGGTAAGGTTCAGGCACAGCCCCTAACTGGGGAGTGTGACGAACTTTGAGATACACGCCGAATTCCTTCTTTGACGTGTCCTGATTGCCTTGTGCTAAAATAAATCACCTGAGACCGTATTACTGGGATAGCACTGGAAGCTCCATCCTCCATTCCGGGCATCAAATATTTGATTCAAACTATACTTGGATGGAGTTTTTGTAAAAGATATATTCTAACAGGCATCTTATTGAAAGTGAGATATAGAAATGGATATCTCTGATAGCTTGCTGACCCTGTTCAGCGCTACTGTAAAAGAAAAGGGTGATTCTTATCACATCGAAATCCCGAAGCGAGAGATTTCTCTCGGTACTATTCAGTCAAATGGAGTCTACCGGATAGCTCTATTAGGGCAAGCAGATGCGGAAGGAACAAATATCGAAGACGTAGTCCAAGAGCAGCAAACTCAAGATCCACCCGTTGAAGAAGGGGACCAACGGACAGTCAAGATCGAAGATATTGGGGACCAAGGAGACGGGATCGCTCGCATTGAACGTGGCTATGTTGTCATCGTCCCTGAGACGGAACTAGGCGAACGTGTTTCTATTGAGATCTCCCACGTCCGAGATAACGTTGCTTTTGGTGAAGTCGTCGAACGAACGGCGTAGTACTCAGCAGCCCCTTAAAAACCAGTTCGCTGACGACTAAGAGGCTGCTCTCAAGGAAATACGTGTCGAGGTTGGCGAGACGATCCACTGCTCGGGCGAGGGTTGCGACGAGCACGCCCTCGTAGAAGCGGGCGTCGGGGTTGACGTAATCTACATCAGTGGAGACGAGAGCGACCACCTGCGGTTGACGGTTGCCCTCACAGAACTATATCCCTCGTCCTGCCAGCGTCTTGAGACGGGGCATCAACTCGGACGTCCCTGGCGTAGGCTGGAGCACTCGCCGTGCAATACCCGGCTTCAGTAGTGTGGCCGGCGGTTGCTCAAGCCGCATCACCCGCATGAACGCCTCACTCAGGGTCGGATCAGTGTGGGATCGCCGAAGCAACCGCTCGAAGTACCAGTTCGACAAATCGGCGCCCCTCGGCTTGGGGCCTGTTGTCTGCGGGAATCCGAAGTCGGCGCCGACAGCCATCCGCCACACTGCATCGACGACAGTCGCCGCGCGGTCGAAAAACCGGCTAGCGACACCGTCAATCCCGGGTTTGAGGGCGTGGTGAAGTTCTACCGCATCCAGCGCTGCTACTGACATCCCCTGTCCGTAGATGGGATTGAAGCTCGCAATCGCGTCCCCAGTCACCACTAACCCCTCTGGAAACCGATCGAGGGTCTCGTACCGATGCCGGCGACTCGACGGATACGGATAGTGATCGATCGTATCGCTCCGCCACGATTGCTCTGTCACCAGTTGACCAGGCTCTGCGACTGGAAGACTGTCCACGAATTTCGTGAAGGACCCCGGTTCGGTTGGTGCGGTATCGCCGTGAACGCCTTGGATGATGACTTCCCACTGATCGTCCTCAATGGGAATGATTGCACTCCCCCTCGTCCGAGGCGACGACGGCGGCACGAAGAATACGCGGCGATCGTCGGGCGGCCGTTCGATGCGAATCGTGCTGTAGGTCACGTCCACGTGCACTTCATCGACTGGTGGAGCCTCGTACCCGTGGTCGCTGAGCCACTGGGGGGTCCTGCTCGTCCGTCCGGTCGCATCAACGGTGAGAGCAGCGGGCAGCTGTCGTTCGGCGCCGTCGGTGTTGCGGAACGCAACACCGGTGACTGCCGTTGCTTCCTCGTCCGTGAGATACCCTGTCATGTGAGTGTCGTCCTTGATGCGGACACCGTCTAGGGCTTGGACCTGCTTGCGGACGACGTACTCGAAGAGCGCACGACTCGCACAGTACGTCGGGAGTCGTGCCGTAGTGTCGGCGACGTATCCGCCCTGGTCGTAGTATGCCATGTCGGAGCCAGAGTCGATCAACAGACCGCCCGCCGCGAGGATTTCCTCGCCGAATCCGGAGAATAGGTCCTCCATGGTTGCGCGGCCGGCTTCAAGCAGCGCGTGAGGATGGCTGGTCTGAGGTGCGCCTGTACGAGCGACCGGCTCATCTGGTAGCGCATCCCGTTCGAGCACGACGACCTCCTTGAACACGTCAGCGAGCACTCTTGCGGCACAGAGTCCTGCGATGCTCCCGCCGACGACAACTGCGCGGCCCTCAATGGACGGCGTTCCAGCCGAATCATATCGATCGACCGTTGCCAGCGTCATGCTGCCCCCCGGTTCAGCGTCTGGGCTGACCGAAGTCGGTTGGTCGTCACTGGATTCATCATTGACAACACTGGCAGCGACAGGTCGAGTTCGTCGTACTTTTGCTCGATTTGGATTGGTTGCACTGGCATCCACTGGTCGATTGTTCTTCGTGGCTCGCCGCCGTTTGCGGACAGGTACATTGGCACATGGGTTTGCCTCACTTCGTACAATTCACCGGGAGTGCCAGGAGATTCCGCCTAGCATCTAGGGGGCATTTATTAGGAGGGCACTGTGAGGCTATGGGCGATGGGCATGTCCGTCCGGTTTTGGACACGGTTTTTACTGGAGGCGGCCGTATTGTGCGGTATGCGTGAGGCCATCATCAACCTCTCTGACGACGAGTTAGCGGCTATCGGGTACGGTGGCCTTGTCTCACTGTGTCGGGAAGCGGGGCTGAAGTCGGTCGAGTTACTGGAGGACGAGGGGACGCAGAGCGTGCCCCAGATCGAGGTCGAGACGCGACTAGACGAGACGCAACTCGACGAGTTTGACTGTGTCAACGACTGGGAATTGGTCAGCGCCGGGGAGGGCTCGTACGTGTACGTCATCGAAGTGGAAGCACTCGAACTGCCCGAGGAGGCCGCCATCGACCACGCGGACCTCATCGGGATGTGTGATCCAACCGTTGTTGACCGCGGGTTGTTGCTCTCGCTGGTGGGGTCTCAGGAGACTATTCGGAACGTCCTCCGGAACTTTGAGGAGGCGGGTGTCGTGCCGGAACTCCACCGACTCGGCGATTACGAGGGCGGCGAACAGACGTTAGAAGCACTGACAGACCGACAACTGGAGGTGTTGCAGACGGCCTACGAGCTAGGGTTCTATGCCGTGCCACGCGAGGCGACGATCGATGATGTCGCATCCGCCCTGGGCATCGATGGAGGAACGGTTTCGGAACATCTCCAGCGGGCCGAACGGAATGTTCTCTCCCAGCAACTAACCGCCAAAGAGTGAGTCCTCGCTCAGTTGCTTTCGGTTCCCCGCTTTGCTCTCCGTACTGAAGTTGTCTCTCGTCCCAAGCGTCCGGAAACGGTCTGCTCGGGAGAAGCGCGAGACTCATCTACTGGATCGCAGGAGGTGTACTACTAGCACCTTTCAGGTTTGGTGAACACACATCCTCAGAGGCACTCTCCGCGGAACGGCGTTCCATAGCCAGTCAGTCACGACAGGTGAACTGGTGATTATTCTTTATTCTCTGATGATCGTCGTGTGATCTGCTGCTTCGCTAATACGGTCACGGCCTCGCCACGAGACTTCGAATGACCAAGTCTCACCAGCTGGGAGATCCGGTACATTTGTCTATGCATCGTCAAGGACAACGCCGTTCCCATCATAGATCTGCCGATTGCCTCTACATAATCGACGGCGTCATCACGTATTCTCTACTTCCCTCTGACAACAGCCTCGTTTTCGCCAACCTGCAATTCTGAGCCTGCAACTTCGAGCCCATCGGGAGCTGAAGGATGCATTGTTTGAAACTCCCCATTAAACTCATAGTCGGCGATCTGCTCGCCATTACCGCCGAGATTGTCGTCGACGAGCGCATCCGTGAAGCAGCACGAGAGGTGGAGCTGACGGAGTTCACAGCGACCCGGAAACTACGAGGTGGGGTTATTCTGAGACCGAACTTCGACACTAAACGTATCCGCTGTGGGCGTTAGTTTGGGTTGTAGGGATTCGTTGCTGTGTCGAGCCGGTAGACATCCTTGGCCGCGTCGAAGTCATCATCGAACGCATACAGATAGCCGAGTCCCTCGGTTTGCATATACGCGACAATGCAGGCATCGACGAAGGAGAGGGATTCGTGTTGACGGAAAAGGGCTTTCCCTGTTGCGAGGGCGTCGGTGTTGAGTGAGTCGATGTGGAAGCGGGCGTTTTCTTCGATGCGATCGAGGAGATCGACGGCTGCATCATGGCCGGCGTGGGTCGTGAGGCCGTTGAGCGTTTCTGCGAGAACGTAGTCGAGGACGACTGCCTCCGGAAGTGTTCCATCGTCGATTCCCCGAAGCACTGGGAGCGCGGCATCGTGCGAACTATCCCGCTGATATGTGGCTGCAAAGAGGACTGTCGTACCGATGAGTGCGCGGGGCATCTACTCGATGTCGACGCCCCAGTCGTCATGCTCGCTGGTCACATCGGTCGGCTCCTCACCAGCGTAGCCGTCGAAGTTCGCGAACGTGCCCGTTTGCTGTTGAATAACCTGTACACGGACACTCCCGTCCTCTTCGAGATGCCAACGGAGTTGATCACCGTCGTCGATATCGAGTTCACGCCGTATTCGGGCGGGGATGTTTGCTTGATTCCCCGACACCTTGCTTTCGGCGTCGATTCTGTCGCTGCTCATATCTCCAGATAGGTGATCGGCCGTGAAAAGTCTAGTGTGCCGTCACACTACTTAGTGCTACAAGAGAAATATTCAGGAAGAGGTCAAGAGCTACTCGAAGGTCGTTGGGAGCCGTCCGTCGGGTCTCGGAACACGCCCGCACTTGATCTCGTGATCGACGCGACGCAGGTGCTTGCAGCCGCCTTCGGGTGAGCGCTGCTGCCAGTCGGGACAGGTACACGATTCGTCGATGACGTCGACTTCGTACCGGTTGCCGGACGCGGAATGCACCTCGTAGCGGCCACCTTCGAGAGGAGTGAGACGTCCATCGCTTCGGCGACGGCACGCTTCGTGCGGGGCTCGAGATCGTTCTGCGACTGTGCGTTCTCGTTGACGACCAGCCGGTCGCGAACGTCGCCCGTTCGGCCACCGTCCGGAGCGACGGCTTCCGCAGGACCACTGAGCCGCTCGTGGAGCACTTCCTCCACCGGATGGCCTTCCGGCCACAGGTAGTGGACCTCGCGGCGCTCGCGATGGTCGTAGGAGCCGCACGTAGCTGCGCTCCCTGTCCAGACGCGCCAGGCACCGAGCGCGGCCATCACATCGACGATGTCACGGGGAACCGTCTGGTGGTCGTCCGGGAAGAACACCCGGAAGCGTGTACACGCTTCTTGCGGCGGGACGGTCTCCAACCAGTCTTCGCTGGAGCCCCAGCTATCGAACATTGCCTCGTCGCGCCCGTAGCCGACGGTCACGCCGTCGATCGGCGTCCAGTCCGCCGGGAGAAGGTCCGCCTCGCCTTCGAGCACCCGGAAGACGGCGTATCGGAGGTACTTGTGGGCTTGGTTCTCTGTCGTTCGAGCGACCTGGTCGTGCTGCTCGGCAACGTGCTCGGCTTCCTCGAGGACCGTCGTGAGATGGGGTTCAGTCATTATTCGACGGAGGTCAGAACGCGCCTCCGCCCCTCCGCGGGCGCAGAAAAACTTAACCAACAGTACCGCTTTAATTCCCGGGCTGTTGGTTAACTATCCGCGTCTGACCGGTGTACGAATCTGATCCCATCAAAACAGTCGCTGTCTTCCGAAAGCTGCGTACAGGGGCGTGAATATTCAGCTCTATTCGGGAACTCCGGACGACGTCGTCTGACAGCGACGCCATGGCTGCTGACTGAAGGTAGCTGTTCCTCCCGATGTGAGCTTACCTCGCATTGCGAAATTGTAGTATATTGGGGTGACAGCTAGAACGCTTATCCGACACAATCGACTAGATTCTCTGATGGCTATACCCGATTGGCGTGCCCGCTACGGTCACGGCCCGTTGAAGCCGGAGGCACTAATCGGGAGTGCGCCGAATCCGATAGACTCTGACTGTAAAGAGAATCCATTCTTGGGTGACTGCAAATCATGAACGCCATGCTCCTATCGCTCTTGGCCGAGTTGTTTCCACGGGGAATAACTCAGTATCTCGTTGGCGGCCTCTTCGTCGGCCTAGGTATCGCAGTGATCTACCTGGGAACTGGAATCATAGCGGGAAACAGTACCCTCCTTGAGACGACGCTGTCGTACGTTTCCGACCTTCCGCGCTTCCAGCGTAAGAAATACGTCAGGTCGCGCGACTGGCGAGTCGTCTTCGCGCTCAGTATCGTCGCTGGCGCTGCGCTCTATGGGCTGGTTTTCACCCCCGGTATCTTCGTCACAGACGTACAGTGGTGGCGGCTGCTCGGCGGCGGCGTCCCCGTGGGGATTGGAACCCGCATTGGCAAAGGCTGCACGTCGGGCCACGGTGTGTCTGGGATCGCGTCGCTATCGCGAACATCGATCGTGAACGTCCTGCTGTTCATCGGGGTCGCAATCGTCACTGCGCTAATCGCTGCCGCACTAGGGGTGACTCCCTGATGAGTACCACTACACATCATCCGCTGTTCACGCTAGTCATCATCGTCGGTGGACTCCTCCACGGGTTTGGACTAGCATACAGTAGAATGGCTCGTCCGGAAATCGTGCTGGACTTTCTCCAACTGGAGGACCTCGGACTGCTCTTCGTGATGGGTGGTGCTGCGCTGGTTATGGGATTCGCCATCCACCTCGGAACAGGAGTCCTCGAGATAGTTCCACTGACGGGGAACCGCTACGCCAAGCGCGAGAAGTCCTACGATCGAAACGTAGTGGTTGGTGGCATCGTCTTCGGCGTTGGGTGGGGGCTCTCGGGTATCTGTCCCGGTGCAGGATACGCGAGTCTCGGCATCGGAAACTACGAGATCCTTTGGGGCCTCGCCGGAATGTTCATCGGTGCCTATCTGCAGGGACTCTGGCGCGCCCGTCGGGATTCAACAGATCGGGAGTCGCCAGCTACAGGGGACTAGCGTCTATTGTTTCAGACGACTTCCGTTCGGCACTTCGATGACCGCGGCGAACTTAACCGCCGAATGAGGACCATCCAGAGTACGGTCCTTCGATGTACAACGCGATTGTTGCACCACCGAAGATGATCGTCGCGTAGGTCACGGGCATAAAGAAGCCTCCGTGATGGGACTCGATGAGATGAAAGAGGCCAATTCCGAGCGGCACCCCACCTGTAAGGACGGCGCGTGTGAGGGTCCGATCGTTGACCGCCGCGAGAAGGATCGCTTAGCCGAAGAAGCCACCGGCAAACAGCCAGGCAGGGATACCGAGTGCTGCTGGCTCGCCACGCATGAGATCCTGTCCTCCGTGCAGGAACGCAGCCGCGATAACGAGCCATTCTGCGTAGCGTACCGGTGCAGAAGAGGAGTCGATAGTTCGCGAAGACGACTGATCCATTGTCACAGCGTGTCCTGTCTGTCAGCCGTCACGATATCAATTTGTCTTTCGGTCATCGGGAGGACGTAATGGAGGTGGGGGTCAGCTGCCGCAGCAACGAGAGGCCGCGATAGACGAATGTTCCCTGGTCGTAGTGTCGCCAGCCGGTGTATCCACCGGTTAGTGTCGTTGCGTCGTATCCTTGGTCTCGGAGATAGGTCGTCGCCTTCTGCGCCACGATACCTGCCTTGCACACGGTAACGACGTCCTTATCGGTCGGAATCTCGTCGAGATAGGCCTCGAGAGCATCGGTGTCCCCGCGCTGTAAGTCGTCGTAGACCGGCGCATTGAAACTCCCCTCAATGTGTCCTTGCTGGTAGTCCGTCTCTGGACGGATATCTAAGACGAATAGGTCCCTGTCGGAGTGGCGGTCGTCGAGTTGTGACGGCCCGATTTTTCCCATGGTTCACAATACTGTCCCTGGTACTATAGCGTTGGCCTTCGACTGGAGATGCCAGACTCAATGGACAAATGGCGTAACGACGGGGACTATTCTTAGTACCGCGGCTCTCTAGAGACGAGGTTCCGAAACGAGCTCAGACAGCCGTTTTACCTCTGGCGGAGGTCTTCGTCCTTGAGTTCCGTCTCGGCATACCACGTACGGGGCCGAACTGCGATGACTAGGAGAACTGCGTAACTGATGACGACGATGGCGATTACGAGGAAACCTGACATCTCTCCGATCGCTGCGCTGGCGGGCACGGGAAGGTCCGTGAAGGCAGTAATGCGAACGACCCAGGCACCCAACATGATAGTCACCAACGGGAGGTACACACGACGGAGTCGGTGGGCGATGGCTTCCTCCATCGTGATTCTGAGTTGCGGTTGCCGGTAGTCGCTACTCAGTTCGGCCCGCCAGTCCTGTTCTTCGAGTCCCTGAGATGGGTCGAGGCCGTACGCCCAAACATTTCTCTGGAGCGTTCGGACCCGTGACCGCCAGACGTCGTAGCCGCGGTACCGCCGCGCCTCGATTACTAGTAACGTTCCGAGGATACCCACACCGAAAAGCAACACGTAGTGTGGATTGGATTCATTCGAGAACGACCACGTCAGGATGGCAGCGATGACGATGACGGCCCAGTTCGTCGTTCGATCCAGCCGTTGACGCCAGAGCTGCGTCCGATTGTTTTCACTCCGGTACAGGTGCGCCATCGAACCGCTGGGCCCCATCTCTTCGTCGAGGAGGCCTTGCCCGACCTCCCGCTGCTCCGGATCAGTGGGGTCGACGTCCTTACTCGAACTACCGCTCATTGGCATAGCCGATGGTCGCTTCCGCTAATCATCCGTCGATTTCGACGTGCGGTGTCGCCGAGCGGTCGAACGTGCTACAGCCAATACGGGGTGGGACCACCATAATTAGACGAGCAGTCGTCCCATCGAGGGAAGAAACTCCTGGGCGACCGCCTTACTATGATGTTTAACAAAAACAATTAGATTGCGACCAGCCAGCTTCACTGTTGCCGACCTGACAATCGTACGTCGGGGAATTTTACAGCCCGAACAACGAGCTGATACCTGTCGACGTGTCGTCAGTTCGCAGCACAGTTGTTGGGGCCCAGTTCGAGGTCCGACGCGTCAGCGGTCAGTGGCTCTTTGCCCCAGTTGATGGCCTTGATCTGGTTGTAGTTCGCGGGTTCGTCCGAAAGGCTCTCGACGATGGTGTCGGCGAACTCCTCGCGGTCATCCATGCGGAACAGCTCGTTGTCCTCTTCGAGATGACCGAGCGATGTCGCGAGCGGACGGATATCTTCGTCGTTGAAGTGACCCGGCAGGACGACCGTGTCGTCGGGCAGCTCAGCGAGTCGGTTGAGGCTATCGAAGAGCTCTTCGGCACCCTCTCGGATGTCTGTCTCGTCGTTCCCTTCGAGGTCTGGTCGACCGACGCTGTTGATAAACACCGTATCGCCCGACAGCAGTGCGCCGTCCCACGTGAGTGAGATGCTTCCGGGCGTGTGGCCGGGCGTGTGGAGGACTTCGAGGTCGCGGTCGCCGACGGTGATCGTGTCGCCATCTTCGATCCCCTCGTACTCGTCGAGTTCGCCGGCGTCGATCGGGTTGAGGTAGTAGGGGACGTCCAGTTCGTCGGCGATGGACCGCCCACCGCTGATGTGGTCGGCGTGGGCGTGAGTGTCGAGCGCACCGACGATGTCGATGTCGTGCTCGTCGGCAACCTCCTGATACTTGTCGACGTACAGGCTCGGATCGACGATGATTCCCTCACCGTCGTCGTGGACGAGGTACGAGATGCAGCCCGTGCCGGGGCGGACGACCTGGATTACGCCGTCGACGTCGGTCTCGTAGGTTACGTGGACACGTCCCCAGCCGCTCATCCCGTCATCCATCGTCTTGGCGTCGTAGTCACGCTCGCGGAGGAACTCAGCTGCATCTGTCGACGTGATGCCGGCGACGCATACGACAACTATCTCCTTGTCTTTCGGGATTTCGCCGAGGGACGCCTCGAGCCCGGTGAAGTGCCCGTCGAGGAGCTGGTCGTAGATGGGGACGTTGTGACTCCCGTCGATCTGCCACTCCTCGTAGTCGTCCCTGTTACGGACGTCGAGGATGAACAGCTCGTCGTCCTCACGGCGATCCGCCACTTCGTCGGGCGTCATCGTGTGATCGGCGTATTTAGTATTGCTCATCTCAAGAAATACTACGAAACACATACTGAAAAGTCTGACGCGACATGGGGCCACTCTGACCAACGAAATTCGGGTGTATAGCTTTATTCGGGCGGTTCAACCGTTCTATTGCCACGTACCGAAGAGCAATCCGCTATTGCATATGGGGCGGGATACTCGTGTGAAAGCGGTCTTCCATCACTCCGACCCTAACCAGCATGCACAGGTCGTCGGGAACGTCGAGAATCTCTTGGCCGACGAAACAATCGGACCTTGACGCAGTCGTACTCGTCGCGAACAGTGGGGGACTCGGGCTACTCACCGACGACTCCGAGTATCAGGAAGAAGACAATCCTGCGAGGTAACGCGAGTATGGCGTCCGAGCGACAGCGAAACGCTGTGCACGTTTTAATTCCAGATCGCGTGGAGTTCAGGCGGTCGTTGCAATCAGGAGGAACGTCTCCGGCCGGACGGCCTCGTGTTCGACGGGGAACCCAAACTCTCGTAGTGCGTCCGACGCGTCAGTGGCCGTGAACCGCTCGTCTAGCGGTGGCCCTTCATCGCCAGTTCCCGTTGCAGCCCAGTCCACGACGACGAAGCGCCCCTCCGATTTTAGTACTCGCTGAATCTCGGTGAGTGCATCGTCGCTATCGAATTCGTGATACGTCATTGTCGAGAAGGCAGCGTCGATTGAGTCTCCGTCGAGTGGGAGGTCGCTCATCCCGGTGGTGAGGAGATCGACGTTCTCTGGGACGCCCTTCTCGCGATAGTAGTCGTGCATCGCATCCTGGATGTCAACCGCGTACACGTGGTCGGCAGCCGGTGCGACATCGTCGGTATAGAAACCGGTCCCACTCCCGAGGTCCGCCACTGTCTTGTCATCGTCGGCCGATAGCGCCCAGAGGAGTTCTTCTGCCGAGAGGAACTGGTACCGTTGCTGGGCGTCCTCGAGCTTGTCGGCGCGGTCGACGTCGAACGTGTGATACCCCATGTTAGAGGTTCTCGAATGCCTCGTCGACGAGTTCGCCGGTATCGGCGACGATGTCTGCCATCTCCTCGTTATCGGGCGCCATCCCGACCAGTCGGGCGATGCGCATGATGGAGACGTGATAGACGACCTGCTTACCGGGTTCCTCTTCCCAGATAACAACGTTACAGGCCATGAGAGCGCCAAGCTTGTTGTCGGTTGCGTCGAGAGCGCGTTCGGCGACCTCGGGGTTGCACGCACCCAGCACGTAGTACGGATCGCGGCCCGCGTCGACCTTCTCGTTGAGCATCTCGGAGGGGGAGAATTCGACGGGGACGCCGAAGCCGGCGTCCGTGAACACGTCGCGGACGTGTTCGATCGCTTCCTTGTGGCTCATCCCGAGGGTCGCTTGTTCTTCGCCGATGTCTTCCGGGTCGATTGGGAGCGTCATTCGTGTATTATCTTGGGTATTCAGGACAAAGTCTCTTCGAGTATTCTTCCGCGAAAGCGTAGCTTCATGGGAAAAGGGTCGCTCCAGTACCCGCTCGGCCAACGGAGTATTGTAGTATTCGAGAACAGCTTTAATCGTCTCTGCCACCCTATCTTCGGATATGGTGGCCACGTCAGTGCGTGAGGACCTCGAGCGGGACCTGGGGTGCCTCGACCTCCTGGGCTGCATTCACGGGCTCAACGAGCGGGATCAGATGGTCTTTCAGCTGCTACAACAGGCAGAGGAGGGTCTCATCGTTGACGACGTCGCAGATCGAATGGATTGTGAACGCTCGACTGCGTATCGTTCGATTTCTCGGCTCCTTGAGGCCAGCGTGGTAGTTCAGGAGCAAGTAAACTACGAGCACGGAGGGTACTACTACGTGTATCGTTCGCGGACATCCGAGGAAGTTGCACACGACATGCAGCGATTGCTCAACGATTGGTATGCAGCCATCGGACAGCTTATTCAGGAGTTCGAAGACCGGTACAGCCGAGACTCGGGGGATCGCGAGAAGCAGCCGATTGAGTCCTGTCACTGACCCCTATCGTTCAAATCCCATCGGGTCAGTATTGTGCGTATCATGTAAAATACATAAGGCGACGTGGTTCAAACGGACACCTAATGGCTGAAGGTATTGAGGAGATCCGCCGACAGAAACTGGCGGAGCTTCGAAATAAGGCTGGAACGGGCGGTGCTGAGGCGTCCACCCCGAAGAGTCCGTCCGAACCGATCCATATCGACGGTGGCGCCGAGCTGTCCGAAACTGTCGCCGAGTACGGTCTCGTGCTAGCCGACTTCTATGCCGATTGGTGTGGTCCGTGCCAGATGCTCGAACCAATCGTCGAAACGATAGCGGCCGAGACCGATGCGACCGTAGCGAAGATCGACATCGACGCGAATCAAAAACTCGCCGCAGAGTACGGTGTCCAGAGGGTTCCGACCCTCGTCCTGTTCGCTGACGGCCAGCCGGCGGAACGACTCGTCGGAATGCAGGACGAAGCGCAGCTTCGCTCCGTGATCGAAGCGCACGCGTGAACCAACGATGACCGATGAGTCTGCTGACGCGGATGACCGCTCACTGGGGGATATCGCTGGCTCCCTCGAATCGACACTGAAGGCTGATCTCGGTGAGACGCTGGTCGGCCTGGCGTCCTACGAGGATGGCGAGTACGATGTCCTGTACCGAGACGAGGCGGCGTCCTCACAGTACGCTGCGTCGGATATCCGGGCGATTCTAGAGCACATTCAGTTGGAGGCGATCGGCACTGCAGTCTACGAGGAGTACCACGGGGAGTCGCTGCATGCGACCGTTCGCGTGTACGATACGTTGGTCACCATCACCGTACCAGTCGAGGAGACGACCGGGCTCGTTGTCGTGGTACGGAATGATGACACACACGATCCGTATTCGATAATTGAGACAGTCGAAAACGCGGTATAGGTGCCCATAGAGGGCGATTTTGGAATTCAGTTAGGACCACAACGTCTATCAGCCGATGCGAAGTGGTATTGTATATAGATGGACGAAGAGGACACTATCACTCGGCGGAGAGCACTCATCGCCGGCGGCGCGGTGCTCGCGTTCGGTGGTGGTGTCGCCTACATCGGATCGCGATCTGGTGCGAGCGGACAGCACTACGTCCCCGACACCACGCACGCTGGTTCCGGGACGACCAGGTTCGACGTCGACCTCGACGGCCGCCCCATCGCCGGCAAACGTGATGCGCCGGTGGACATCAACTACTGGACGGACTATCTGTGCCCGTTCTGCAAGCAGTTCGAGACGGAGACGCTCCCAGAGTTCGGCCGGAAGTTCCTCGACACCGGCGACGCGCGCCCGGCCGTGCTACCCTACCCGAACATCGGGGAGTACTCGATGCCGGCGGCGGTCTGAGAGCATTGCGTGTGGTCGCAGGTCGCCGACAGCGACCCCGACGCGTTATGGAACTGGCACGCGGCGGCCTTCGCCGAACAGCCCGACTCCGGCACGGACTGGGCCGACGACGAGACGTTCGCGGCGGTCACCGAACAGACAGCTGGCATCGACCGCTCCACGGTTGAGACCTGCCGCGAGGAACGCGGCGCGTCGATCCGGGAGCGAACCGAGCCGAACGTCGGCGTGGCCCGGGAGTCGAGAATCATGGGGACGCCCGGGTTCGTACTCTACAACCGTGACTCCGGGGCGGCCGGAAAGCTCGTCGGCGCCGACCCCTACGAGAACTTCGCCGAGGCGATCGAGAAGGTGATGGAGGCGTGACCGGGAACCGCGCCGCCACGAGTCGCGACTGGATTCGTGACCTCTGCGACACGCTCGGCTATCCGCTCACGTCGGACGCGCGGTTACTGGTGACCGCCGTCGTGATTGTCGCCACGTACGTCGTCCTGACCGGTATCGCGGTGAGCAACGCGCTCGCGCTAGTCCAGCGCGCACGTCGCCGGAGTGCGTCGACGATCGTCGGCGTGCTCCCCGGACTGCTCGCCGCCGGCTGTGCGAGCTGTGGTGCGGGCGTGCTCGGCGCGCTGGGCTTCGTCGGTGCGATGGCGGCGCTGCCGTTCGACGGCAACCTCCTTCGACTTGGCGGAATCGCCCTACTCCTCTTCTTCCTCGGTCGCGCAGGCGACCCACGAACGTGTTCGCTCGACGGAGGTGGGCGTGCATGACGGCGCTGCCGCGCCCCCGTCTGATCCGGAGTATCGGCGTGAGCATCGGGGTGTTTGTCCTGTTCGGGGCGGTGACCGGCCTGCTGCCGAACCCGGTCTACGTGCGGATGGTCTCTCGGACCCCGGCGGACTATCTGTTCCTCGTCGCGACCGCCGCCTTCGCCGGCGCGTTCGTCTACCAGCGCTCGCTAGCCGAGGAGCCCATTGGCGATCAATTCGCTGCCGGTGGAATCGTCGGCGGATTCCTGGCGTTCGGCTGTCCGATCTGTAACGCCGTGTTGCTCGCGCTGTTCAGCTCGTCGGCGCTCATGACGTACTTCGACCCGCTCCGCCCAATCCTGGGTGTCGTGAGCGTCGCGTGCTTCGCCGCGCTCCTGGTCTACCAGCGCCGGCGTTGCGAGGTGTGCTGACAGTGCGACCGACGGCCTCGACGACCCAAACGCACTTGGGTCAATCAGGCGAACGAGAGACCAATCGATGGCTGGTTCGGACGCGGAGGCGAGTACGGAAGATGCGTCGACACCGCCGTGGCGACTACTCGGTGTTGGCGGTGCGTTGAGTCTCTGCTGTCTCTTCGCGGCGCCGGCGCCGCGGCTGCCGGGGGAACGGCGGCTGCACTCGGTGGTGGGCTCGTCAGAATCGTAGTGACCGCGCTAACGGTCGGTGTGTTCGGTGCCGTCTATCGAGTCCGCTCATCTGGCTGTGCGTGTAGCGCGCAGGACGACAGCGAACCCTGACGCATATCGGTCGGCACTCGTCAGGGCTGCGTGAACTCTTCTGCGGCGAACCAGGTGATGATGCTGCTCTCACAGCGGTGGAGGATGTCGCTGCACGTCGACTTCGAGACGCCCAACGTCTCTGCAACGTCGGTGAGCGTCGCTTCGCGCGGAACGGCGTAGTACCCCTCGTCGATCGCGACGGCCAGCACCTCTTGCTGTCGAGGTGTCAGCAGCCGGTCGGCTTCCGAAGAGCCGATTTCGACGACGGACTCGATGTCATACTCGATGCCCGCCTCGTCGAGGTGCTCGCCGAGTTCGGACAGTCGATCCGACGACGTCGTCAGTTCCCACGTCGCGCGTCCGGCAAGTACGGTGAACGGCAACTCGACGGGGACGCCTGCCTGCCATAGAGGAAAGAGGAGCGGTGGACTCGTCGTTTCGACTTGAACGAGCGCAGTCCGCTCGCGCTTCCAGAGCAAGTCGGCGTCAACGACGTCCGGTTGGCCCCGAACGTCCGCGAGGATGTCGAGGAGATCGGTACTCTCGATCCGGAGGAGTGCGATTCCTGCGTCCTCGCCTGCAAGCGCTGTCACGACTTCGAACGTTGTGGCGTCGTAGGACGTCGACAAATCGCGAATCCAGACATCCGACGGCAGGGAAATAGAGAGCTGGGCTCGGGGCATACTGGTACATCGTCACTGGAATCCCTTGAACTACCCCCTGACATGTTTGAGTTATGCTCACATGTTCGAATACATCCGACAGGTTCGTCCGAACTGGTACACGGACCGGGTGATAATTCTGAGGCAGGTGTTCACAACGATGCAAACACGAAACAACCCGTTCCTTCTCATGGCCGGTCTGTATCTATCCGTCGGCTTGCTGGCCGTCATCGGAAAGCTGGGTGTCGAATTTGGAGCGATCGACGCGTTGCCGCGGCTCCGTTGGTTGACGATCCACTTCGTTACTATCGGGGGGCTGACACAGTCGCTGTTCGGCGTCCTCCCGGCCCTCGCGGGTTCTGCGTCCGCGACAACGGCCGCGACCACCCGGAACAGGTGGTTCCAGTGGCTTACACTGAACGCGGGATACCCGCTCGTCCTGATTGGGATGGCGACCGGCGACACGACGACCGCTGCAGTCGGTGCAACGCTCGTCCTCACGGCCCTCGGCGGGCTGCTGGTGACGGTCTTCCGGACGAGTACGTCCGGCGACCGAGGGACTCAGTTCTTCAGAACCGCACCCTGGTTCCTGGTCGTCGGCATCCTCGCCGCGTTCGGGATGCTGTTGAATCTCCACGGGCCCGGCGGGTACTTCGGTTCGATCGAGGCACACGTTCACGCCAACGTCTGGGGCTTCCTCGCGCTCGTCGCCGCCGGCGCACTCCTCACGTCGATCCCGCACCTGTTCGGAGCCGACCTCCGGTACCCGCGGCTCCGTAGCGTCACCTACTGGGGGGTCACTGTTGGGGCGGCGGGACTCGTCGCCGGCCCGTGGCTCGCGCGCCACGAACTCACGATGGGCGGACTGGCTGTGTACGTCATTGGAACCGTAGCGCTGCTGGCGAACGTCGTCGGGACGTACCGAGCCGGTGACCGGACGCGGACTCGGCGGCTCGTGCTCGTTCTCGGGGCGTATCTCTGGCTGGCGTTCCCGGTCCCGTGGGCGCCGCTCGTGTTGCTGTTCCCGGAGACCGTTCCCGGGACGGCAATCGAGTTAGCGGCGATTGACGGCCTGGTGTTCGGGTGGATGCTCCAGCTAGCGATGGCGTTCCTGCCCGCCGTTGTGGTTTCCCTCGGGAACGAGACGCAGGACGTCGTCTCCCTGCTGGATGTGGGCGTTGAGACTGTCGGCCGGCCGTCATGGGTTCAGATTGCAAGCGTTAACGTCGGAATGCTCGCACTCTGGGGCACGGCGATGCCGCCACTCGAGGGTCTCGCGGACCCGCTGGCGCTCGTCGGCTACCTGCTGATCGCCGTCGCTTGGGCGTTCCTCGTTGTCGACCTATGGACCGCACTGATCCCGCGGGCTCCCGTGACTGGCCCTGCCACGGAATCTCTCTCCGAGTGAGGTCGCTCTGGGCCACCGAAGAGACTCTAGCAATATTGTGAATTCCGCGAAATACTTTTGGCGCTACCGCATCAACGCCGAAATATGAGCGACACGTTCGTGGTCGTCGGCGGTGACGCCGCGGGGATGAGTGCCGCGAGCAAGGCCAAGCGCGAGGACCCGGAGCTGGACGTCGTCGTCTTCGAGAAGGGCGAGTGGGTGTCCTACGCCGCCTGCGGAATGCCTTACTACGTCAAAGGCGAGGTCAAGGACCTGGAGGACCTCGTCGCCGTGACGCCCGAGGAGTTCCGCGATGAGCGCGATGTCGACCTCCGGACCGGCCACGAGGTCGTCGGCATCGACCCCGAGGCCGAAACCGTCACCGTCGAGGGAGACGGCGAGACGTTCGACCAGCCCTATGACCATCTCCTCGTCGCGACGGGCGCGAGAGCCATCGAACCGCCGTTCGACGGGCTCGGCCTCGACGGCGTGTTCACGATCCACGACATGGACGAGGCCGATGCCATCGAGAACTACGTCACCGAACACTCGCCGGACTCCGCAGCGATCATCGGCGGCGGGTACGTCGGCATCGAGATGGCCGAGGCGCTGTCGGCGCGGGGCGTCGACGTCCACCTCTACGAGATGCTGCCGCACGTCCTCCAACCGTTCGGTGACGCGGTGGCCGAGGTCGTCGAGGACCACCTCCGCGAGCAGGGAGTCGAGCTGCACCTCGACACCGCCGTGTCAGGCTTCGAGGGTGCCGACCCGGTCGAGCGCGTCACGCTCGACGACGAGTCCCATCCCGCCAACGTCGCCATCGTCGGCGTCGGTGTCGAACCGAATACCGACTTAGCGGCGGACGCCGGCATCGAGTTGGGTGAGACCGGAGCCATCGCGAGCGACGAGCACGGTCGGACAAACTACGAGAACATCTACGCTGCGGGCGACTGCGCGGAGGCACGCCACGTCGTGACCGGTGAGCCGGACCACGTGCCGCTGGCGCTGACCGCCAACCGCGCCGGCCGCGCAATCGGCCAGACCGTCGTCGGCGATCCGGAGCGGGTCGGCGAAATCGCCGGAACGGCCATCGTCAAGGCGTTCGACCTCGGCGCCGCCCGAACCGGCATCCTCGACGAGGAACGGGCACGGGACGCCGGCTTTGACCCCGTCTCAGTAACCATATCGGCACCGACACGGGCCCACTACTACCCCGATGGCGCAGAGCTCACCGTCACGCTGGTGGCCGACCGGGAATTCGGCCGGCTGCTGGGCGGGACGGTCGTCGGTCAGGAGGGTGCAAAGCGGATCGACACGATCGCGATGGCACTCACGGCGGGCATGACGGTAACCGAGCTGCGAAACGCCGACCTGGCCTACGCACCGCCGTTCAGTCCCGTCTGGGATCCAGTCCTTACGGCAGCGAAAGTCCTCGATGGCAAACTCGATCGCGCATGAGCGACGCTACTCCTCCCGAGTACGTTCAAGAGTATCGAGAGGACCTGTTGATGCTCGCTCTCGATCTCCTCGCGATCGACACATCGAATCCGCCCGGTGACACGCGCGATGTCGTCGCCGAGATCGAGCGGTTCCTCGATTCGTTTCCGGTCGAGGTCGATCGCTTCGCAGTCGATCCGGCGAAGCCGAACCTCCTCGTTCGGGTCTCCGGTGAGTCTGACCGAACGCTGCTGTACAACGGTCACCTCGATACGGTCCCGTTCGACGGCGACGCGTGGACGCATGACCCACTCGGCGAGTACGTCGGCGATCGGGTTTACGGTCGCGGCGCGACCGACATGAAGGGTGCCGTGGCGTCGATGCTGTTCGCAATTCAGGCATTTGCGGCCACTGACGCTGATCCGCCTGTCGATCTCCTGTTCGCCTTCGTGAGCGACGAGGAAGTAGGCGGCGACGCCGGCTTGGCCGCGCTGCTGGAGTCCGGACAGCTCGACGCGGACGCCTGCGTGATCGGCGAGCCGACCTGCGAGGCAGGCCGTCATTCCGTGACGATCGCTGACCGAGGCAGCATCTGGCTGACGCTCGAAGCCAGTGGCGAGGGGGCCCACGGCTCCCGGCCAGTACTCGGCGTCAACGCGATTGACCGTCTCTACGCCGCCGTCGAGATCTTGCGCGAACGTTTCGGCTCCAAGCGACTCGAGATTGCCCCAGACATGGAGCCGATCGTCGAGGAGTCGGTCGAATACTACGCCTCGTTGATGGACGAGGATGTTGCCCGCGATCTGTTCTGGTACCCCTCGATCAATCTCGGCATCCTCGATGGCGGAGACGCGATAAACAGCGTCCCGCAGTCTGCCCGCGCCGAGGTCGACGTGCGGCTGACGGCGGGTATCCAGACGACCGATGTACTCGCGGGTATTCGGGATTGCGTCGCCGACTGCGAGGGCATCACGATCGCCGACGTCTCCTGGAGCGTCGGCACCGCCGAAGCCCCTGACAGCCCGCTCGTCGAAGCTGTCGCGTCGACGGCAGAGGACGTCACAGGAGAGCGCGTCTTCCGAAGGAGTGCCACCGGTGGCGGCGACGCCAAGGCGCTCCGGAACGCGGGCATCCCGACCGTCGAGTTCGCGCTCGGGACCGACACCGTCCACGCTGCCGACGAGTACGTCCCGGTCGACGTGCTCGTCGACAACGCGGTCATCTACGCACGGCTTCCCGCAGTGTGGGCGTCCCAGATAGACCAATAGCAGTCCGCCGACGCGGTTGTTTCACCGGATTGATTGATTCAGTGGTCGCCTGGTCGTCGTGGGTTTCTTCGATCGTCGTACTTCCCAGTATCGCTTCCTCACACTCCACCTACCGAGTTTTCAGAATCCTGGAATAGTCGCACAATACTAATGCCAACCAGACCGTACTGACTCCTGTGAGATGCCCATGACTGACATCGACCACGACGAGACCGTCGACGCCAGAGGTGCAGCCTGCCCGGGTCCGTTAATGGACCTCATTGGAACGGTGCGGAGCAGCGAATCCGGCGATGTGATCCGACTCCTGAGCGACAACGAACAGTCGCTCACCGACGTTCCGGAGTGGGCCGAAAAGGCTGGCAACGAACTGCTCGCCGTCGAAGAGTTCGACGACTACAACGCGTTCTACGTGGAGAAAGCATGACCGAGCACGTCGTCATCATTGGCGGCGGGACCGGCGGCACAGTCCTCGCGAACGACCTCGCCGACCGACTCGAACCCGAACTCGACGCCGGCGACGTCCGAGTCACGCTCGTCAACGACGACTCCGAGCACGTCTACAAGCCGGTCTGGCTGTACGTGCCGTTCGGCCAGCGCGAACCCGACGACGGCCGTCGCCCGCTCGACGACCTCGTCGACGACGCCGTCGATCTCCGAATCGACCGCGTGACCGGGATCGATACTGAGTCCCAGCGGCTCCGGTTCAGCGGCGGCGCCCCGCCGGTCGGCTACGACTATCTCGTGCTGGCGACCGGGTCGACGCTTGAGCCTGACCAGATTCCCGGCCTCGCGGAGGGCGGGTACAACTTCTATAGCGAATCGGGCGCGACCGATCTCCGCGATGAGTTCTTGGAGTTCACCGAGGGCGAACTCGTGTTGAGCGTCATCGGGACGCCGCACATGTGCCCGGCGGCGCCACTCGAGTTCGTCTTCATGGCCGACGACTGGCTCCGCGAGCGCGGCCTCCGCGAGGCCGTCGATATCACGTACACGTATCCGATCCAGCGCGTCCACGGCAACCCCCACATCGCCGAGTGGGCCCGCCCCCTCATGGAGGAACGGGACATCCAAGTGGAGACGTTCTTCAACGCCGAGTCGATCGATCCCGAGGCTGAGACTATCACGTCGATGGAGGGGACGGAACTCGACTACGACCTCCTCGTGACGATTCCGCCCCACGGCGGCGTCGACCTGATCGAGGAGGCCGGGCTCGGCGACGACGGCTGGGTCGACGTCGACAAGCACACGCTGGAAGCCGAGGCCGCCGAGAACGTATACGCGCTCGGCGACACCGCCGACACCGGCGTCCCGAACGCAGGCAGCGTCGCCCACTACCAGGCAGGCGTCGTCGGCCAGCGCCTCGCCAGCGAGATCCGCGGCCGCCCGGCGACGGCGACCTACGACGGGAAGACGCTGTGCTTCATTGAGACGGGGATGGACGCGGCGTCGTTCGTCGAGTTCGACTACGAGAATCCACCGTCGCCGGCGCCGCCCTCGGAGAAACTCCACTGGTCGAAACTGGCGTACAACGAGTCCTACTGGCTGACTGCACGAGGACTGCTCTGACCATGTCTGAACCGCAGAACCCTGAGCCGTCCGAGTTGGAGGCGGCGATTGAACGGAACCCCGAGGCGGTCGCCGAGTTCGTGGAGCACCTCGACGCCGTCAACGAGCTACTGGACGTGCTCTCGCTCGGCGAGAGCGCGCTTGACGACGAGATGGTCCGCGAAATTTTGGCGACTGGGTCGACGCTTGCCGAGTCCGCCGACGGCCTGGCGACCGACGAGACCGTGGCCCTGGCCGAAACGATTGGGGAGAACGGCGACGACCTGCGGGAGGCCCTTGACACGTTGCTTGCGCTCCAGCAAAGCGGGACGCTCGACGACCTGGCCGAACTCGCGGAGGTAGGGTCGCTTGCGACCGCGGCGCTCGACGACGAGATGGTCACGTCACTGGCCGGTACCAGTGCTGCGGTCGGCGAGGTCGCGCAGACGGCCGCGGACGACGATACTCGTGATGGCATCCAAACGCTGCTGGAGAGCGTCGGTGAAGCGGAGCAGAGCTCCCCCGAGCAGGTCGGGGCCGTTGGCCTGCTTCGCGGATTACGTGATCCGGATGTCCAGTATGGGCTGGGCTACCTGCTGGCGCTTGCGGGCGCGCTCGGCCGTGCGCAATCCACCGAGAAGTCACACTAACCGGTATCTTCGGGTCAGGCCACTCTCCCAGTCGATGTAGACGGGGGAGTGACCGAGCCAAATTGTATTGTGTGATTGTCCCAAGACTATTAAACATCCGGTGCGTAGAGTCTCGTAATGGCAACACAGACAGCGGAGACGGACTGCGTGATTTCGCTCGGTGGCGACGACCTCGAAACGGTCGTCGAAGACAGCAGCGTCGCGCTCGTGGAGTTCTACACGGAGTGGTGTGGCACCTGCAAACGAATGAAGCCGGTTCTCGAAGCACTCGCGGAAGACGCTGATGCGACGATCCTGACGATCGACATCGAATCGAATCTCGAAACTGCGATCGAGTTCGGCGCCCAGAGCACGCCGACGTTCGTCCTGTTCGCGGATGGAAAGCCGGTGAAACAGCTACAGGGAGGACAGGACGAGGGGACGCTCCGCGACCTGATCGTACGGTTCAGCGACTAACATCCGGAGGAATCAAGATGGACCCCACAGAACTTCGCGCCGACACGCCCGCGCTGCACGAGGACGTCTACCTAAACTTCGGCGCCCACGGCCCGAGTCCGCGGTACGTCGTCGAGACCGCCGACGAGTTCGTTCGTTCACACGAGTACGAGACGAGCGCTCGAAACGACCCTTACGACGAAGCGTTCGACGCGTACGACCGTGCTCGGGAGCGCGTCGCCGATTTCGTCGGCGCTGACGCCGACGAGATCGCGCTCACCGAGAGTACGACCGCAGGCATCAACGCGGTCGCGAACGCGATCGACTGGCAGCCCGGTGATACCGTCGTCCGTACAGACCTCGAACACCCGGGCGGAACGCTCCCGTGGCAGCGCCTCGAACGGGAAGGCATCAAGGTTCGCGTCGTCGAAACCGAGGACGGTCGTATCGACACCGATACGTTCGCTGACGCCGTCGACGGCGCACAGCTGGCGTGTTTCAGTGCGGTGACGTGGACCCATGGCACTCGGTTGCCCGTCGCGGAACTCGTCGACATCGCCCACGACGCCGGCGCGCTCGCGCTCGTCGACGCCGTGCAGGTGCCCGGACAGCTGCCGATGGACGTCACCGAGTGGGACGCGGACGCCGTTGCAGCGGCAGGCCACAAGTGGCTCATGGGGATTTGGGGCGGCGGCTTCCTGTACGTCGACCGTGACGTCGCCGAAACCCTCGCGCCCAGGACGGTCGGCTACCGAAGCGTCGAGACGCCGACAGCGAACCCCTACGAGTTCGCGGCTGGCGCTCGGCGGTTCGAAGTCGGATCGTCGAACCCCGCCCCACATGTCGCCCTGGCCGAAGCGATAGATGCGATCGACGAGGTCGGGATCGATCGAATCGCGGAGCGGATCCAGCAATTAGCCGGGCTGCTGGCCGACGGCGTCCCCGACGAACGACTCCACAGCCCTATGACGCCCGAATCGGGCCTCGTGACGATCGACGTCGATGACCCTGAAGCGACGGTCGAACGCCTCGCTTCGGAGGGAATCGTCGTCCGTGCGCTGCCGACCCCGAATGCGATCCGAGCGTCGGTCCATGCTGTCAACACCCAGACTGAGGTCGATCGGTTGATTGACGCGCTCGAATCGGAATGGGTCTGACCCAGATACGATTCGCCTCAATTGGCTAGCGGCCCGGTTAAAACAAGCGGGCGTTACTACTATTGTCCGTCGCTGGGACGTTGTGTGATACTCGTATCATACGCTACTGTACGACCTAATCTGATTTGCTGCTTTCTACAGATCCTCAAGCCCGAGAACGGAGTAGAAACGTAGCAGTTCTCAATCATACAAATTCACAAATTCTCTGACAGAGGTCACTTCATGAGTCAGTCTTCCATCATTTCTCCGAAGATAGACGTGATTCGGTCGCCGGGGTCCGGTCGGACGTCGCTTTGAACTACCCCTGGATCATCAATCAATAGGGTACCCTGCCGTGATCCCGTAGTCTATCCCAATTCGCGTACTTGTTCTTTGACGTATCCTTAGCGAAAGACATTCCGACCGAAATCAAGCGTTACATGCCAGAGAAACCGGCGTAACACGATTATCCCTGCGACCTCGGATTCATCGACGAGATCTCGAAGATGACGGCAGAAAACGTACGCGTCTCAAGATCAGGAATCGATATGAAGTTGTCTAGGTCGAGAAATCAACCAGCTGGAGTTTGCTCTGGTAACCACTACACGCTCAGACACATCGTACGAGAAGCGACCAACGAAGTTCTTCTCTCGTTTGCGGGAGCCGTGAATTTTCACAATCGGCGTTTTCGGCCGCAAGAACACCCTCTCTAGGTAGTCCGGAACAGATGTGGACGCCGCCGTCGCGTCGAGCGCGGAGGGCAGCGAGCGAGATTCAGTCCGAAAGCGGCAGTTACAGTCCCTGTAGGGGACGAAAACGGACTGGTCGCGGAGGCGATGGCTGACCGACCCAAATCCCATCGGTCCTCTCCATTGAGCGTCGTCCGTCTCACACACGGCCGCCATCGGGCGATTTGCAGTTCTTCAGTGAGACACCATCCCGTAGCGACGAGCGGACCAACATCCTGAATAGCCGTTATCGCCGCGGCGAGCGTCTCGCACCCGAGCCTTCGCGCTCGAACTGTGCACTCAAAAACGCCCCACACTCGGTCTCCACGAACGCCCACACACCCGGTAAACCGTCTGTTTGCGGCGTGTGTCGCCGAGTGTGGAAATACGGAGCGCCCTCGAGAGACCACAGGCGAACCTCTGACACGCTTAATCGCTCACTTCCCGACTGTGACGAGCGATCGTCACCCTTGCCAGCCGTCACCGAAGATACCGTATCAATCTCACCCCTCCACTTCCACTTTTGCGGAGCCTGTGATTACTATAGAGCTGGTTCAAAATAGTATAACTAGAATGACCGAACACGCAGACCAGAATATCATTCATCGGGAGCTAGATACAGATGGTGAAAAGCTGGCAGACGTCATCAAGGCCCCCGAAGCGGTTCATCTAGGAGATGAAGAGTTAGAACAGCTCCAAACGGCGTTATTTCAGAGCACCTCCTGTTAGAAGATGCCGGCTTCACCGATTGGGATCGAGAGACTCACCAAGTGTTCAAAGGCCCTGATTTTCACCAGACACAAACCGTTTTCGAACTCCTCCTTGCCCACCAGGATGGGTGGGTGTAACCGCAACTTGGCACTATCCCTATCTCTCAGACCTCACCCTTCGTCTGGGTACTCACTACCTTCTCAGTCACGGGGATCTGTCTCGGCAACGCACTCGATATCCGTCTACACAAGGATCCGGTAGATGTTCTCGAAGGCAGACTCGCTATCGATCCCCAATAATACGTTTACAGTTTCATATATAGTATTATTGTCATTAGTTTCATCACGTTGAGCGTCACATACATCCTTTCAGTTCTGAGTACCGAAGCGGACTGTCGACGGAAGTTACTGGGATTGATCGAATCAGATCTTCGTGAATTGCCTAATCGTGACGATGGATAACGTAATCAGTATCTCCGTTTCTATGGAGACGCCGGAAGAGTTCGACTACGACTTCCTCGAAACGACCCGCGAGAAAGAAGACTACGAAACACTGTGGACTAAGGGGCAAATCAATGATGACAAAGGGATCCGTTCGTTTCTTCAAGAACTCGATCTTGAAGTCGGGTTGAAACAGGAAGAAGGCACCCCAGATACGCACAATTAAGTATAAAGCAGGGAAGCATCCAAATTTTCCTAATCCGGTGGACCTTATCCGGTATCACTGGGAGGAGAGCTCTATCTCGCCACCATCGTGTCGATTAGTTGAATACATGACTACTTATGTATATAGAAGAAAGAAAAACCACTCAGGTTGCTTCTCCTAACCTTTGTGGCGCTCTTCGTAGCCAATACTACGTGATGGCACTCACCGAAATCACCCACGTCGGCGACAACGAGGAGATGGCGAACTGCATCGATAACTGCCTCGCCGCAGCACAGGCCTGTGAATGGTGTGCCGACGAATGTGCTGGAGAAGGCGAAGAAATGGCCGAGTGCCTCCGCCTCTGTCGAGACGTTGCGGATCTTACGACCCTGCACGCCCGTTTCATGGCGCGGGACTCTAATTACAGCACCCAACTCGCAGAAGCCTGTGCTGGTGCCTGCGAGGAATGTGCCGAGGAGTGTGAACGGCATGACGCAGAACACTGTCAGGTGTGCGCGGACGTACTCCGTGACTGCGCCGAAAGCTGTCGGAACATGATGAGCGCCTGAACAGACAACGAATACGCCCTGTAGCTATCTTACACTATGTCACCAGAAACTGAAACGTTCGAGGGGTACGCGATCGATATCGCCTGTGTCCGTAAAAACTCGCGAGAGGAATTACTTGAGAAAGCGAAAACACATACTCGGGATTGCGCTCTCACTGGACATTGCATCGAAAGCGGGTACGGGATCGTGACCGAAGACGATCGTCTCACACTTCTTGACTCCGAAGCCACACGGCAGATTGTAGATATCATCGAACAAACGGAGGAAGAGCAAGGACACTGGATACAGGTCACACGGAAAGAGGAGAATGGTACATTTGAAACGACGGCTGTGGAACAAGCCGGCCCCCCATCAACCAGATAACAGTTCCCCCATATCCTACTCGCTTCACTTGCACCTAACGACAAACCGAGTCGACCATACGATCTCGGACACTACCGAAATGCCCGCGATCAAGGGCAATGGATTGCAGATCGGGATCGTTGCAGACACTGAGAAAGCGACGGCTTCTCTCATCCCGACCTCAATATCACCGATAAATACGCACGTTCCTTGGTGACAGCGAAGCCGAGAACTCGTACTCAATCGCTCGCCGGAAACTCTACCGGGACCCTCTCAAACGATCTTTAGATCCCGAACCGCATCGAACAGATCCGTTCTAGTTATGACACGTAGAACTTAGGTGAGGCCCGACATCAATCTCTTCGAATACGGTTTCAGGAAAACGAGGAGAAGATGAGGCGGAACCTGTGTTCTCTTTCGTTAAGTTCTGGCTGGACAGCCGCTATGACTAGCCTTCCACCTCACTTCAGTGGAAGGAACGATCGAGGTGGATCGGTCCGGAGATTTTGCCTTTTCGACGGAATAGATGAGACTCCCCGTGAACAGAGCGATACTAGCGATTATAAACAGCGACCCGAGTTCAGAAACCTCCAAACGTGAGGAGCTCCGTACGATGGCGTTTCGGATGCGAGAAATCAAGCGGCTTCTCAGCGCCCGAGTCGAACAGGAAAACCGCAGACTCGAAGCCGAAGGTATCGCACCCGTTCTCACTGCCAGCTTTCAGGAGCAACTCGTGCCGGAGGACGGCCTAGAGGAGTAACCGTCGGCGTCGAACGTCTGTGGCAAGTCCCTGGCCGACAGAACCGTGAATGGTTCCGTAACGCGGCAGCAAATATCGTAGCGTGGTGTGCATCCATCGACGCACACCGTGACGAGTTACGCTTCCATGTGCTCCTCGACGACGCCGTCGGCGGGCACGCTCGCACCCGGCCGGACGAGCACGAGGTCGCCCTCGGAGAGTTCACTGACAGGGACTTCCTCGGTCTCGCCGTCGTCGGTGATTCGTTCCGCCGTGTCGGGCATCAGCTTCGCCAGTTCGTCCACCGCGCTCGAGGCACGGCGCACCGACCGCATCTCTATCCAGTGGCCCAGGAGCATGATGTCGATCAGCGTTACGAGCTCCCAGAAGAACGCGGACTGCGTCGGGAAGACCACGCTCGCGAGACTGTAGCCGAACGCGACGGTGATCGCCATCGAGATGAGCGTCATCATCCCCGGTGCCCGGTCTTTCAGCTCCGGGACCGCCATCTGGAGGAACGGGACACCACCGTACGCGAAGACGATGACCACGAAGACGGGGTTGATCCACTCGCTGCCCGGGAACGCGGGGTCGGAGAAACCGAGCCACTCCTGTAGCATTTCGCTGTACAGGAGAACCGGAATCGACAGGAGCGTCGAAACGAAGAAACGCCGGCGGAACATTTGCTCGTGGCCTTCGTGCATCCCGCCATGACCCTCACCGTGTCCCTCCTGGGAACCGTGGCCGTGCCCTTCGCCCTCGTGTCCGGCGTGCTCGTGCTGCTCGTCGAGCACCGTCTCATTCTCCGCAGCAGGGTGAGCCTCTTCTTCCAGTAGCTCCTGTTCTACCTGCTGCTCGTCCGACTCGGCGACCGATTCATCGTGCTAGCCGTGTTCGTGCTGGTGACTGCTGTCGCCCTGCTGGTGTCCCCCTCCCGAGGGATTCTCATTTGTATCTTTGTGGTCGTCCATAGCTCATATTCTCTGTAGAGGTGGATCCGCCGGCCTCCTGAATCTTCGCCCCTGAAACTGTACAGCAGGACCAGCGTAGGCAAGCTTCAAAGACAAGAGTTGGCCCTTATCTTGAAGTGGTCCGCGCTATTCTCAGGCGTAAGCGGTGTACCCGGCGTCTTCGACGGCCTCCACGAGAGCTGTGACATTTGCCTCACCATCGACGCTCGCCTGTTCGCTCTCCCTGTCGACGGTAACGTCAGTCACGCCGGAGACCTCTTCGAGGGCCTCTTCGACCGACTGCTCACAGTGACCGCACGTCATGCCTTCCACGGTAATGGTCGTCGTCATACAGGGATACATACGGCCTCCTCCCTTTAGCGGATTTCCCCTTCGATCATACTGATATCGTGGGGCTCAAAATTTAGATTCAAAGTGATACCTGCGGCCTTAACGAACTAGACCTCGGATGCGCCAGGTGTCGATGGCGAGAAGGCTCAGGTATCGTTGTGGCGCTCCCTGTACGTCTTCGCCGCTAAAAAGACATATAGTGCGCCGATAGCCCGAATGCTCAAGCGGAATCGCTCGTTCCATTCTATCGACTCCGGACGCTCGTACAGGAACGCGGTGGCAAATCTCCGATACAGGTCGGGAAACAGGAGGACGATCGCGCCGAACACGCCGGTAAGATTCATCAGCCACGCGTATGCTCGGGTTTGATCCTTTACTGAACCTCTATCTTCGCACGATCCGGTCCGGTGAGTCAACGTGACAGCGCGACGACTCCCAGAATGAGATGGGATTCGAACGCAAAACAGGTCCAAAACCTGGATGGCAAAAGTATTCACGGGATAGACCACAAGAAGGGAAGCCACAATCGCATTGAATAGGGAACCCGTATTGATTACTGGAGACGGATCTCACGGAGGGAAAACTATGCCTGACAAAACAGATGAGACACGACTCATTACGATTGTCCTCATTATCATCGGTGCGTTCGTCCTCTTCCCGATGTTCTTCATGGGCTTCGGGATGATGGGGGCTGGCCCGATGATGGGTGGCACGTGGGGCGGCCATATGTGGGGAGACGGGACGATGCCAACCTGGATGGTTATCACTGGAATCGTCATGCAACTCCTGTTCCTGATCGCTCTCATCGGCGGTGGCTACCTCATCTACCGAGCAATAGCAGGGAATAAGAGCAGCTCAGACCAAGCACTCGAAGAACTCCGACTCGCGTATGCTCGTGGAGAATTGAGCGACGACGAATACGAACAACGACGAGAGGCGCTTGAGCGCGACACGGAGTCGCAGTAAGACTGATTCGAGGAATGACGGGCACACCCGATCGCCATGCCACAACGGTGCACCCGTCGCTCCCGGCCTAGCTCGGCCGATATACAACGTTGGGCCTCTACGGACTACTCGTCGGGACGGGACTCTGTCTGATCGCATTCGTTACGAATCCAGTCCCTGATCCCTCTTTCCCTTGGGCGACGCTGCCGGAGTCGCTCCGACTTCCCTTCGAGCAACCACGGATCAAGCACTGGCCCGTGTCATAGACTATCGGCATCTGGCTGTGGATCCTCGGATTTCCGGCGTTGTTCCTCGCTGGCTACAGACGATTCGGTGCTCGGACGCCATTCGGCTCGACGACATGGCTCGCGGGACTTCCCACGCTGGCGATGCTCGGCTGGACGACGTACTGTCGATTCTTCTGGCCGAAACTCCATCCACCGACCTGGAATGCCCCCTCCTACACGTTCGTCTGCTGGCTGTACTGCTCCTCATATGACGTGGTCTGGAGTAATACAGCCTACGTAATTGCGCTTCTCGGCATCGTCGCGACGCTCCTCGCCATGCGACACCAGAACGCAGATGAGTATGCCCTTCTCGGATTTGGATTCCTCGCACTCCCCCTCGGATTACCAGCTCTGTACGAGGGATACCGACGGACAACGGAACGGGAACCTGAGGAACTGTGACCGGAGGTTGGTTTCAGGCCTGTTGATAACATTGGTGTATGGTGATTCTGACTCAAGCGAGGGTGATTTAGGGGATTCACTTATCGGTACAGGCAGCGTATCGTTCAGTATGCCTGAAGAAGTCCTGTTCAAATCAGAGAGTGGCCAGACTCGAGAAGAAATCGCGTCGTATCTCCGTAACATCGCTGATAAACTCGAACAAGGGGACGCAGTCACACTCAAATCCGGTTCCGAGTCCGTGACAATGGAACCACCAGCGCGCCCGACGTTCGAGGTCAAAGCCGAGCGTGAGGGACCAACGGACGGACCCGGTGAATTGAGTATCGAATTCGAACTCGAATGGGATGAGAACGACAATAGGGAGGACGGTGGGAGCAGTCAGTTAGAAATTGAGTGATCAATTCGCAGCCTTCAGCGACCGGTGGTTTCGTGTCGTATCTGGTGAAATCCCGCCAATCCCGAGTTTTCTCGCTCAGGAGTCTCTGTGAGCACGAACGAACGCACGTCGGAGGACAGTCAGAAGCACATACGTCTCGTACTTCTGGGTCTGGCAGTGCTCGCAGGGCTGCATATCCGCGACGATCTCCTCAATAGCGTCGTCGTACTCGTCGGTGAGCGTGGTGAGCGCGTCCGTGATCTGGGGCTGGACAGCGTCGATCATCGCCTCGACGGCGGCGTCGGCCGGATCTGGTAGTGAGTACGAGAGAACGATCGTGTTTGCGTGGTAGTACTTCGTCGTCCCACCACGACCCTCCTCGAACCGAACGACGTCGACGAGGCCCGCGTCCCGGAGCTCGTTGATGTGATGGCGAACCGTGTTCTCTGTCCGGTCGACACCGCGATCGTCGAGGCGTTCGTGGACCTCGGTCGCGGTCAGGGCCTCCTCGGCCAGAATATCGAGGATCATCGCCCGCATCGGCTCGTCGATGGCGTCCGAAATCCGAGTGTCTCGCACCGCGATGTCGTCGAGACGGTGGTCGGTATCGGAATCACTCATACGAGAACTGAGCACGAGCACGCGGGAAAAGGTAGCGGGGCAGGAGTCGGGTAGGTGTCTGTCGAGGAATCGAGTACAGAATGGGCCCACGATAGCGAAAGCCCTAGACGACCTGTTTGACTGTTCCAACGATCCGTCTCCGAATTCAAACATATCATCTAAAAAATACTCATTGGGGTACGGGCACTACCTCAAACTGTAATGAGCGACACAACCCAATTCCGCGTCCTCGACTTCGATTGCCCGACCTGCGCGAGCACCGTCGAACGCGCCCTGTCGAACGTCGACGGCGTCCAGCACGTCGAAGTCCACTACGCGACCGGCCGCGTCGAAATCGAGTACGACGACAGCGTCGCTACCCCCGACGCCTTCGCAGAGACCATCGAAAACCAAGGGTACACGCCCCAGCCCGCCTAACACCATGAACAAACAATCGATCACGCAGTACTACCGGAAACACCGGAAGGCCATCGTCACGGCGACGAGCGGCCTGCTGTACGGCGGTGGCTGGAGCCTGGGCTATCTCACGAGTTTCGATACGGCGAGCGCCGCCATCCTCGTCCTCGCGACGATCGTGGGTGGCTACGACATCGCCAAGACCGCCTACCACGAAGTTACCAACCGGACGCTCGGCATCAAGACGCTGGTGACGCTGGCCGCTATCGGTGCCATCGTCATCGGGGAGTACTGGGAAGCCGCCGCCGTCGTCTTCCTGTTCAGCCTCGGCAGCTACCTCGAGGGACGGACGATGCGGAAGACCCGGACAGCCCTCCAAGAGCTGCTGGAGATGACGCCCGACACCGCGACTGTCCGTCGCGACGGGGAACTCCAGGAAGTCCCCGCCCGCGAGGTCGAGGAGGGTGAAGTCGTCATCGTGAAGCCAGGCGGGAAGATTCCGGTCGACGGGATCGTCGTCGACGGCGAGAGCGCCGTCAATCAGGCGCCAGTCACCGGCGAGAGTGCGCCCATCCACAAGGCCGACGGCGACGAAGTCTACGCCGGGACGGTCAACCAGGAGGGCGCGCTAGACATCCGGACGACGGGTGCGGGCTCGGATACGATGCTCGAACGCATCATCTGCCGCGTCGAGGAGGCCCAGGAGGCCCAGTCGCCCACGGAGAGTCTCATCGACCGGTTCGCGAAGTACTACACGCCGGCCGTCATCGTGCTGGCCATCGGCGCGTATGCAGTCACGCAGAACGCGATCCTGTCGCTGACCCTGTTGGTTATCGGCTGTCCGGGCGCGCTGGTAATCGGGCCGCCGGTCAGCATCGTCTCGGCCATCGGCAACGCCGCTCGGTCTGGCGTGCTGATGAAGGGCGGTGAACACCTCGAACGCGCCGGCAAGATCGACCTCGTCGCCTTCGACAAGACGGGGACGCTCACGAAGGGCGAGACCACCGTCACCGACGTCGAGGGGTTCGGCGTCGCCGACGACGAGGTCCTCTCGCTCGCGGCGACCGCCGAGAAGAAGAGCGAACACCACCTCGCCGACGCCATCGTCGACGCGGCCCGCGAGCAACCGACGGCTGCGACGGACGGTGGGGCCACGATCGCCCAGGCGGACGATATGGACGCAGGGCGCCAGTCGACTCCCGATCCGGATGACTTCGACGTGGTCGCTGGCAAGGGCGTCATCGCCCATGCCGATGGCCAGGAAGTTGTTGTCGGCAACCGCGCACTGCTGGACGACCGCGACATCGACGTCCCCAGTCGGGTCGCCGACTACGTCCGCGAGCGTGAGGAGCGCGGCGAGACGGTCGTCCACGTCGTCCGGGACGGGGACATCATCGGCGCGATCGCGCTGCGAGACGAGCTCCGGGAGGCCGCTCCTGGGGTCGTCGCGGCGCTCCAAGACCCCGGCATCGAGACGGTGATGCTCACCGGCGACAACGAGCGGACGGCCGCCGCGGTCGCCGAAGAGGTCGGCATCGACGAGTACCGCGCCGAACTCCTCCCCGAGGACAAGCAGTCCGTCATCGAGGCCTACCAGGCCGACGGCCACGTCGTCGCGATGGTCGGCGACGGCATCAACGACGCGCCGTCGCTGGCGACCGCCGATGTCGGCATCGCGATGGGCGCAGCGGGGACGGACACCGCTATCGAGACGGCTGACATGGCGCTGATGGCCGACGACCTCGAACGCATCCCGTACGCGGTCAAATTGAGCAAGGCGACGCGCTGGAACGTTCTCGAGAACGTCGGACTCGCGGTGCTGACCGTGACCGTTCTCCTCGCTGGCGTGCTCACCAGCTACGTCACCCTCGCGTCGGGGATGCTGGTCCACGAGGCAAGCGTCCTCCTCGTCATCCTCAACGGGATGCGACTGCTCCGCTACTGACCACGAGACACGATCACCACCACCACTCATGACATCGAATTCCACTGCGACTGACGGAACTCAGACTAGAACCAACTGGCAGGTCGACTACGACGTTGATCCGATCGAAATCCGCGACCCCGTCGCGGAGGGCCTCGGCGTCCTCAAACCGGGCGACCCATTTGTCGTCACCTACGCGGACGCGGTGAAAGAGGCGGGGCACTCCTGTCCGACTGCCTCGGGCGCCTACCGGATCGTCCAGCTCGGCCTCGACGCCCTGTATCCCGACGGCTATCCAGTCCGGAGCGAAATCGAGGTCCAGGCGGCCGGCCCGCGGGACGATGCTGCGTACGGCGTGATGAGCCGCATCATCTCGTACGTGACTGGCGCGACCGAAGACGACGGCTTTGGCGGGCTTGCCGGCGGCTACGGCGGCCGCCGCGACCTCCTGGTCTTCAGCGCATTCGACCCGGCTACACCGGATCCGACGTTCCGGCTCCGGCGAACCGACACGGACGAGACCGTCGAAGTGACCTACCACGTCAGCGACGTTCCCGACGGCGGGCCCGCAATCGAGAATCTTCAGGGAATCCTAGATGGGTCTACGAGCGAGGAGCAGCGGGCGGCTTTCGCGGAGGCCTGGCACCATCGCGTGCAGGTCGTCCTTGACGACGACTCGTTGTTCACCGTCGAGACAGCGTGACTGGCTTCGACATCCTAGTCTCGAAAGCCGAGTAATCGAAGGCCATTCAGGGAAACGAGGACCGTCGATCCCTCGTGGCCGACCACGGCAAGCGGCAAGGGAATGCCTCGAAGCAGAATCGTGCCAACCATCAGCGCGATTGCACCGAACGCGATTGCGAGATTGACTTTCAGCGTCCGACGCGTCCTGCGACCGAGTCCAAGCACGTACGGTATCTTTCCGATGTCGTCACCCATCAACACGACGTCAGCCGTCTCGAGGGCAACGTCGGTCCCGGCGCCACCCATTGCGATCCCGAGTGTCGCCGTCGCCAGTGCCGGTGCGTCGTTCACGCCGTCGCCCACCATCGCCACGTTCTCGTATCGCTCAACCAGCTCTTCGATGGTATCCACCTTCTCCTCCGGCAGGAGTTCCGCCTGCACTTCGTCGATACCGACCTCGTCGGCGATCTGCTCTGCTACGCGTTCGTTGTCGCCGGTCAGCATGACGATGTGCTCCACGCCGAGCGAGCGGAGGTCCTCAATCATCTCGGCGGCACCAGGACGAACCGTGTCTGTGAACGCCAGCCATCCCAGCACCGTGACGTCGTCGCCGTGCTCGCGGACGACGAGGACGCTCGTCTTCCCCTCCGCCTCCAGGGTCTGAAGCCGATCGAGACCAGGTTCGAGCCCCTCGATCGCAGCGTCTTCGAGAACCGTCTTGACGTAACTGCGATTCCCGATGTGGATGGTCCCGTCGTCGACGTCGGCATGGACCCCTTTCCCGGCGTTTGACTGAAACCGCCGCGCGTCGGGAACGTCGAGTGCGCGGTCTTCGGCTTCCGAGACGGTCGCACGAGCGAGGTGGTGCTCCGAGCGGGCCTGGACGGCGGCCACGAGCGAGAGCAGCTCGTCGGCAGTCAGCGACTCGTCCGCGAGGCCGTCACGGACGAACACGTCTGTCAGCTGTGTCTCACCCCGTGTGAGCGTGCCCGTCTTGTCGAACGCAACGGCGTCGACGTTTGCGGCCGTTTCGACGTGCTCACCGCCCTTGAACAAAACGCCCTGCCGGCCACCGGAGGCAATTGCCGACAGCACCGCTGCTGGCGTGGAAATAATGACTGCACACGGCGACGCGGCGACCATCAGGGTCATCGCGCGGTAGAACGTGCTGGTGAACTCGCTTCCGAGCGCGAGCGGGGTGGCGATCGCCGCGATCGTGAGCGCGAACACGCCGAGGACGTACGGCTGTTCGAGGCGGTCGATGAGCCGCTGTGTCGGCGCCTTCTCGCTCTGGGCGCGCTCGACCATGTGGATGAGCCGGCTGATCGCCGACTCGTGGGCCTGCCGCGTGACCTCGATCTCCAGGCTGCCGCTCTCGTTGATCGTCCCGCCGAACACCTCGTCGCCGGGTCCCTTCGGTACCGGGACGGATTCCCCAGTGAGCGAGGCCTGATCGACCGTCCCCTCGCCGGACGCGACGACGCCGTCAAGCGGAATCCTGTCGCCGGGCCGCACGACGAATACGTCACCGACAGCAACCTCGTCGATAAGCACCGTGACCTCCTCACCGTCGCGGAGAACCTGTGCCTCGTCCGGTCGCATCTCGACGAGCGACTTGATCGCCCGGCGGGAACGTCCGATGGCGTAGTGCTGGAGCGTGTTCGACAGCGAGAACAGGAACAGCAGCATCGCCCCCTCGAACGGTGCACCAATCGAGAGGGCGCCAAGCGCGGCGACGATCATCAGGAGGTCGATGTCGACTGCACGGTGCCGGAGCGTCTCGATCGCGCCTTTGAGTCCGTACCACCCACCGAAGCTGTATGCGACACCGTAACCGGCCCACATAAGCAGTCCCGGTCCCCTAAGCCATCCTGTTGCGAGGCCAGTCACCATCCCGAGCAGCGTCAGGCCGACGAACACCGCCTCCCGTCGGAGTTCCGAGCGGGTGCTCACGTCATCCGTTGTAGTATCGGGGTCGTCCTGGATCGAGATGTTACGATCGCGAATCGCGTCTCGAATCGTTGCTTCCGAGGTGACGCTCCCGTCGTAGGTGATCCGAGCACTCTCCGTTCGAAACGAAACATCGACGTCGTGTACGCCGGATAGACTCTGTAGATGTCGTTCTAGTGCCCGCGCTCCCGCTTTACCACGACCTCCCCGCCGTTCAATTCGAACAGAATACGTCGAGGGAAACGGAGATTCAGTAACGGCCACGTTCTCGGGACCTATGGGTTGGGTAGATTTCACGTTTTAGATATTCTAGCGACATTCGTCGGACTACATAGATCAACCCACAGCACCCTCAGAACGCCTCTGGATGCTGGACCGTTAGTAGAAGAGATCATCCAATAATCGTCACCGGAATCCGTGCTCGGCGGGTGACTGTCTCGGCGACGCTTCCGAGGAGCGTCCGGTCGATTCCTGACCGGCCGTGGCTACCCAGAACGATCTGGTCGATCCCGTGGTCGCTGGCATATTCGAGGATTGTACGCGCTGGCCTACCGACTTCTGTGGCCGTCTGGAGGTCAATGCCATACTCTGCCGCGAGATCTGTAGCTGTCGTGTGAATGTTGGTAGCGCGTTCCTGGGCGTTGTCGTACCAATCCTCAGCGACTGGCAAGCCACCAGCCTCCACATCGATTACCGAGTCAATCGGATTGATAACGTACAGTGTGGTGATGGTGGCGTCCGGGAAGTTTTCGAGAGTGTAGGTGAGCGCACGCTCAGAAAGCGGGGAACCGTCGAAGGCGACGAGAACGTTGTCGGGCATACGAGTGGATTCGAGACGTGTTGAGAAGAGTGTGGTGCCGAAAACTCGGCAACTGGGCGTACCATTAACTGCGATGTGATCCCACTCGTTGGTATGTCTAATGTCCGCATGTGGATCGATCAACATCGCCTCCTGAGCTTCGTCGCAATCGCGTATGCGTTCACCTGGACGATCCAGGGGGCGCTCGCGTATTCGGGCATGGAAGCCTCCTGGACCCACTCGATCCTGATCGGCTTCGGCGGATTCGGTCCGCCGATCGGCGCGGCGGTAGTCATCTGGGCCTCCGGTGGGAGCCTCCGCAGGTGGGTCGGCCAGATGTTCAAATGGCGGATCGGTGTGAAATGGTGGGCGCTCGCGTTCGGACTCCCGTTGATGATCCTCTTGCTGGGCGTCCTACTGTTCGTCGTAGCCGGAGGTCCGATCGACCTGACCGAGTTCGAGTCACCATTCATTTACCTATTCGCAATGGCGTGGGGGACAGTGTGGGGTGGGGGCCAAGAGGATCTCGGCTGGCGTGGCTTTATGCTGCCTATCCTGCAGGACTCCTACAGCGCGCTGGTGTCGAGTGCCATCGTGGGCGTCACGTGGGCCGCCTGGCACCTCCCACTGTTCCTGAACGCGACGACCACCCACGGCGGGTGGCCGCTCTCCCAGCAACTCCTCTGGATGGTCTCCATCCTGGCGGGCTCGGTTCTCTGGACGTGGATGTACAACAGCACCGGTGGAAGCGTCCTGGCCGTCGCGGTGTTCCACGCCGGCGTGAACTCGATGGGGATCTACCACCCCGCCGATCCAGAGGCACTCCTCCCGAACGGTGTGCCAGACCCCTGGCTGAACCTGCTCGCCGAAGTCACCGGGGCAGTCCCACTCGTGCTGGTCGCGCTCCTCCTAATCGTCGTCTACGGCGGGAACCGCCTCGCGGATCGTGACCCGCCAACCCCACAAGATGCCGGTCTCCCACCGGAAACTGATTCGGACCCTGACGAGTGAACACGGACCAACGTTGAACGCCTACTGCGAATTCTGAATTATCCCGGTACGTACTAACGCCCCGTCACACCGTAACTTGGACGGAATTGCAAGTTCGACCAGAATTTATCTACTGGTGCGTCGAACACCGTCTTGAGGTGTGAGAACGTGTGAGCTCCTTTCTGATACTCTACGGGACGGGTGAAGGCCAAACAGCGAAGGTCGCAGATCGAATTGTGGCGACGCTCAGCGAGCGCGGTCACGAGGCGAGCGCGCTCGACGTACGTAATCGACCGGACTCGTTCACCTTGGACGAATACGACGCCGACGTCGTGGGCGCAACGATCCACGTCGGCAAGCATCAGGACGCGATTCGCGACTTCGTCACCGAAACTCGAGACGCTCTGGCAGAGATGCCGACAGCCTTCCGCCAGGTCTCGCTGTCCTCAGCAACCGAGGAGAAGCGGGAAGAAGCTGCCGGATACGTCGAGTCATTCATCACCGAAACCGGGTGGCATCCGGATCGAATCGGGCAGTTCGGCGGCGCGCTTCGGTTCTCAGAGTATGGATTCCTCAGGCGTCTCATGATGAAACAGATCGCAAAGGATCTGCTCGACGAAGAGCGGAGGTCGAACGGTGACGTTGAATTCACCGACTGGGATGCGGTCGATGCGTTTGCAGCGGATGTCGCGGCGTTTGTCGAAGGTCGCCTTGGCGTCACTCCGGACAGTACAGAAAATCCAGAGATATGACCGCCACGCCACCCTCCCAACGACTCTCTCGGCCGTATGTGGTGTCGTCGATGCTCATCATCGTGCTTTCGGTTGTAGCGACTGGTATTGCCTGTTTGTCCCGAGTTTCTACCGGGACGCTGAGGTCCACCTCCCACAGCTGTACGGACAGGACCTACTGACATTCATCGTTGCTGTCCCCACACTTACCGTGGCTCTGTATTATGCTCACAGAGGATCACTCCGTGGCTACGTCGCATTCCAGCTTCTCGTCGCCGGACTCATGGCGCTGTTGTGGCTCGGTGAGGTCGGTCCGGCGAGTCTCGCCGGAACCAGACCCCCGAGCATCGCCGAGACGACGCTCCCGGTTCCCGTTATCCAGTCACTTGATCTCGGCGTCGTCGTTCCATCATTCGCTCTCTCGGCGGCGTACCTCTGGAAGCACCGAGCGTGGGGGTACGTCTTCACCGACGTCCTCCTCGTGAAGGGCACCACGCTCGGCCTCGCGGTCCTCGCTATGATTGTATTCATGCTCCAGAACGGCCAATCCGTCCCGCTTCCCCAGATCGTGCTGTTCGCTCTCCTGAGTCTCACTGGCCTCACTCTAGTGACTCGATTCATCCGAGCCATCCCACCTGATACCTCTGCCACCCATCCGCACGCCTGAGCAGCAACACAACCAGTCTGAACGAGAAGTACCCCGATTTTCCACCCCCGCAAGGGATTCGAGTTTGAGAACCCGCACTATAGGACGACATAGAACGGTTATAAAACCAAAAAGCAGGGTGAAAGCTGAGTTGGCATGCACCTAGCAACCCTACAATTCACCGAATATTGAGTCGATAAACCAGATCAATTGTCATAGTGAAGAAATACATCTGAGGCAATCGACGATTGAGGCGGCACGAAAACATCGGTCTGGACAAACGTACTAACAAGGCAGTTAATGACTGCGCCCACGGCGCAGCCGCGCCCGATGCCGTATCCACGCCCAAACACAGGTATTCCTTGCTCTGTGTCCTCGTTTGATCATCGCAATCGCCAATTTCGAGCGTGGGGGCTATCTTGGGAAACACCGTGACCACGATATGAGAGTCCTTCCAAGACTCTGCTATACACCCTTATCAGAACAGGATCCACCCGGCTGTGAGTCCGAACAGCAGGCTATACATTACGGCCTCAAACTGAATCGTGAGAAACGCGTCGCGGCTGATGTATTCTTTTTCCAAATATACGAGGCCCTCGATGGTATTAGGAAACGGAACTGCAGAGGCGAGGTCAGCGTACACGAACATCAGCCCTGCTAGAAACGTAACTCGAATGACGTACGTGAGCTCGCCCATCGCGTTGAGCAACGGCAGCAATACGATCGCCATGAGAACGCCCCGCACCAATTGTGCCGGAAGGAACACGAGGCCAATTCGCCTCGATTCTTCGGGGATTGTCATATCTCGGACGAAATCGACCCGGCGCTCCTCTTCACCGTATATATAGTCAGCGAATTGTAGTTCGATCATTCCCGCGACGGTGTACGCGATCGTGTGGATAATGGTGAATCCAGCGACGAACACGGTGGAATCGACGATTATCATGAGCAGAGTGATCCACTAGCTGACTTTTGTTAATTGGGGGAATTAGTGAACATGCTCATCTTGGGACGAAAGCATATTCTATAGGCGTCTAATAAGACTTCTTACTATACACACCTCTTCCACAATCACCTCTCTGGTGTTGTAATCGTCCCATGACACCCTCAGATCATGTGGAGCAGGTCGTTGATATTGTGTTCTCCATTTCGACGAAATCGCTCAACTGACCTCTATACCAGTGACAAGGGAGCTCAGCGCGGATCGCCTTCTATGTAGTGATTGTCAAGCGATCTCTCCACGATCAACGTTCTGAACAAGAACGATGATGTCCTCGTATGCAAACCTCGGTTGACGACGGGCGGTATCTCAACGTCGTCATAATGTTGACATACAAATCATCGTGCAATCGCGAACTCGCAGCCCTCAGAATGCTGTTGAATGCTATCCGGCGTCACAATAGTATTATAGTTTATACAAACGTATTCGTTGTATGGTTTCATCGAAGCAACTTCTCGTTCTCGCACTCGCGGTCCTCGTCATTCTCGTGCCGGTCGTAGCCGTCAGCTTTCTCTTCTTCCCACCGGATTTCGCGTACTCCCACACGTCCACGTACTCCTACACGACGTCTATTAGCACGAATACCACGATCGAGAATGCCACGTTCCATCTCCCGTTTCCTGCCGGCGGGGACGTGGAAGCTGACGCCGCATCGAACCTGTGGATCTACGACGACAACGGCACAGAGCTGACGAACTGGGATGCAGCCATCGTCCAGACCGCCCACGGTTCGATGCTCCGTCTCCACGTTGATCGCCTCGTCGGTGAGGATCGCTACATCCTCTGGACGTACGACCCGAACGGCTCGGTAATCGACCGGGAACAAATTGGTCCCGACGAGATTCCTGCGAACATGACCAACAAAGAGCTCTCCCCTGACCCGACCAGGTATTCGATTGCATGGCAACAGTCAGTCGGCCACGACATCGAAACGCGATATCCGATCGGGAACGCGTCGTTCCTCGCACCGCTCGGCAATGTCTCTTCGACCAGTTGTGAGTATGCGTGGGACGATTCCGACGCGTGCTGGAGGTTCACGACTGTCGCCGCAGCCACGTACGACACGCCAACCGAAGCGATCGTTACCATCGACGAATTCCGATTCGAAGCCTGGAACGAGTGGGGATTCTGGCTCTCGAACAGCTTCAACACGTTCGAGGCGGGCACCACCCCGGCAATCTACGCGGACGACCGCCAGGGATGGACGCAGCTCGATGGCCATCTCCACGCCGGAATGGGGCGATACGACGGTCCATCACGGTAACGCACTACGAACGAGCGGGTGAACTCTCAAGGAGTATGTCATCGACCGTGGTGAGAATCCGCGGTCATCAAAGTGTCCGACATCTCATCAACGGCGGCGAATCTCTCAAAGACCACTCTGAACGGTCACTACAGAGTGCTCTCTATCGTTGGATCCAAAGGATAATCCTGTATGAAACTATCCTTCTACTAGGAATACTCTGGCAGAGTTCCAAGATCACCTCGTTTTCGTCGGGACCGGTCACTGTCCAAGCTACCACTCCTATCCCGACATTCCTGAGAACCTCTCGAAGTACGATTTCTTGTAGAAGCCATTCTTAGGAGTCGGGAGCGATACCGCCATTTAATATCTCTAAAACCGTATATTCGAGTGTTATGGAGCGCAACGAAGCCAAATCTCGTCTGGAATCCAGATTACAATCTGCCGTCGAAGACAACTCTGACCTCCACTCTGCGTACTTGTTGGTACATTCCGACAGCCGTGACCTACATTGGAATATGGCCACGGGGCAGACGGGAGACGTCGAGGCCTCTCCAAAGCAACCATACTACGCCGCCAGCATCGGCAAGACCTTCACCTCGACACTCGTGGCCATGTTATCCGACGACGGCCGGCTCAGTTTCGACGACCCGATCTCGGAGTATCTATCGGAGTCGATTCTCGATAATCTTCACACTATCGACGGGACAGACTACACCGGCGATATCCGCATCCGTCATCTCCTCGGTCACACCTCCGGACTTCCGCATTCCCTCCCAGAGGGTGGAAAAATGTTCTTGAACACGCGATTAGAAGAATCCCCCGAGGGGAAGACGCTGTTCGACGAAATGTTGGAAGAACCGGACCGGACATGGGAACCAGAGGAAACGATCGAATGGGCAAAACGAAATTTGGAACCCCACTTCCCACCCGGCGAGGACTGCTACTATTCGGAGTTCGGATACAACCTGCTCGGGTTGATCATCGAAAGCGTGACCGGCCAACCATATCACGAGGCGCTGGAGGAGTTCCTCTTTGATCCGTTGGAGATGGAGCATTCGTACTTACCGCCGTTCTCGGAACCCGCTGTAGACAGCGGGCTTCCCCCAGCCCCGTTTTACATCGACGAAAAGAAAATCGATGTGGATGATGTACCCTCGTTGAGCGCCTTCTATGCCGGTGGACAGACAGTGAACACCGCAGAAGAACTATTCCGGTTCCATCAAGCCTTGGTCGAGGGAGAACTCGTATCCGAGGAAACGCTACAGGAGATGCTACAGTGGAACAAACTGTGGCAAGGAATCGACTACGGCTACGGCGTCGTCCGTATCCGTCCGTTGCCGTTTCTCAAACGATTCCACTCGTGGGGTGGACTCGGGGCGAGTAGTGCATTCATGGTGTATAACCCCACTATTGATGTCTACCTGATCGGGACATTCAACCAGTGGTCGTATATGCGGAAGAGCATGATGTTTCTCTTCCAAACGCTACGATCAATCTCGAAGGTGGAGTGATCCGGCCAATAGCCTTGCAGGCGATGAAAATCCACTTTTGGAGGTAGCAGTCAAGAGCTTTAGGTACCAAGCTTTCGCATATTGGTGAGTAATCGATACGCATACTCACCTAACAGCCGCTTCATCGCTTGTGTGGTGAAATGAGCGACAATCATCTACTACACATACCCGAACTACTTATCAGCCGTTTCAAGAATAGCTCTACTGAGAGTCGGTCAGCGATAGGTTAGATAAGTCACATCCGAGACGCTAATCGCGGGAGAGACAGAGGTGACACAACTATTTTTTCGGTGCCAATATTCGTCACCGGTATGTCTCCATCCGATCGGACCGCATCCTTCGCAAAGCGGTTCGGCGTGACACTGCTTGCCGGTACGCCTGGAATCCTCGCCCTTAGTGGGTATATCTATCTCACGACACCGCCGACAGCCGTTCCGGCCGGACTATCGCTTCCACTACTGGCTGTGTCTGCCGGGGTCAACTCACTTCTCCTGCTCGCCGTCGCGTGTCTGGTCGGTACGTATACCGCCCCGCGAGTAGAGCTGCCATCGTACCTTATCGACTGGGTGAAGACAGGCGACGACTTCTGGCGACGCCTCCGGCCCGAGGTTCGACTTGCTGTCGGCTTCGGCGTCATCGGAGGCCTACTGATTCTGCTTCTCGATGTCGCGCTGGCGCCGTTCGTCGCTCAGGACTTGCCCCAGTCCGCAAGCGGGGTGACCGACGTGACTATGATGAACGTCATCGCGTATGCCCAGGTTCGATTCCTTTACGGGGGCATCACGGAGGAGCTACTGCTCAGATATGGACTCATGTCGGGGCTCGCATTCATCGGCTGGGTACTTAGCGGTCGTCCGTCGGACGGTCCCGGATCGGGAGTCATGTGGGTCGCGATCGTAATCTCTGCAGTGCTGTTCGGGATCGGTCATCTCCCGGCGCTCGCTCAGTCCGTCGATCTAACTCCGGCACTCGTCGCCCGGACGATTCTGCTGAACGCGATCGCAGGCGTCCTCTTTGGGTGGTTGTACTGGCAGCGAAGCCTCGAAGCGGCGATGGTGGCCCACGCCGCCTTCCACGTCCCCTTGGTAACACTATCGCTCGTACAAGTCACGCTGCTCTGACTGCAGTAGATCCCGCAGCCCCTCCACGAATCACCGTGGCACAAATTTATGAGGAGAGCATTCCCACGACATATCAAGAACGTCGGGATGGGAATGGAGCTTGGAACACACATCCGAAAACAACGGTGGACGACAGTATCCGGATACGGCATCTTCATCGCGCTGATGGTCGCCGGCTACTACTACAACATCACGTTCGTTCAACTCGGACTCATCGACCTCGGCACGCGCCTCGTTGGTCTGTCCGAGACAGCCGTCTCGATGTGGATGGCGGCGCTCGCGCTCTGCACACTCGTCGTCGCCGTCACGACCGGTGTGACGATGGACCGCCACGGGTGGAGCACTGACCTCCGGACGAAGCTCCGGCTCCTGCTCGGCGTGGTCTGTGTCCAGTTCGTACTCACACTCGTCGCCCCGATAATTCGAACCATGCCCGCCTTTGGTGCATGGATCATCCTGGCGTCAATCGGACTCGGTATTGGATTTCCGGTCTCGTTCTCGCTCGCGATTGACCTCGTGCCGGTACCGGACCGAGGGTACGTCGCTGCGGCGATCACGGCGATCGCATATTTTTTCGCGAATGTGATTCCGCTCTCCTGGTCGATCGACGTCTTCAGTCAGTTAATGGTCGTCGCGATGGCACCAGGTATCGTCGTGCTGGCCGTCTTGTCGTTCGTCCGCGTCGATCGTCTCGATGCGATCCTCGACGCTCTTGGAACGCAATACGAGACGTACGGCACGGGTCGATTCTGCCACAGAAATCCAATTCGGGCGCGAAGTCTAGCCTTCGTCGTCCCGGTTGTCTTGATGTTCGGCGTCTTCTTCATCGATAGCCTCGGGTTTCTCCGCATCATCGACACGTCATCGCTCCTGCTGAGTTCCTGGCAGTCGCCCAACCTCTCGACGCGCCTATTCATCGCCGTCGCACACGTCGTCGGTGCGGTGATGGCTGGCGTCGTCTACGCGAACTACTCGCTCTCGCGCGTCTTCCTCTGGACGTTCGCGCTGTTCGCCCTCACGCACATCATGTACACGTCCGACCTGCGAATCGTCGAGGTGTTCCCCACGATCGCGGGTAGTGGTACCTCACCCCTGAATCCCGCCCTGTACGCGATCGCCGTGAGCTTCTACACGACGCTGAACTTCGCGCTCTGGCCCGACCTCTCGACACCCGAGACGATCGGCACGCACTCTGCGATCGGGATCGGCGTCGCCGGCTGGCTCGCCACGTTCTCGAGCACCGCGCTCGCGCTGTACTTCCAGGCGGCCGACCTCACGCTCCTCTCACATCTGAACGTGGTGCAGGCGCTCTCCCTGCTCCTCTTGTTCGGACTCGCAGTCGGCCTATACGCCAGACGGATGGTTGAACTCGCTCGCGAGAACGGAGGTGCGAGCGTATGAGCCCGACGGAAGCCATCCCGCTTCTCATCGTCGTCCTCCTCATGATCTCCATCGGGGGCGGCGACATCCAGGAGATGTCCGTGACGTTCCAGGGCGAAAACGACGTCGATTCACTCGCTGACGTCCACGTCGTCGCCGGCGGGACCACCACCGTTCCCGGTGACGCCATCGTCGAGGGCGACGTCTACGTGATCGGTGGCACCGCAGCCATCGACGGGACGGTCGACGGCGACGTGACGCTCCTCAACGGAAATCTCTCGGTACGTGATGGCGCGACTGTGAGCGGTACCGTCCAGACGTATTCGGGATCCGCTGCAGTCAACTCCGACGCATCGGTCGGGCAGATCTCGCGATTCGAGGCACCTACCCCGTCGAGTTCGCCCGCACAGCGGGTCGGAGGGTTCCTTCTGCAGTTCCTCCTCCTCGGCGCGTTCGGATGGTGGCTCGTCGAGCGGCACCCACTCGTCATCGAGAACGTCGGCGCGGCCATCACCGAGCACGCGCTCGTCAGCGGCGTCGTCGGCAGCCTCGGCACAACGACCCTCCTCGTCCTCTTCGTCTACATGGCATTCACCCTTATCCTGCTCCCGCTCGCGATCATCGGGCTGTTTGCCGAGTTCCTCGTCATCCTCTACGGCCAGGCAGTGTTCGGGTACCTCATCGGGACGCGCTTCCCGATCGAACGCGACGGCGTCGCGACGCTCGCAGGGATCGCCGTGTTCCTACTCGGCCTCGAGCTCTTTGGGCTCGTGCCGTACCTCGGCGGAATCGCGCAACTCGCCGTCGCTGTGGTCGGGGTCGGTGCTGTCCTGAACACGTACTTCGGCCTTCAGCGATTCGAGCCTGTCACCATTCCCGGAGGGACCTAGCCATGTACACAGCGTTTCCCCACTCGAGTACCCGAATCGAGGTGTCTAGGCGATAGTGACATCGATTCACATGGGCTGGCGGCACGTCCTATTCGCGAACTGGCCCGTCGATCCCGACCTCCTCGACCCACACCTTCCGTCGTCACTCACGGTCGATACGTACGACGACGACGCGTGGCTCTCCGTCGTCCCGTTCACGAACGTCGACGTCCATCCGACGTGGGTCCCTGACGGCTGCGGATTCCCGCTCCCCGAACTCAACCTCCGGACATACGTTACTCAGGGCGGCCACGACGGCGTGTACTTCTTCAGCCTCGACGCCCAGGGCACCATCGGCGTCGTCGGCGCACGCCTCTTCCACCACCTCCCGTACTATTACGCGCGCTGTTCGCTCACCGAAGTCAACGGCGATGTCTGGTTTCGGAGCAGACGATTGCATCCCGGCGCTCGCCCAGTCCACTTCGAGGGGACCTACGGTCCATCCAGCCCGGCACTCGACGTACAGTCGGGCTCGCTCGAAGCGTTCCTCACCGAGCGCTACCGGTACTACACGGAGGCACAAGACGGCTCGCTCCGGTACGCAGCCATCGACCACGAGTCGTGGCCGCTGTACGAGGCCGACCCAGCTATCGAGACCAACACGCTGTTCGAGGCCAATGGGTTCGCCCACCCCGAAACCGAGCCCGTACACTACTACAGTCCCGGCGTGACGACGATCGCGTCCCCGAACCGCCGGGTGTGATCGAATGCCGTCACGTTCGCACGCTGTCGCTGTCGACGACTGGTCGGCTCGAGCGACACTCCTCGGGTACACCGCCCTCACGTACGCCATCTCGTGGTCGCTCTGGGGTGTGTGGGCGATCAGCGAGACCGGGTCGACACCCCCAGGAACACTCCTGTTCGGCGGCGGGCTCGAGGAACCTGGTCGGCGCGGGTACCTCCTACCGGCACACCAAGAAGCCTACAGTCCCCTCACGGCTGGACTCCTCGTTGGCGTCGTCTGGGCCGGGTGGCACCTTCCGCTAGTGTTCATTCCAGGTACCATCCAACACACGCTCCCACTCGGTCTCTACCTGTTCCAGCTCGTCGAACTTTCGATTTTATTGACGTGGCTCACGAACTGGGTCGACGGACGCATCCTACCAGCGATTCTCTTGCACGCGGGCGCCAACGCACTCTTGAATTACTATCCGGTCGGTGGTGCCGCGGGTGCGACGACACCCCTCGGGTTCGGACTTCTCGTTATGATGCTCGCAATCGCCGTTGTCGCCCTTGCCATCAGTGCTGGGCAGTCGCTTGGCGTTGCCCGTCCTGCTCGTTAATGTATTTGTCAGCAGAGCACGATGCCTGTCCGTATGGCGGCGTCGAACGCGACCCGGCTGGTCGGTCTGATGTCAAAGCGAATCGGGCGGTACGTCAATCACGACACGGTCCTTGTCCGGTTCGTCTCCCTGTGGATCGTCGTCGCGAGCGTGTTCACGGCGGCGTGGGTCCTCAGCTACTTCTTCCTCCCCCAAGGGCTGTTACGCGGCGGGAACCCGGGCGCAGCCGCTGGATACGCAGGGAGTATCACGCGAGAATTCCTGTGGCTGTTCGGGTGGAACGTTGGCGTCTCTCTAATCGCCGTCGGTGCGAACACGCTCCGGTCGGTGAACACACCGATGGGCTATGTCATCGAGGTCGTCCAAGCGCCCTGGTACGGGGCAGTCTGGGGAACCGGGTCACTCGCAATCGGGACGGGAGAGCGCATCGCGCCGTCGCTGGCCGTGCTCATCGAACGCAGCGGCCCGATGGAGATCACGGCGCTCGTCGCGGTCGTGGTCGCGACGCGGGGCGTAATGCTGTGGCATCAGGAATCCGGCTCCCGGTGGAAAGAGGAATTTGTCCGCGTACGATCGCCCAGCGACTGGTCGTTAACGGGCCGTGAGTGGGCGCTCCTGGTCGGTGGATATCTGTTGCTGGCAGTCGCGTGCTACCGGGAAGCCGTCGCGATAGCACAGGTCGCAGGATGATGAGGGCGGAATCGCGGGCCTATGTGCGGAAAGTGGCTGTAACGGTCTGTCGTCGGAGCATGGAGAAATTTCCTCTGAGAGAAGGTCAAGCGGCTAGGGTTCGACGTCCTTAATTTTGAGTCGAGAGCCCCAATCGGATCACATGGCATCACTCGTGGCTCGTTTTCGCCGGTTTCCACGCGATCATCCGATCCTCGCACTCGCAATCGCCATCCTGACCGTCGAAATCGTCGGGGCTTCCGGGTCCATCTTCACGGCCCAAGGTCTCAACACGTGGTACGACACCCTTCAGCGGCCAATACTTGCGCCACCGAACTGGGTATTCGGTCCCGTCTGGACGGCCCTGTTCGCACTCATCGGAGTTGCGCTATGGCTCGTCTGGCGACGACTCGATTCGTCACCTCGTGAAGTCCGGTTCGGGTTCGGCGTATTCGTGGTACACTTCGCCGTCAATGTGGGATGGTCGGTCGTCTTCTTCGGCATGCAGGAGATCGGATGGGGGCTGGCCGTGATCGGACTCCTCTGGCTGCTCATCGTCGCAACGATGTGGACATTCGACCGCGTTGATCGACGGGCCGCTCTCCTCCTCGTCCCGTATCTCCTGTGGGTCTCCTTCGCCGCCTATCTTAACTACCGCTTCTGGGTGTTGAATTAGGTCGCGACTCCTGATCACTCTCGTACGCCACCGTCGAACGGATATTGACACCTACGAATACCGTTACAGCCCGAATTGCACGGTTCGCGGATACCCCATCTGACCCAGCCCTGTGAGGTGCGCGCCCTGTAGTTATCACGATTCCCGAAACTTCTAATCGGTTGAGGGTTTCAATAAGGCCAGTTAGCTCAGATCGGCCCGGCGAAACCTGAGATATCCGACGAGGAGCGGGACGACTGCCCAGGCGAGCAGGATGAGAAGAAATACCGTTGGTTCGAGGTAACTGGGCGCCGGGCCGCCGATCCGCGCTTCCACAGCAGTTCCGCCACCGAGCAACAGCCGCTGGACGAGCGCATTGTACGCCCCGGTCGGACTGAGACCCTGCAAGAGCAGGAACCAGGCGGGGACGACTCCACCGGGCATCTCGCCGGTGACAAGCAAATGAACCGCATTGGGAGCCAGATCCCAGAGGAGCGTCAGCCCGAGGTAGGCCGTGATCGCCAAGGTCATCGCACGGGCGCGTGTCGCCGTGACAGCCGAAATCCCGATAGCGATGCCGACGAACGAAACGCCGAGAAGGACAGTCAAGACCGTCGTCCCAATAAAGGCACCCACCGGTAGTCCGCCGTAGAGAACCGCCGTAACCACGCCTGAGACCACGAACCCCAGTACGAGACCGATCGCGACCACACCGCTCCGGCCGAGAAACTTCCCGAGGAGCACTTCGCCCCGCGACGGCGGGAGTCCAAGTATCACCTTCAGACTTCCCGACTCCCGTTCACCGGCGATCGCAAGATAGGCGGCGATCAGCGCCATGATCGGGACGAGAAGTCCCGCGAACTGCGATGCACCGCCAATCGCCATCTCGGCACCGCCTTCGACATCCGGAATAAGTAGTGAGATACCCGCCGACAGCGACGTCATCACGGCGATGATGACGACGATGCCCCAAATCATACGCGACCGGAGGGCGTCGGCGAATTCCTTACGAGCGATCGTCAGCCAGATCGTGGCAAGCGTCATCGCTCCACCTCCGAAGTATCGACCTTTGGGGGTGCATCGCCAGTGTAGGCGCTGAACAGATCTTCCAACGACGACTCCTCGATCGTCACGTCGAGAATTGCAGCGCCATCATCGCGTATGCGGTCGATCACGTTAACTTTCGCTGTGGCCTCATCAACGCTTACGCGAATCGTTCGGCCATCGACTGCGACATCGGAGACTCCGGCTAGCTCCCCGAGAGTCAGTGAGTCTGGGATGGCATCGACTGAGAGCGTTACCGTCGATCCGGTTCCGAGTGTGTCGCGAAGCCCGTCTATGGAATCGATGGCGACGAGTCGGCCACGATTGAGTATCGCGACGCGATCACAGACCGCTTCGACCTGACTGAGAATATGGCTAGAGAAGAAGACGGTCTTCCCCCGGTCAGCGTGGGTTCGAGCAATCTCACGCACGAGGCGAACGCCATTGGGATCGAGCCCCGAGGACGGCTCGTCGAGAATCAACAATTCGGGATCGCCGACGAGGGCAATCGCGAGAGCCAATCGCTGCATCATCCCTTTCGAATAGCCACCGACGACTCGGTCAGCAGCTGCAGCATCGAGGCCGACTCGATCGAGGAGGTCGTCGACAGTGTCGTTGGATTGCTTCAACGCGATTGCGTACTCCAGGTGTTTACGACCGGTGAGGCGGTCGTAGAGTCCATATCCATCCGGAAGAATGCCGACTCGATCGTGGATTTCTCGCGTCTCAGTCTGCGCGTTGTATCCGAGGACAGTTGCGCTTCCTGCCGACGGACGGACGTAGTCCATAATCACATCGATCGTCGTTGATTTGCCGGCGCCATTCGGCCCGAGAAACCCGAATATCTCGCCTTCGTAGACTGTTAGATCGAGATCGTCAACAGCGAGAACGTCCTTCCCATATCGTTTTGTCAGTCCTGTGGTCTGGATGGCAATCGCCCCGTTATTGGCCGATTCTCTCGAATCAGATATCGAACGAGCAGGAGTTTTCATATTGTCAGTACGTGTACCCTCCTCAAAATCCCATGGTCTGAGTTATTCACGATGCGATGAAGACAGAAAATACGTTCATCTAGCGGGGGCTCTAATCTCTGTGTCTGCTCCGCAAAGTCCTGACGTCGATAACGATCGTCGAAGCCCTGTGGCCGGAGACACTGATTGATGCCGCAGAGGAAATCGCGCTGGATAATCCAGACGAGTGTGAATTGAAGTCATGAGTGGTTCCTGGTGCACGACTCGAAGGGCTTGTCTTCCTCGTACTGATGTGGCGAAGCGATACATCGTATTCACTATTCAAGAAATTCCTCGGAATTACCGGTCTGCTTGCGCTACTGTACCCACGTGCATACGTTGACTACGCAGCTGAGATTACGTACACTGACGCCACCACCTGTAAGTGGAAATCGTGGGTATACTCCGGAACTCGCCTCATCGGGTTACTGTATGTGAGTATCGCCCTGGCTGAACTCAGAAAGCGTTGACTCTGTGTTGGTAGAATGCTTGGCTGAATATGATCAGCCCCCACCAGCTGGCTTACGAGTGAGGTATGATCTGTAGTATATGACATCAACTGGTGAATCGGAGACATCGATGCATCTATTATCGCGGCATCGGGTCACCATCGCGCTCCTCTGGACAGGACTCGCGCTCGCTGCACTAGTGATTACTCCGCTAATACTGCGGACGACGACGCCGATCTTCCAGATGTTCTGGTTGATCGTCCCGTTGATCAGTCTCGTTCGGCATCGTGAAATCGACCGGGTTGAATTCCGAACTCCTGACCGTGGGCAAGGAATTCGAGCGGCGATCGCTGCAGGTATCTCTTATGGGACTCTACTCATCCTCGCCGAACCGTGGAGCGGAGTCTACGACCGCTTGCTCGTCCTCGCGTTAGAAGGGCCGGATCCCACGTTCGCGTGGTTAGTTCGCCTTGATGGTGTGGGTGGATGGGCGGGTTTAGCTCTTTTCAGCGGCTTCGTAACCCTGTATAGCGAAGAGCTGTTCCTTCGTGGCTGGTTGCTACAGGCGTTGAACCGGCGGACGACACCGAGAGTAGCAGTCGCTGGTCAGGCAGTTGTATTTACTATCTTCCAATCCATTCCCATCTTCTTTTTCGAACCGCTTCAGGCTGGGCTGTATCTCTTTGTCTATGCCTTCGGGCTTGGCGTAATCGTCGGTGCAGGCGCCCAACGAACACAGAGTATCTGGCCGGGGTTAGCAGTCGTGACTGTCGCAAACCTCGTTCTCACTGCAATACTCGTCTGAAACCACGTGCGGAACTACCTGACCCGTCGGTGCGGAGGATGTCCCGACGCCAGTAGCTCCGCCGAACTTCGCCCTCGGTTGTATCGAACCTCGGAAGCTACACCCGATGTCCGACCGTACTCACTGACCGTCCGTCGTCCGTTCGGTGGAAGACTCGGCCTATGAATCGCCGAACGACTCGGCGAACGTCGTCTGTCGATCACTGGGACCCGAACGTCGCCGGGTGTGGAACGAGTCCCGGAGTTCCAACGTGAGTGAACCCAGTCCCAGTAGGAGTGCACCGAATACGAGAAATCCGCCCAAGACCGGGATCAAATCCAGAACTGCGAACCCGACGAGACCGGTCACGAGCGCCAACCACCGGTCATCCCGTCCGGCCCGCCGGAGAATCCACGCACCGATGGCGTACTGACCGTAGACGACTCCAACCCAGATTGCGAGCCCGAACGCAATTGCGCCGAGGACGGCGAGTGGAATGCCGATGATCGTGATGGCGACCAGCGCCAAGAGAATCGGTCCTCCGACGAGGGTCAGCAATCCAACGCCGCCGGTTTTCGCAGGCTCGTCGGACACACGCCCCGCGAGCCTCGCCGAGAAGGCCGGAAAGAGGGCGAGCAGAATCGCTCCGAGTAGAAGATTTGCGAGGAGGCTGTACCCCGTTGTTACCCAGTTGGGGAGGGTGAAGGTACCGACGTTGCCTCGGAGATCCGGATCCTCGACGACGCCGCCCGCGACTGTCGCGCCGGGATCTTGCGTGAACTCGGCGGCATCGTAGCGGAACTCGCCACCGATATCTGCGTTCGGTCCAAGCACGATTGTCTCAGCGCCGACACGGACGTCGCCGTCAATCTGGCCGTCTATGCGGACGTATCCCGCGCCAATCTCAACGTCGCCACCAATCGTGGCGGTCTCGGTCACTTGGACGTTTCCGCTGCCAGCGGTAACGTCGCCCCCAACCTTACCGTCGATACGGACGTCCCCGGCCGCGCCGGAGATCGATCCCCCGACGCGCCCACCCTCGGCGACGTGAATCGTCCCGGCGGCCCCGGAGACGTCTCCCGTGACGGTTCCACGAACTACGATGCTCCCCGCGAGTGCGTCGACGCTGGAGACTGTTTGCCCTTCTTCGACGACAATCGTTCCCGAGGCACCCCTAACGGACTGTGCCGCTGCGACGCCTGTCACCGTCGAAAGGAGGAGCACCGCGACGAGGGCGACTACAACGCCCCGGCGCTCCGCCGTCCCGAAAGAGAGTCGCACACCACTCATTACAACTCGATTACTTAAAAGAGGATGCGCTCAACGTGGTACACGACGTACCAGCCTCCACTCCAGATTCTGTCATCGAGGGAAATGGGGCGTCTCCCCCAGCAAAAACCAATATCACTGTTCAAACAATCCTAGGCCACCGACGAACAAACTTCCGTACTCATGGGACGTCTCTGACGAACTTACGGGTGCGTAGTCAGTACGGGTGCCTGCCGAACCTCGTGCAACCGTAAGCCGAGTAACATCCTCCTCGCCAGCAAATATTTTACTTGGAGACGCTCTTCGCTATTGGTTACGCATGAATATGTCTATCGCGGTCGAGGCTCGTCACGTTGACGAGGACGATAGCCAATTCCCGGCATACGGTCCGATAGAGGCAAGCCTCGGCTACCTCCTGTTCTACGTCCTCGTAGATCGCGTGACCCCGGCCGTCGTCACGGTGTTCAGCGACACGGTTCTCGATCTGTCACCCTCGTTCGTCCGATTCGGGCTCGCGACCGCGCTGTGGTTCATACTTCTGGTGACCGCAATCGACCAGACACGGCGTCCACTCGCGGCGCTCGGCGTCGGTACGTACGACGACTACCAATTACGCGTGTGGTCACGTGTAAACACGCCGTCGCTCCGAACAGCCGGTACCTCTTGGCCCTAATCGCCGGCACCGCAATCGCCGTGATAACGTTCAACCGTGCGGTCAAGGCCCTGCTGTCGCTGATCCCCGTTATCGCTACCGTCGACGTCGTCCCGGTCGACTTCATCGGGTTGTTCGTATTGGTCGTGTTCTTCGTCGCCTACAGCGTCACAGCTCACTCCCTCGACAGGCTGGTGATTGGCGGAATTCGAGCACTAATATCTGAGTGGTTTTGATAGCGACTCTCCGCCTATCGCTATCCACTCCCAGTCAGAGATAGATCCGACCCACTCAGATTGCTCCCGACTGCTCGATACCTATCCTCGACAGATCCGGTTGATGTCACGTGCCGAGAGCACACGGAGGACGTGCTCGCGGAGCTGATTAGTCGCAAGCGACCCAGTGATGTGGCCTTTATCGAGTACGGACAGCGACATCCCCGCGTAAGCCCGACGCTGTCGGTCATATTCGATGATACGGTCGTACCGGCCGAGAAGTGGGGCACAGTTAGCCGCTTCGACGGCCCTGAACTCCTCCTCAAAGTCGAGCACCTCACGGAGGTGGTCCGGCCGTATCTGGGCTGGCCCGGCGGTCATCTTCTGATAGACGGATGAAACGAACATCTCACCCAGTGCGGCTCCGGCGAAGATCGGGACGTAACGATCGACGGTGTCGAAGCAGGTCCGGTGGAGGTTGACGGCCCAGCCACCGAGGCTGATCCCCGATGCGAGAACCGAGCTACTGGATTGATCGCTCGCCTGTGTCGCGAGCACGTCGATGAGGGCGACCGAGGCGGAGAGCATCCCCACAAAGTTCTCGAGTTCGCCCATCGCCCGGGCGTAATCCATGTTCGACCCGTCGTGAAACGGTGCCCTGACGGCTACGACGTTGGCTGGGATCGCTTCATCGGTTGCGACGAATAACCGCCGAAACGAGTTCGAACTGAACCGCCCGAAGTCGAACGGTCGCTCGCCACTCCCGTGGTGATAGATGAGGGTTGGATAGTCTGGACCACGCCATTGCCAGGGCATGAACGCCGTCTCGAACGCCCCGATTGGTGTGTCGACGGGTACAGTCCGCTCACCAGCACTACTGAGATCCTCGACACTGGCCTCCGATTCACTCGCCACCTTAATGAGTGCTCGTGAGTCAAGCGCTCGGGTGAAGAACTTCGCATCACGAAGCAGGAGTGCACTGACCTGAATAGTCCCCACATCGATGAGTTCGTGGACGTTCGTCATCTGACTTGTGAGTCCGGTTCTGACATCTGCGTTCTCTACGTCGGCTCCAGTTCATGTCGGTTAATCATTTCTGGGCTGTTAATTCCGGTAATTGCCGCTCCCGATCTCGAGTTCGCCGTCTGTGAGGACCCAGCCCGACTGAGGACCACGGAGTTCGACCCGGGACCACTCGCGGTACTCGTTGCCGGTCCAGCCTCCGGAGAACCACTCGTTGCGACCGTCGAGCTGTGCGGAGACGTAGACGGTCGTCTCCTCGCTGGTCTCGTAGTCGGCGTACATCTGGCCATCGTACTCGAAACAGCGGTGTGTCGCCGAGTCCCCGGAGAAACAGTCGACCTCCGTCCGGTCGACTCCCGGGGCGAGCAGCGGTTCGTCGTCGAAGGGGTCGGCCGTCTCGATCGGGTCGTCGGCGACGAGCGTCACAGTGAACGTGAAGCTGCCGTCGTTCTGGACACCCATGTCCGGGTCGTCAGGATCGTACTGCTCGGCCGGGATCTGCTCGTACCAGCCCATCGTTTCGTTTTCGACCTCCCGGTAGTAGACGTTCGTCACCTCGATCCTGTCAGCGGTAATCGCCAGCATCCGTCCCCGTTCGGTCTCAACCAGTTCGTACGAGAAATTCACTGGCGCGGGGTCGCGGTCGTACCCTTGCACCGCCGGGGTGTACCTGTCGTACCGGACGTCCTCGACGAACCGCTCGCCGAGGAGGGAAGAGCCGTTTTCGGTCGGTACGGGGACGTAGAACGTCGCGTTCTCGAGAGTTTCGTCGGCAGCGATCGTCACTTCGTACTGGTAGGTGCTTTCGGTCGTCGCGGCCTGGCGCTGCTGGCCGAGCACCGACAGGCCACCGACGACGAGGCCGAACACGAGTATCACAGCAACCGCCCCGACAGCGACCGGTCGCCAGTCGACGCGCCCCTCGGCTGCTCGAGCGAGGTAGTGGTTGGTGAAGACCGCGACCCCGATACCAGCGATGATTCCGAAGGGAAGGCTCACTAGTAGTGACGGCCAAATCAGCGGATCCAGGACGGTGGTCAGCACGACAGCGACGACACCGAACGTGACCAATCCGGCGAGGAGACTGCCGAGGATCCACAGCCACGAACGAGGACGGACCTCACCTGAAAGTGACTCGCGGTCGTCAGCCCGCCGTCGGTCGGCTTCAAGAATTCCCCCGAGTCCGCCACCGATCCCCGCGACGACGATCTGTCCGATTGATGCGAGCAACGACAGGGCCGCCGCGAGCGCGAGCCCCTCCAAGGGGACGTTCGGCGACGCGAACGGCAGGTCGCCGAACCGAACGAACGTAATCGTGCCGGTGATGACGGTCGTGAGAGCGGCCATCAGGAGGCCGGCAACGCCTCCGGCGACCGCACCACGTTTCGCGCCGTCACGTTCGAGATATCCCGCGACACCGCCGCCGACCACCGGCGCGACCAGCAGCACGAGCGGGACGAACCCTAACACGCTCCCGACTACCGCCCCGATCACCCCATTACGAATCGTTCGTCGAGAGATCATGGTTTGCTGTCACATGATACGTCGTCGTCATATATGACTGATTTCCCATCACGAACGATCGCCTCGGACAATAGTGAGGTCAACCGGGTTCCAACGGTGACTCGGATTCCCACCGAGTCCGCCATGAGACGCTGAGGTTGATTCTAAGATATCGTATGACTACCCGTATCGTATGACTACCCGTTTCGAGAAACGATCCCGTTCTGGACGTCAACAAGACGAGTTCCTCTCCGATGAGAACCGCCAGTGTCAGCTAATACGTTTACAAGCGTGCTACCCTCGTTACATAGTGCTGCCGCTTGAGCAAGGCGAGCGAGGTCATCCGCCACAGCCGGATCCGGCTGGCTCCCGTCCTGCAGGACTGTCCCGTCAGGGGTGTATCCAGCACCAGTCACTTCCAGCGTCGTTCCAATCGGGAGTCGGAGCTGCCGAACGGTCAGTTCGTTCTCGGTCAGCGTGCCCGTCTTGTCCGTTGCAATCATCGTACAGTTTCCCAGTCCCTCAACAGCGACGAGTTGGCGAACGATGACGCCGGCCCGCCCCATCCGGTTGGTCGCGACGCCGAGCGCGACGGTCATGGTGACTGGTAGGCCTTCAGGAATCGCAGACACAGCGAGGGCTACAGCAAACAGGAATATCTCGTTGGCGCCGAAGCCACGGACAAAAATCCCCAACAGTGCAGTGACGAGCGCTGCAATAAGAACCACGACGGCAACGAGCCGAGTGAATCGCTCTATCCGAACCACCAGCGGTGGATTGCCTCCTTCGACGGCCGACACATCGCGAGCAAGACGTCCGATGACTGTTTCGGAGCCGGTCTCAACGACGAGACCACGTCCTCGACCTCGGGTGACGGTTGTGCCAGCGAAGGCCATGTTACGGCGATCTCCTAATGGGGCGTTTTCCTTACCCCACCAATCAGGATCTTTCAGGACCGGAGCGGATTCACCGGTCAACGCCGATTCGTCGACTTCAAGGTTTGTTCCCGACGTCAACCGGATATCCGCAGGGACTCAGTCGCCTGACTCCAGCAGAACCATATCGCCTGAGGCAGTATCTTCGCCATCGATATCAATCGTCTCACTGTCGCGAATGACTGTCCCTCTGGTCCGAAGCAGCTGCTGCAATGCACGACTGCTCCGTTCAGCCTGAAACTCCTGGGTCCCGCCAATTATCGCATTGATGACCAGAACGAGCGCGATAAACCCCGCATCCGTAGTTTCCCCGACAGCGATGGAGACGATCGCCGCCACACCGAGGATGTAAATGAGCGGGCTCCGAAACTGCCGAAGGAAGATGAGCCACGCCGGGTTGGCTCCTTCTGCGGGAGCCGATTCGGCCCATATTCCGCCCGCATGGCTGTGGCTTCCTCCGAGGAGAGCCCCGAGCTGGCACCCGCTAATCGGGAGTATACCGCCTCAAGGGGCTCCGTGTGCCATGAGGTATCCTCAGTAGCGGTGGCAGTCATATCCAATCCCCTGTGTATTGATAACACTGGACAATAGTATATGGGTTCGTATGCTCGACGACAAAATCGCAATCGTCACGGGTGGTTCGACAGGCATCGGGAAAGCGATCGCAGAAAAGTATCTCGAGTACGGTGCGGAGGTCGTAATCGCGAATCGCTCAGAAGAAGCTGGACGTGAGACGGCTGCGGAACTAGGCTGTGACTTCCAGCAGTGTGATATAGCTGATTACGATCAGGCCCAGCATCTCGTCGAGAGCACGATTGACGAGTACGACCGGTTGGATGCCATAGTGAACAATGCGGGGATCGGGCGGGTTGGCACGGTTGAAGATATGACGATCAAGGACTGGAACGACGTCATTCAGATCAATCTTACGGGAGTGATGTACGGCACCCGCGTTGCGCTTCCTTACCTCAAACAGACCGACGGCTGTATTATCAATGTGGCCTCTATTTACGGACTCGTCGGTGGACCGGGAGCAGCAGCGTACTCCGCCGCGAAAGGTGGCGTCGTGAACCTGACCCGGGAGATCGCCGTCGACTATGCGAGCGACGGGGTACGGGTCAACAGCATCTGTCCCGGTTTCGTCGAAACACCGATGACCGACGAATATCTCGATCAGGAACAGTTCTATGAGTTCGTCCACGGGCAAACACCGATGGGTCGTGTTGCCCAACCCGAGGAAATCGGCGGGATCGCGATGTTTCTCGCGTCCGACGAGGCTTCCTACATTACAGGGGCGAACATTCCAGTGGATGGTGGGTGGACAGCCCATTGAGAAGATATTCTGTGTAGAAGCCCCATTCCACAATCCATCAATCTCAGACAACGCTTCCGCGGCACATCGCTGAGTTCACCGACTCGATGTCCTATTTCTGTTGACCCGCCATCACTACTACCTCTACTCCGAGAACGTAGGGGAGATATCGCCGGCCGAACTCTGCTGTCACACGTTGCTAATTAACACGATACGTGCCACCGTACTGTTTCCTACTACTCAGCCATATCGACGTTGATGAGGACGACCTCCGAGAGCAAGCGGCGGAATACGGGCTCGAAGATGGAATCGACGCCTTGCTCCACTACCTCGACACGCGTGGTGAGGTCGACGACGATCGTCTTCCGGAATGGGACGAGTTCCAGGAACTGGCGGCTGATTACGAGGTGCCACTACCACAATGAGACCAACATTCGGACGGGAGTACATCGAGAACGAGTTCCAGCGAATCGGGGGTGGGCTGTCTGAATCACTCACAGTCTACCTCAGAGGAGAACAAAACCACCGAGGAGAACCACCGCTGACAGAAGAATCATCAGTATATCCAACCGGACCCCGGCATGAAGCATATGTTCTCGGTGGATAGTTCCGGTCCCGAATGCAATGGCGTTCGGGGGCGTCGCAACCGGTAGTGCGAACCCAAAACTTGCGGCGACGGCGCCAGCCACTGCCAGGAAGACAGCTGCGCCCTCGTCGGTCGTATTCAGGACGGTTGCATATCGTGGGCCGATGGTGATAAGTATCGGAGCGAAAATAGCGACCACGGCCGTGTTCGATGCGAGTTCGCTGAGAAACACGGTGACGCTTATGACCACGAGAATGAGCACAAGGACGGACACACCGGTTAGACCACCAAACGTGAGCTCTGCAAGCCACTGTGTCGCGTCAGTCGCTGCTAAGCCATCTGCCAGTGCGAGCCCACCTCCGAGGAGCACCAACGTCCCCCAATCGATTCGTAAGACGTCGTCCCACTCGAGAGCGTCAGCGGCCAGCAGCATCGGCACTGCTGCGAGTCCCACTAACACGTAATACAGCACGCCCTGGTGTGTGGCACCGATAATACTGCCGGCACCGCCGAAGATCGTGCTGTACCAAGCCGGTGGCAGGATATCTTCGAACAGGAAATCGAGCCCTCCGAGCACCCAAAGTCCGGCGGTCGCGCTTGTAATCCCAACTGTCCGCCGGCCAGCCGAATTCAGCGACCCCAGTTCGTCGAGTGCCCCTGCCGCATGGGACTGGGCTTGTTCTACGTCGACAGTTGCTGGCGGAAAAAGCCGGTACACGAGCAGGTACCAAGCGACCGGAAGACCGACCGCTACGAGTGGCAGCCCGATGGCCAGCCAGTCGAGGAAACTGATGTGATGGTCGAGCTGTGTTTGGAGCTGAGCGACGACAATGGCATTGGCGGGCGTCCCGATGAGCGTCCCAACGCCGCCGATGCTTGCCGCGTAGGCCGTGCCCAACAGCAGTGCGATTTCAATATTGGAGGTGGATGCTGGGCTTTCCGCCTGAGTTTCGGTCAATTCACGTGCAATCCCGAGCGCGATAGGAACCATCATCGCCGTCGTCGCGGAGTTCGAGACGATCATCGACAGGAGGGCAGTCGCCGCCATAACCGCGAACACGATCCCACGAGCGGAAGTTCCCAGCCCACCAATCAAATAATAGGCAATTCGACGGTCGATGCCGTGTTTCTTGAGCGCTTCGGCGAGCACGAAGCCGGCGAGTAACAGGAAGATGATCGGATCCGCGAACGCCTGGAGTGCGCCGGCCATCGTAGGGAAGACGCCGAAGAGCGTCAGCAGGATCGGCACGCAGAGGGCCGTCGCCGGAAGGGGTAGTCCCTCGGTCACCCAGAGGACGGCGGCGAACACCATCGTCGCAAGCGCGAACGTTCCGGCCTGTGATAACCCCGGCAGTGGGAGGAGAATGACGAGGCCCATAGCGATCAAGGCACTTACGAGAAAGAGCCGTGACCGCCCGGACACCATTGTCAGGCCACCCCGCTCAGGAAGGCCCCTGCCCCGTAGGCCACGCCGGCTGCGACGAGACCGATGCAAAGCATTTCAGTGCCGCTTCGATACCAGCTCCGTTGGGTGACGAACGTTCGACTTGCCCCCACAAGAAAGAAGACGACTGCAGTCGTCACCACCGAGAGTTCGAAGAATGGACGAACGGACGCAATATACGGAAGCAGTGGGGTCCATCCAGCGATGACGAACGAGACAAACGTCACGAGCGCAGTATAGACTGGTGCTTTCTCGATGTCAGTCGTCTCACCGATGGTGGCCTGATAGGCGATATCGGACTGTCGGCTCAGGTAATTGCTCATCCCCATCGAGAACCCATCCGCAAGCAGATTCGCTACTCCGAGGATGACCACGATACCCGGATCGAGTGCTGCACCAGCGACGCCGGCAACGACCGCGAACGTCGTGACGATCCCGTCGTTCGCCCCATAGATGATCTCTGCCAGATACGCCCCGGATGATTTGATATCGGAGTCGAGGAAACGGGTCAGCATACTGCATAAACACTCCGGCGAGCAAATAGTGGTGATGGGACCACAGAAGTGCTGCCAGCTGAATTGTGCTCCCGCATGTTATTCCTCTTCTATAGTACGACAATTGACGGCGTTGAAGTAGGAATCCCGATCGCGGACGTTCGCGATGCCTACCACTCCCTTCTCGAGTGGAAAACCAGCCACGACCCCGATGAAACTATCCTCGGTGTGCAAGTCGAAGGACTCGTCGACAGTGTATCCCGCATCCAGTGCTGCGTCCATGATCGCATCGTAGTCGACGTCGAGTGCTAGACCATATGCATGATAAAACGCCGCATTGGCGCTCGGTCCGAACGGGAGTCCCTGGCAGCCTGCGAGCCCGATACTAGCCGCGCCGGTGGTCGTCGCGCCGATGTTTCTCAAGAATCGTCGGCGTGAGGCCCTATCTATACGATTTCTGTCATCTCGTGTCATCGAGTCCTAGCCGAGGGTTTCGTCTGTCTGCTGTGCTCCCTGTCCAGAAAGAACTCCCCCGATAGCACCACCAATTGCCCCAACGAGTACGAGCAATACCGCGCTCGCGGCGAGGATCGCAACGATACTACTCATCATTCCGAGCCAAAATCCACGGGTCCAGGGTCCGAGGACGACCGCTGCGGGGAACGACGAAAGGTGGGTCCCAATATCTGGAGCAGTATCCCGAGGGCGGCGAGAAAAACACCCGTAAGTGCGCCTGCACCTACCCCGTCTCGTAGACCAGCGTGGTAGACATCTCCCGCAACAACGCCGCCAAGCAACGGTGCGACGAATGATACGAATGGCAGGAAGCCGGCGACGATCGAGACGACCGCACCGAGAATTGCGCTACTGGCTGCTCATTGCAATTCCATATCGGATGATTAACCGCTATCCATAATAAATTATATTGCGATTTAATATATAACATAAGTATTATTAGCAGGATAATTCGAGTTCGATCCCACCCATCAGTCCTGCTGCAGCGTTATAGATGAGTGCCGTGATTGCTCCGCCGATTACACCATATAGAGCACCACCAATGGTCGCAATAAGGAGATCTGGCAGTCCAGGCCGGCCACCCATCGGTCCGCCGATAACAATCCAGCTGAGTGCAAGTATGATCCCCCAGAGCAATCCAATGACACCGAGGATCTTTGCTAATGATACGACTCCGATGGAATCTACAATGTATGCTGTCATGAGTCTCGATGTGTAACTAACTAAATGCGTCGTATTGGGATTTGTGGCGATACTTCATCTAGTCAAAAATCGGCGCCGAGAACCACTATTGCGGTACGAACCACTACTGGCCTGAGAACAACAACAGCCGGCCTGTCACGAACACGACGTACAACCCCAACAAATAGGCCCCCTCCCGTCGGGTGAGTTCACCGTCACGCCAGTACAGCGTCCAGATGAGGAGGCCGGCGCCCACGATTAGCTTGAATGGAAGGTCCCAGAGGATGACGGCGGGCGGCACGTAGTAGGTCGATACTGCACCACCCAGCCCAATGCCGACGAGGGGGTTGACAATATTGCTCCCAATGAGGGTCCCAAGCGCGAGATTCGGTGCCCGACGGCGAATCGAGTCGATCACGGCGGTCAGTTCTGGGAGCGCAGCGGCCACACCGATAGTCATGACGCCGATCGTCGACCCGCCGAGAGCCAGCGTATTCACGATCAATTCCACGACTGACAGCATGATTGACGCAGAAAGAAGAACGAGGATGAGCAGACCTGTGGCAACGAGGATATCCCAGCGGGGATTCAGACTCGGTCGTTCCCTGAGCGTCGGGAGTTGCTCTCGACGAGACACTCGGATGCCAACGTACCCCAGGTACAGCACGAAGAGGACCACACCGTCCAGCCGGCTGATCGACCCGTCCCAAGCCACGAGAATCGTCACGGCGAACGCGCCCAGCATCGGGACGTAGCTCTCGCGGATGAACGTTCGCGTAAGCTGTATACTCCCGTACCCAATGAGGAGGACGCCGACGAGCAGAAACTGCTGGACGGTCGAGGAACCGGTGTTCCCGCCGATGACGACGGCGGAGGTGACTTGGTAGTCGAGGGTTCCAGAGAGAATCCCCAGCGACGCGATCAGGTGTGAGCTCAGTTCGGGCAAGCCCGTTCCCACCGCGAGGACGGTCATCCCCATCAGAACCTCGTCAATATCATAGTACTCGGCGAGTGCCAACAGCCGATCGATCGCCCGACTCGCGGCTGTGACCAAGGCGTACAGGGCAACTGCACCGATGGAGATCTGGGTCAGTAGCTCACCTGAAACCTGCATATCAACCTTCGGATAGCCACGTGTCACTCCAGTTTTGTTCGAAGTCAGGATCAAACGGCTCCGCGGTCCAAACCGGACACTGCTCGCACTCCCAGATCCGGCAGACTGCCCCGTTCCGGGTGACGACCCCCACGGACGCCCATACGTGCGTTTCGCATATTTCTTCACCGGACATTTGTGACTCGGAGGATGACTGTTAACGGCAAAAGTCTATGAGGTTCGTCGAACGGAGCATCGGTACTGAGTAGATTCGAATAGAACTGATGAGACGGAAGGCTATCCATGATAAAAAATAGGTGATTATCGGTCTCAGTTCCTACTGAGAACACACCGCAGGCGACGCAGCGTCAGGCAACTGATTCGGAAGAGAGTGCATTCAGCACTCGGTCGAACTGCTTGCTCACGTCCCAGGGAATCTCGGTAAGGGTGAGATATCAACTCCCGATAATATTGTCCCGGGATCGACAATGATTACGACGGTTTCGACATCGTCGATTCATACACAACAATGTTGCACGCTAGAAGCACCAGCGTTGGGAGGGAAGCAAGAACGTACGGGAGAGAAAGCGAGACCCGATGGGAGGTACGAGTCCACCCTCCGTCCGTCGTCAGAGTGCCACCTCGTTCGTATTAGTCGAGTGTGCGGAGGTACCTGATGGCGAAGACCGCTGGGCGGGAGGACAGTACCAAGGATCAGCGGCAATGTCAGCGACACAACGTTATCCAGCACGTCGCTGAGGGTGATGGCTAGAAGGATCGGCGCCAACAGCGCCGCCAGCACTACCAGAGCGCCGGCAAAAACATACCTCCAGGGCCGCCTTCGCTGTAGTCATACGGCGGTGATCGCCGTGTACGGGACCTCTACTCCGAGGTCAAGCACATACGTGTGGTCTCTTCCTGACCGAACTCCTCGAGGATTAGCGGTCGGATCTCGCCTAGGATGCCGAATACTGTTCGGTGGTGTCACGGAAGCCGTCGCATTTCGGTCACCGGTTCGCGTGACTCTTATCCGATTAAGCTAATGTCTGTCGAGAGCGTATCGCGACAACGCCATCGCAGCATTACCTTCTGATTAGCCACGGTCAGATGACGATTATCAAGACTGGGACGTCGACGGTTCTGAGTACGCGATCCGCGACGCTTCCGAGTACCTGCCCGGCAAGGTCGGACGTACCCTCTGAGGCCATGACGATGAGGTCTATATTGTTCTCCTCGACGTACTCTCGGATCGCCACATGTGGCGTGTCGCGTATGACAGCGGTCTCAATGACGACGCCGGAGTCCGCAGACCGGATGCGCTCTGCAGCCGCATCGACATCCTCCTGTCCATCGGCCTCCAACCGTTCGATGTACTCCCGGTCAACTCCGCCAGCGTCGAATAGACCCGCCTCCGCCGCGACATCCACCGCGGTGAGAACGTGAATCGTTGCACTGTGTTGTCCGGCGATTTCCGTCCCTACGGGTACCGCCTGTACCGCGTTGTCACTACCGTCCGTCGGTAGGAGGACGCGTTCCACCGCCGATCCGGAGGCGCCTTCGGCGGCTGGAACGGTGAGCACCGGCCGATCTGTACGTCGAAGTACACGTTCAGTGACGCCGCCGAGCAGCCTCTCCGCCAACTTCGACCGCCCGCGACGCCCCATTACAACTATGTCAACATCGTTCTCCCTCACATATTCGGTGATTCGACGGTGGGGGACTCCTTCTTCTAGATGGGTATCAACGTCGTAGCCGATTTCGATAGCGAGATCTCCCACCTCGTCCAAGTACTCCTCACCTGCTTCTCTCCGACGTTTGCTCAGTCCCTTGGGTTCGCGCGCAACCCTTCGACCCCGCTCAATGACGTGTAACACGTCGACGCTAGCCCCGTGGACCTTGGCGAGTTCGATCCCGTACTTCGCCGCGCGAAGTGCGCAGTCGCTCCCATCCACACAGACGAGAATTCGGTCAAGGCCAGTCATAGGTGAGAGATTCATCCGCAGGAGGTTAAGTCCATGTTCAGGATTCCATCCCGAGTTCGTGGGCGCAGGCATCGTTGTATAGCGCTGATCCAGCGTTAGCATGTGTTTGATCCCATCACCGCTATTTTGATGTTGTCACAGAGGCTACAGTATAGAGATGTGCAAACCATCAAAAGCGGACATTCTCATCGACGCCCCCCTCGAAACGGTCTTCAAGTACGTGGGTGCCCCTGAAAACCACTCCACGATGAATCCGAGCATCATCGATGTCACTGGTGTCGAAGAGCTCCCGAACGGCGGTCACGAGGCGGAGTTCACATTCCAGATGCTCGGCAGAAACCTTCACGGGCACGAGACATCAACTTCGTCCCGCCGAATCGACGCGTCTTCGAAGTCGAGGACGATGTCGACGCTCGCACAACGTATGAACTGTCGAGCGAGGACGAGCAAACACGATATGCCTTTACAAACGAAATCGAACCACCTGGATTTGGCCTTCTTGGGCGACTGACGGGCTCGCTTCTGCGACGCTACCTCGAACGGAATGCGAACGCGACGCGGGAAAACACTAAACTGATTCTCGAAGCCGAGGATCTCGACGACTGAACGTCCTGACGTTGATGAAACCGCCGCAGTCGGTCCGAACTGATCTGCTGAGCCACCCGGAAGACCCGATGGACTACCATCGCAAGTATCTCTGTCCGTTGCCGAATGCACCTCTATATCCAGCAGTTCATTCCTCTCAGCAATAGGGACATCCGCACTATTCATGCGAAACGGCTAGGCTTCGTTCCAAATTGTGAGCGACGCATTTGATGACGAGTTCGCGGAACTACTTCCACCACCGGCGTGACCGTACGAACGCTCCGAACTGCTGGTTGATCGCCGCGTTGACTGTCTCGTTCATGTTTCGGCAACGGTAGCGGTTGAAATGACGGCTGTGGAACAAGCCGACGCCCCATCAACCAGGTAACAGTTTTCCATATCCTACGCGCTTCACTTGCCACTAATAACAAACTAAGTCGACTACTCGACCTCAGACATACCGAAAAGCCCGCGATCAACGACAATGGATTGCAGATCGGGATCATTGCAGACGCTGGGGAAGCGACGGTTTCTCTCGATCCCGAGTCTGAGATCACCGATGAAATCTGCACGTTCCCTGGTGAGATCGAAGTCGAGGGTTCGTACGCGATCGCTTGTCAGAAACGCTACCGGGACTTCTCAAACGACCTTTAGCTCCCGAACCGCATCGAACGGATCTGTTCTATTCATTAAACTTAGAACTCATGTGAGGCCCGACATCATACGCTTCCATGTGCTCCTCGACGAACCAGTGGATGATGTGACCCTCGGCACGATGGAGTACGTCGCTACATGTTGCGTTCGCGACGCCGAGCGTCTCGGCCACATCACCTAACGTCGATTCCCGTGGTGCGCGGTAGTAACCGGCTTTGACGGCGGCCATCAGTACTTCTTGCTGGCGGTTAGTCAACAATTGGTCAGCCTGGCTCGCATCGATCTCACGAACGTACTCGATAGAAAATCCGATGCCCAAATCGTCGAGGTGGTCGCGGAGGCTCGAGAGGCGACTCGTCGATGTCGTCACCTCCCACGTGGCCTCCCCATCCTGAATGTCGAAGGGCATCTTGAGCGGCACACCGGCCCGCCAGACCGGGAGAAGCGGGAGCGGATTCGCCGTCTGTATCTGGAGGAGCGCTTCGTCGTCGTGTTTCCAAAGCAGTTCAAGGTCCTCGACGTCATCACGAACTTGAATGTCGGTGATGATAGGCAGCGGGTCGGTCGCAATGAGTCGAACGAGTCCAATACCGGTTCCTTCACCTGGGATACTCGTGACGACCTGAAACACTACCTCCGGATGAGCGATTGAGAGGTCACCAATCCAGGTGTGATCTGGAAGATCTATCGCGAGTTTCGCGTGTGGCATCGTCGGTAGGTAACTCTAACCGACCACTTATAGTAGCGGCAATTGCGAATATATTAGGGTACTTCTCGATGATTCGTACTGATCACTAACCGGCCGAGGAGTATACAGACACGTAATGTCGATACACCACGAATACGTGGCAATAGGACCGGACTTTCAGTTTCCCGTCGTCCGGACTTCTGTTGACGGAAAACTGTCTCGCGTCACGCGTGGGGTGGCAACTGCTGCGTCTCATGTCTCGTCCACGTCTTCGAAACCAGGGGTGAGTCTTCAGTAATGTTCGACACGAGCGAGTGGATCACGGACAATGCTCGGCTCGTCATTGCGGTCATGCTCGTCGCGTCCGCGGTCGTCGCCGCTGGAGTGCCAATGGTCGACCGCTCGACATCGCTCGACCAGTTCCAGACCGACGCCGACGAGGCTGATGCGCTCGATTACGTCGACGGAAATTTCTCTAGCGAGACGACGGACACAACGTCCGCACAGGTCATCGTCCAAGACGACGACGTCCTCGATAAGGAGACGCTCGTCTCCATGATCGAATACGAGCGAGCGCTCCAGACCAACGAAACAATCAACGAGACACTCGTCGAGAACGACTCCACCCAAAGCGTCGCGAACCTAATCGCGACCGCCGCGATCCGCGACGACCGGGCTGCTGACCTCCAGACCCGCGAACGCGAATTGGCCAGGTCAGAGGCGGTCCTTGCGGATACCCTTGATTTGCTCGCAAGCAACCCGAACGCGAGCGTCCGACCCGCGTTCGGTGCCGTCGACGCCAACACGTCAGTGACTCTCACGGAGGAGGACTACGCTCTGTTCGCAGACGTTGTCGAGGAGCGACGCGAAGCGACTGACGGAAACGCAACGACCAACAGAACCGAAACAGCTGCGGGTCAAAACGAGACGAGAGATAGTACGAGGAACGTCACGGAACAGATACTCACGGACGAGTACGCAAGCCTCGCCGAGGACAGGCGGGAGATAGCGAACCTTGACCCCACACTTGAGGATCAGACCGAGGAACTCCAGTCGCTGAACGATTCGGAAATCGATACCCTCGTCGCGGACGTACTGAGCGGAGATTCGAACCAGTCGGCACGAGCACTCGCCTTCATGCCCGACTACTACGAATCAGGATCTACTGAGACAAACGCGACGCTGCTCGTCGTAACCCAGGAGACAGCGGGCGGGTCGTTCGCGCCCGGTGACGCGCCCGATGAGATCGAAGACGCGCAGACCGCCATGACGGGCCTGGCGGCGAACGACGACTCGATGTCCGTCCTGGTCTACGGCGACGGGATCGTGTCCACGGAGATCATGGACTCGATGATCGACAGTGTCCTGCTGGTCGGCCCGCTCGCCGTCGCGTTCGTCTTGCTCGTGCTCGGGGTCGTCTACCGGGACCTGCTCGACATCCTGCTCGGCCTCCTCGGGATCGCGCTCGTCCTCGTGTGGACGTTCGGTGCGATGGGGTGGTTCGACATCGCGTTCAGCCAGCCGTTCATCGTCGTGCTCGTCCTGTTGACCGGTCTCTCTATCGACTACGGCCTCCACGTCGTGATGCGATATCGCGAGGCCCGCGGGTCCAGCGAGACACCACCCAGTCGTGCCATGGCTGTCGCGCTCGGGAGTGTTGGGGTCGCACTCGTCTACGTCACCACGACGACCGTCATCGGGTTCCTTTCGAATCTCACGAGCCCGCTCGCGGTCTTCCGCGAACTCGGCGTCGTCAGCGCCATCGGCATCGTGGCCACGCTCCTCGTCTTCGGCCTCCTCGTTCCGGCTCTGAAAGTCGAACTCGACGAACTGCTCGAAGGCCGGGGAATCGACCGGGTGAAACCTGCCGTCGGAACCGGAGGCGGGCCGGTCAATCGCCTCCTCGATACGGGTGCGACGCTCGCGACGAAGGTTCCCTACGTCGTCATCGCCGTTGCGCTTCTCGTCAGCGGCGCGGGAGCCTACGGAGCGACGGATATCGACGCCAGTTTCGAGCAGTCAGATTTCCTCGCAGAGGATCCCGACGACTGGCTGAAGGACCTCCCTGATCCGATCGCGCCAAGGACGTACACGGCGGAGACGGCAATCGACACGCTCGACCAGGACTTCGTCAGACAGGACACCACAGCCACGATACTCGTCAGAGGCGACGTGACTGATCCCGCGACACTCGACCGGCTCGATGCCGCACGCACGAACGCTAGCGACATGTCGGCGACGGAGACGTACGCCGACGGTAAGCCCGCAGTGACCGACCCGATCACAGTGATGGACCGCGTCGCAACGGACAACGAGTCGTTCAACCGGACGCTGTCGGTCGCCGACACCGACGGCGACGGCATTCCCGGCGAGAACGTGAGCGCCGTCTATGACGAACTCTACCGGGTCGCACCCGAGGAGGCCGCCGATGTTGTCCACCGGGAAGACGGTGAGTACCAGGCCGTCCGGATGGTCGTGACCGTCGACAGTGGAGCCGACGGCGATGTGGTCCGCGACCAGATGGGATGGATTGCCGACGACGCCGACGAGGGAGGTGTTTCCACGATTGCGACGGGTGACGTCATCGTCAACCAGATCACGGCCGATCAGCTCGCGGAGACGGCGCTCCTGAGTCTTGTCGTCGCGCTACTATCGGTATTTGTCGTCCTCGCGGCAGCCTACCGGGTCATCGAAGGGAGCGCGTCACTTGGCATCGTCACGATCGTGCCTGTCGCGTTCACCTTGACGTGGGTGCTCGGGACGATGGCGCTGCTGGACATCCCGTTCAACATCGTCACTGGCATGATCACCGGGCTCACCATCGGGCTCGGCGTGGACTACAGCCTCCACGTCAGCGAGCGGTTCAATCAGGAACTCGCCGGAGCGGAGACGGTTACAACGGCGTTACACGAGTCCCTGACCGGGACCGGCGGCGCCCTGCTGTCGAGTGCGGCGACGACCGCCAGTGGATTCGCCGTGTTGCTCGTCGCGATCCTGCCGTTCCTTCAGTCGTTCGGCCTCATCACCGCACTGACCATCGTCTTCGCGTTCCTCGCCAGCGTGTTCGTCCTCCCGAGTCTGCTGGTCGTCTGGGCGCGGTTCATGGGGCATGACACGGCCACGGAAAGGGCCGGCACGGTCACAGCGGCGGAATCGAACGGTAAAGCACTCACGGTCGATCTCGACGCGACGCGTGCGATTCACCGCCCCTACATCTTGCCAGACCAGTCTATTCCAGTAACGGTCTCACTCCGGAACGTCCGCGGCCGGGTGTCCCTCCGAGAGACAGTCCCAGGCGAGATTGCAGACTTCGATGTCGTCCCTGAACCGGTTACCATAGACCGGTGTGACGGGCGTGTGACCGTGTTCTGGGATGTCGGTGAGTCACCATCCAAGGTGACCCTCGAGTACACGGTCGAACTCCCTGGAGAAGCGGCGGACGGCGACGTAGTCACGTTGGAGGGTATCGTCGAAAACAGAGACGGTCTGCATTCGGTCAACGGTGACGAGACAGCCACCGTCGTCGAGGACGTCTTTCAGCGAGTTCTCGAACGTGGCACAGTCACCGACGTAGACATTGAGGAGGCAGTTGAACGCGACGACGTCACGCCCACGGAAGTCGACCGCCTTCGCCGTGTCTGGCTCGAAGGGGACTGAGTTCAGCAGTATCACTCGACGTCGACGGTCTCCATTCGCTCCAGGAGTACGTCCTTGGGTGGCGGGGATTTCTCATGTTGTTCTTCCGAATGTCGTTGGACCTGTGCGATGACCTCTTCTTGGTCCGCGGCCCGAATCAGGAACACGCAGTCCGGGGCCGTGCACTCGAATTGATACGCCATGTGTGCGATATGCGCCATACACTCGTTAATCCATCTCCCGAATACTGTCCTTGACATCCTGTATTCGACTGCTGGGGTTCGACGAGACTGGTGGTGCCCAAATCAGGGACTGCGTGCTCTTTCAGCGCGTTTCGGGGGAACGACTCTGTTGAAACCCTCAGTAGATATATATTCCGGCGGTCGTGCTGAATACACAGCGCTTATCGACCAGAAGAAAAACCGAGCAAGGATAGGTTCGCTCTGAAAATCGTGTTCATCCTCACGTAGAGGTGCATTGGATGGACGTTAACGCGAGCACCACGGAAAGATACCGGCAAATGGCGTCACTGACCGAGGCGTTGAACTAGTCGTCCATGCCGGATGGCGCTTGGCCGGCAGACGTTCCGGTCGGCGCCGGCCCTGCGGCGAACTTGTAAACGGCGACGGACCCCCAGACCACCAGGCCAAGCAGGATAATACCCGCCCTGATGTCGATGGGGACCACTGCAGCGTGTTCGATTGCACCCTCGCTATTGACCGGATGCCCGGCTCCCAGCAGCATGTCGAGCAGGCCGATCACGACGACGCCAAGGACGACCAGTCCGCCGCCGACGTACATGGCGATTTTGTCTGCCATTGTTAGGTCACTCATTGCTAGTCACCCGAGAAGTCTCCGTAATCGCGTGTTTTCGAACGGTTCCATCTCCCGCAGGCGGTTGTCGACTGCCAGGACGCCGCCCGCTCCAAGGGCCACGATGGTCCCGAAGACCATGATCCCGAGTAGTTCACCGGTGACCATGCCGTGGGCCCAGCCGCCGCCGTAGCCGTTGATGAAGTAGAAGAAGAGCATCAGGTAGGCGCCGAAGAAGGCAGCGGTCCTCGTGAGGAGGCCGAGTATGAGCCCAATACCGATGGCGGTTTGCCCGAGCGGTACCGCCACGTTGACGAACGACAACAGGATGCCGTCGCTGAACGGCGTGACGAAGGGAGCGAGAATCGTGCCCTGAGCGGCCCCGCCGACGAACCAGCTGGCGTCGAAGGGCCACGCCCAGATCTTGTCCAGACCGGCGTGGAGCATCCACCACCCGGCGGTCAGCCGGAGCAGCAGGATCCAATACGACAACCAGGCTCCCGAGACCGAGTACGACGTCTCGGTTCCGAGGAACCTCGTACGGATGGATTGTGTTGACATGGCATTCTTCACCACACAATTGAATTCCACAGAAGTGTTAAAAAATGGTGGTGGTGGTTCCTAGTTCCAAGAGTCGGGTTTTCGTTAGCAGGAATGCGAATATCAGCAGTGAGGTGGAAGACCATCGAGAAGCAATCCGGTTAGCCTCGACGGGATGGATGCGTGCTGGGCTTGGCAGAATCGAGGGTGCTGCCGGCCAACGAACACAAAGTATCTGGCCTTGGTTAGCCATCGTGGCTGTCGCAAACCTCGTTCTCACCGCCATACACCTCTGAAATAACCGGACGACAGGAAACTAAGATTACAGAGTTCGGGAATTTGGGGATCCAGAAACGAGTGTTGGTTCTCGCTGTACGGTAGATAGTGCCGCACTTCGAAATATCGAATGCTGTCTATTCACACATGAATACATCTGTCAGGGGGTATATCCCGTCAATATCACTAGGAAAATACCCAGTTCGCGGCATGCGGGCCGTTAAAGACAGCTCTTGTCTACGTACTATTTTACGTCCCCGTCGACCGTGCGGCGCTGGCCATCGTCACGATGTTAGGCGGCACGGTTCTCGTCCTGTCGCCCACCTTCTGGAGGGAGTTGGTGTATGGACAATTTCGGATCCTGTGGAGCAGAGCACCTTCTTACGCTGTGTCGAAACAAGACGTCAATACTTCATTACTCATCGTCCTGTGAGGGCCATTCTCGTTTGTCAGATTCGACGAGACCGAGCAGTGCACGCCGCCGCTTGTCCATGGCTTCAAGAGCGGTGGTAAACTCCTCGTCAGAGACAGTCGGAAGTTCGTTTTCTCGAAACGCATCGAGGTCGGGTGGCGGTGGGGAGCGATCAGCGGGCTCGACGAAAGAATTCTGGAGCGTTTCTAGATAGCTATCGACGCTCGACCGGGCGTTTTTAAGAATAGCGTTACTCGGATGAGAGCGTTTGGAGAACCCAAACTGGAGAAGCGACAATGTCTCGTCGAAGATGGCAACGCTCACAATTGGTGACTGGCCGGGATGTTTGCTGTGGAAGTAATGGAGGATTGGATACGCCTTGTGATTCGACGTAAGCATGTTCAGTTGGCTAGTAAAGGTGTTCAGAGGTAACTCAAGTCCCTCGAACTCCTCGCCGTTCCAACTCGTGAGAAGAATTTCAGTACCGTGTTCACCGAGCCCGTTCACACCACTGGCGAAAGACCGTTTCTGCGTGACTGCACTCAGGACATTGAGGAGATATGTAACACTGAGTGTGATAAAGAGCATCCCGCTCGCCGTCGCGAGAGTTGTCATAATTTGCCAGAAACCCTCTCGCGGGACGAGATCTCCGATCCCCAATGTGAAGATCGTGTATCCAGAGAAATACACCCAGTCTGACCAAGACAGAGGATCTTGGTTCACGGTATCGATGATAGAACTCTCCCCACTCGCAAAGATAAACGTCCACCCTCCCCAAAGTAGTATAATCCACGTCGTTAGGCTAACAGTGAGAATTATCGGACCTGAGAGGGTATGGGCTCGTGACTCTACCCCTCCGAACCGTCGTAGCGTTCGCCACACCGACACCATCAACAGCGAGGTCAGGGGTCCGGCGCCTCCCTCAACCCAGAGCGTTGTCCAGAGGAGATCAATAACGACACTGGCGAGGAGGAGTACACCGACTGCAAAAGGTATTATATCCATCGCTGTTTACCTGCTGACCGGAACTGGTAGTCGCCTCGCTTCCTGAATCCACCGATTGCAGCACTGAGTTCGAATCCGAGGAAGATAGGCACGTACTGGTCAGCGGTCATAACTGATCTGTTACGAGGAATCCAGAACAGGTTCTGGTCCATCATGGATCGCAACATACGCTACTGTACGACCTATTCGGATTTAACGTTCTTCATAGCTCTACACACCCGAGAACAGCGCAGAAACGAAGCAGTTCTCAGTCCCAATCCTGCAGAACTCCCAAACCTCTCTGCACCGACGACACCGTCTTAGTACTCAGGGATTTGGAACGTAGAGACGAGACAGACGACATCCTTGCTGCGGTGGAGTGCTGCGGCAAACCGACTTCACGGGTTACGAACCGCACTGTCGGTACTCGCAGACCTCATTACGGTCGTTGGTCGGATCGTCAATCGGGAGACACAGTCGGTGACACTCCTGGGAAGGTGTACGTCATCGTCCTGGCCGAACCGTCGAATGACGACCTCGACGTCCGTCAGGACCAGTGCTGTGAGAAGGGGTCTCTGGGGAACGACGTCGGGTCTCGGGAGGCGGGCGCAACCGCCGTGTTCGACGCGACGCGGCAGACAAACACCTACGTAGTCACCCCGTATCGGAAGGACTGACGCTCGAAGGCGTCTTCGACACGCACGTCCCGACCACATCTCCGGTGGCCACGACCTCGCCGCCGAGGTCGGTACGTCGTACCACCTCGGTGAGGTGGCGGCCGACCGTACCTCGAGTACGAACCGGTCACCGATCACGATCTCATCGAACTCGAGATATCCGGGTCCGTGCGATCTACGCGCCCGGCTACACCAGGGAGATGATGAACTACGGGATTGATGACGAGTTTCTACTGACAGGAGACACGCTGTCCGTCGAATCGGTCGGACGCACCGAACTCCAGTTCGGCGAGGCCGAGGCCGCCCACGGGGCGGCGCTGCTCAACGATACGCTCCATGAGAAGATCCTCGACCTACCGGACCACACGACCGTCCTCCCCGGCCACGTTTCGGTGTCATCCGACGGGCGGTACGAACACGGGGTCGCCGGGCAACCTGATTATGGCCCGATTGGGATACTCTCAGAGAAGACCTCGACCTGCTGCGACTCGATCGAGAGGCGTTCCTCGATAGGCGCACCGTCGACGTCTCCGAGAAGCCGCCGAACTACGAGGACGTTATCGCGATGAACAACGGCCGAAAATCGCCCGAAATCGAGGACGAGGCGACCGAACTGGATCTCGGACCGAACAACTACGCGGCGTGAACGCCGGGGTGAATGCGATCGATCGCCGCTTTCACCGGCATCCCCGCACCGCTGATTCGCCCGGGACGGTCACTCCCCGTAGTCTCCGCTGTACTTCGTGAAGAAGTAGGCGAAGAACACGATGACCAGCAGCGCGCCAAGGGCCCAGATGCCGACCGTCAACGCCTCGTCGGGCAGGAGGTCCTCTACGGGACCCCCCTCCTCTTCCGATGCGCCGCCCTCGCGGACTTCGATCGTCCCCGCCATCCCGAGGCTCTGGTGGGGGTCGCAGTGGAACTCGTACACCCCCTCCACCTCAAACGTGTGCTCGTACTCGAAGTCCGCGTTCTCGATGGGTTGGTGCCCCTCCCACTCGGCTTCGTCCGGTTGTGAGTCGACGGCGATGTTATGATTGTCGGTGATCCACACGAAGCGGACGGTAGTCCCCGGTGCGATAACGAGCGGTTCGTCGGTCCCCGGCTCGTACGCATAGTCAACCAGTTCCACCGTCTGCGTCTCCTGCGTCGCGTTCGCGACGGCGGTTCCGGCTGTGGCTCCCGCCGTGGTGACACCCGCGGCGACGAACGTACGACGGCTCATTTCGTTTCCGCCGCACCGAGTTCTGCCCGTAGAACGCCGCGGTGACAAACCTTCTGATTTCATTCTCTCATCGCTTGCAAGAGCAATGTGAGCGGATAAATCCGTTTCCCCCCGCCGGGAACCATCATGCATCGTTTCGCAGAGTAAGAGGTGGCGTTTATCGTCACTGGCAGTCGAAAAAGACCGGGTGAATGCGACAACACGATGCACAAGTAACGAAGTCGAGTGATCTGTCTATCAGGAGTGAGGATATGCTTCTGAATGCTGGATCCGAGTCGAAAGCGCTCACCAGTCGAAGTACGAGGCTCCCATCACCCGGACGATACTGAACACTGACCACTGGTTTGTAACCTATCTTACATTTCGATGGCCGTCTCCTCGTCGGCGGAGCCCGAAAGCTGGCATTCACAAGGGATCAGCCGAATTTACGACGAACTCGAAGCCAGTTCAGATGGCATACAGCGCGTGATTACGCGATGAGGATGTTAAGGGGGAGATGTAACCCGCTCTCTTCGAGCTTCTCACTCCCCAGTTCCTACTTCTTGTTGGCCAGTAACCTCCTCCGGGATGAGCTGGAAAAATCGGAACACGGGCGTGAGAGGATAACTATCATACACATCCACAAACGGGATTCTCACTCGCTGCATCGCCTCGGCGACTTCGGTGTCGAGTGCTGATTTTGTAACCGCGTCCGGTCTACCGGTTGCGATGACGCTTCGCCAGCCACGATCCGTCTCGTCGTACGTAACGAATGATATTTCCCTGTCTTCGTCGATGAAGTCTTTCTTTCCAGTGTCTTCAGGACCAATGGCGAACCGGAAATAGAAATTCCCCGTATCTGCGTCGTATCCATACGAAATCGGTCAGGAGTACGGAGGGCCGTCGTCCGGCGGATCGAACGAGATGACACCCGTACCACCACTCCCTAAGAACTCGTTCCGTTCTTCTCTACTCATCCGTACCGAGCGGACATCTTCCATACGAATAATTCGGGCTCGGTTGCGAAAAGTTGTGCCTCGACACGTCGAATTCTACCGAAGGAGTGGAATTGCTCTGGGGCATCCCTTTCAGGAGTCAGGTATCATCTGAGTCAGATTCTCGAACCCACATCACCGGTACTGGTGACGTTCGGACGAGTTTGGCGCTGACACCGCCCATGACGTACCGACTGAAATCGGTTCGGCCATGAGTTCCCAAGACGGCGAGATCGATTCCGTTCTCGTCGATGTAGTCACGAATCACCTTCGACGGGTCACCGTGCTCGATCACGCTGGTGACTGGATCAAGCGACGCTTCCTCGACCCTCTCGGTAGCCTCGTTCATAACTTCGTATGCCCGCTCTGTCAATTCGCCCTGTTTCAGGACGGATCGTGCATCCGGGCCGATGTTCCCCGTCTCAACCACATGAAGCAGATGGAGCGTTGCCCCTGACGCCTTCGCAACGTTAATTCCCTCCGTTACTGCGAGTTCCGCACCCCGACTCCCATCCGTCGGAACGAGGATGTGCTGAGGTGGATACGTGAGTGGCCGATCTCGATCGGGGCTGACCGCGATTACTGGTACGTGCGCAGTGTTGATGACCCGTTCAGTGACACTCCCGAGAAGGAACCGCTGAAGCCCACGTCTGCCGTGCGTCGGCATGACGATACAGTCGATATCCCACTGCTTGCTGTAGTCGACGATCGTTCTGTACGGGTCGCCCTGGAGTACCTCCGAGACGACGGAGATGCCGCGTTCTGTTGCACGCTGTGCCGCGTCCTCCACGATCTCTTCTCCTTCCTGCTCCAAGACGTCGATTACATTCCCCTGAATCCGGACGAGGCTGTCCTGGTTCGTATCCGCAACGTTGAGGACGTGGATCGTGGCCTCGTGTTCGGACGCTATCTGGAGTGCATAATCAAGGGCTGAATCTGCTGGCTCGCTTCCGTCCGTCGGGAATAGGATTTGCTCGTACATAGTCACGTGGTTCAAGGAAACAAGGAATGTTACTCCCCCTCGGTGTTGATGTCCAGTCTTCCCTCGTCCGCCGTCCGAGCATCACGCCACCAGACTAACTCGAACTCGATACTCTGTTTTGCCTCGGTCTCGCCCTCGGTCCAGTCCGATTCTCCCTCCAGTTTGAAGGTCACCGGGTTCGTCGGATTCAACCGTGCCTGCTGACCGCCGAGTTCAACGGTCACGTCTCCCCCGCCGTCAAGCTGCGCAGCTAATTCGCGGAGGTACGATGCGATTTCTGACCGCGTTTTCTCGGCCTCGGTTTCGAGTTCTCCCATGCCGAGTGGTACGCCAGACACCCCGATAAGCGACGGGGCGAGTTCTCAAACAGAGGGAACCAGACCCAACCACGAACATGAGACACAACTCGAGAGGCCGGGTATCCCTCATCACGTCGACGATGACGCGTGGTACGGTCTGCTGGTCGTCCGGGAAGAACACTCGGAAGCGGGGACACCCACGAAGCGTGCTCAGTCGAAACTGTGCAAAAATACCGCGTTACTGGCAGCCGGATCGCACCTCAGTCAGCTGTGACGGTATCGGTCTCGTTGGAGGTCGTCCGGAGTTCACGGATGGAACTGTAGACGACTGCGCTACTCACCAATAGCGCTGCACCGACGATGATGGCCAGTGCGACCACGTCGAGCACGGGCATCTCGATGACGCCGCCGATCTTCCGGATCGCGACGGCGATAGCGCCCAGCAGCAGCATCACGCCGAAGTACACCTTGATCTCGTCCTCGTCGACGATGCTCGTCGCCGCAGCGCCGACCCGAGCACCGAGGGCGCTCCCGGCCAGCAGCGGCGCGACGATCGCGAGATCGACCGCGCCGTCGATGGCGTAGAGGAAGCTACCGATCCCGCCCGAGAAGACGATCTCGAACAGGTCGGTACCGACCGCGACGGGGACGGGCACACCGATGAGGTAGAACAGCGCCGGCATTCGGATGAATCCGCCGCCGACGCCGAGGAACCCCGACAACAGGCCTGTGGCGAACGCGACGGCGAGGATCATCCACAGCGAAACCGTCACGCCGCCACGGAGCGACATCATCGGAGGGACTTCGTACGACTGGATCGTCCTGGCGATCTCCGGGACGTCCTCCTCGTCGAACTCCCCGTCGGTTTCGGCATCGTGGGCGATGCCCCCGCCGCTGTCGTCACTGATCGCTCGGTGAGTGATGAACAGCCCGATACCACCGAGCAACCCCACGTACGCCACACTCACAACGGTATCGGCGAGTCCGAGGTCCTGCAGTAGGTGCAGTCCCTGCTTGCCGACTTCGATACCTGCAGTGGTACCCGCGATCATCAGCACGCCGAGTTTGTAGTCGACCTGACCGAGGTCGCGGTGTTTCAGCGTCGCGATGACCGAGGTCCCGAAGACGAACGCGAGCCCGGACGCGACGGCGACATCGGTCTCGTACCCCATCACGAGCAACGCGGGAGTCACGAGAAACGACCCGCCCATTCCGAAAAAGCCGAACAGCAGGCCGATCAGGAGGCCGAACCCGGAGAACATCACGAGCAGTGATGCGGCGATGCCGAATATCTCCATCGTCAGTCACCTCGAATCGCGTCGGTGATCGACGGTCCGAGGAATCGCTCTAACGCCCCGTATCCCACGTACAGCACGATCGCTTCCAGCAGGACAGCACCGATGACAGCCGCTGCTTGGGACCATCCGCCGAGCGATTCAACGCCGATCATCGTACGTCACCTCTTCTCTTGCAGTCGAGATTGTCTGCTTCATACTATTCTGTACAATTCTATCTAATGGAGAGGGGTTGAAAACGGTTTTGGGACTACTGTACAATACTATATCCCCGTAACTCCGAGATGGCGTCACGTATGCTACTCATAAGTTATCGCTCGAACCGAGCCGGCGGCCTACCTTCTTTCGTACGGATCGAAGTTCGCTCGGTGTCGCGAGCGGGCAGTTGCCCGGGAACTGGTCTCTCAGTCACCACGAGAGCGTCGTCTGCTAGAACGAGCGGAAGGAAACTGAACGCGCGCAATTGACCCACAGCGGTGACGGTCCCGAGGGTTGGCCTTGCGGAACCCGGTTCGCTGAGAAACGGTTCAGCCGACCGGGAGGAGGACGACTGCGATATAGCCGACTGCCAGGGCAAGCAGTAGCGATCCGGCCCATGCACTCACCGTCACGAGTATCTTCCGCGAATCGATCGCGTCGCTTCCGCCGACGGCCGCGCCGCTCCCGATGATCGCGCTGACGACGATCTCGTTGAACGAGACGGGGACCCCGAGCAGGACGGCGAGTTGCGCGATCAGGAACGACGGCACGAGCGCGGCGATGGACCGACGGGGCCCGAGCGACGAGTAATCCTGCGCCAGCGATTTGATCATCCGGGGCGCGCCGGTCCACGATCCGACGAGGATCCCGAATCCGCCGCCGGTCAGGATCGCGATCACCGGAACCGTCTCCGGGCCGTCGAGGAGGGGGAGCAGCGGACCGACGGCGAGTCCGACCTGGCTCCCGCCCGCGGAGAACGCGACCAGCGAGCCGAGAGCGAGAAGCACCCGTCGCAGTCCCCCGCTCATATCACGACGGATGTCTCGCGTGACGAACCCGGCGACGACAGCTGCGGCGAGCAGCGAAACTGCGAGAGGGATCGCTATCCCGTCGCTCCCGAGAGTCCGCTGGCTGACCCCGACGAGGGAGCCGGCCGCGCCGTTCGGACCGAGATACGCGAACTCGACGTTCGCGAGGACCGCACCGACCAGACCGGCCAGAATGGAGACGCTGTATCGCTCCGGCACGTCGGACCGGGGGAGGACACTCGCGATGGCGTACGCGAGGCCGCCGCCGACGAACGGCGTCAGCACCCAGACGGCACCGATCTGGAGGTACTTCGGCCAGACGGGCGTTCCACCGAGCGCGAGTCCGACCCCGATGACCGACCCGGTCACGGTAAACGCTGTCGCGATCGGATAGCCCGTCTTGATACCGATCGCCATGAGCCCGGCGCCGATCAGCAACACGATGATGACGGCCGTCGCCGGGAGACTCACGCCGCCGATCAGTCCTCGACCGACGGCCTCGGAGACGTTGCTCCCCTGTACGACCGCGCCCGCAAAGCCGAAGATACCGACGATGAACGCCGCTCGCATCGTCGAAACGGCGTTGGCACCCACGGCGGGGGCGAACGGCGTCGCGCCGCTCGACCCGGCCCCGATGACCCAGGCCATGAACAGACTCGCCGATCCGGCGGTCAGGAACAGTCCGACTGTGGAGGGATCCATCTCTGAACGAAGTATGCGGGGTTAGTCGGCACCCGATGCCACGGGACCGGTCTCGGTCGTGCGGCTCCGCCAGTAGCCCTGCAGGTACGCCCCGAGGAACATCCCGGCGAGCGCCCAGAGGATCGTCACGTTACCGATCCCGAGGCTAGCGTAGGCCGCACCGGGACAGATCCCGGACAGCCCCCAGCCGACGCCGAAGATCGCTCCTCCGACGAGCACGTCCCGGTCGAAGGACTTCAGTCGCCGCTCGAAGCTGTCGCCGGTCAGGGGCGCCCGTCCTACGAGCCGCGGAGCGACGAAGAACGTCAGCCCGGTCACCGCGGCCCCGCCGAACATCACGAACACCAGCCCGAAGTCCTCGAACTGGAGGAAGTTCAGCACCACCTCCGGGCGGGCCATGTGGCTGTACGCCAGCCCGAACCCGAAGATCAGGCCGCCGACGAGCACCAGCGGCATGAACGCGGGGTGTCGGTCGGACATTTACGGGCTCACCCCCAGTGCCGCGACGAGTTGCGCGGTCGCGATGGCGACGAGCAGGAACGTGACGACGCCGACGATCGACGTCTTCGACGCCGAACCGACACCGCAGACGCCGTGGCCGGAGGTACAGCCCTTGCCGACGCGCGTTCCCACGCCGACGAAGATACCGCCGACGAGCAGTCGCCACGGCTGGACGTCCGTCGTCCACGCCCCGCCCTGATACACGACCGCGTACACGGCCGCACCCAGAACGATCCCGACCGTGAACACCAGCCGCCAATCACGAGAGCTGACGTACTGCTGGAACCGGGACCGGTCGGACACGTACGACAGCGTGGACTCGAGGAACGTGCTCGCGCCAGCGCTGATGCCGGTGCCGAGGTAGATGACGGTCACGCCGAGCCCGACGAGCAGCCCGCCGACGGCGTAGCGACTGATCCCGTTGGGGAACAGTTCGGCGGCCACCTGCAGCGGGAGCGGGTCAGTCACCATCGGCGGTTTCAGTCACCCGCGAGCGAGTCCTGGCTCGCCGCGCAGTTGTTCGGACCCAGTTCGAGGGTGAACGCCTCCTCGTCGTCGACCTCGTTCTGACCGAGGTTCGTCGCGATGATGTCCTCGTAGTTGGCCGGCCGCGGCGGCATGTCCGAGAGGATCAGCTCGACGAACGCCTCTTCGTCCATCGTGAGCGCGTCCATCTCCTCGACGAGCTGGCCGATCGGCGCGGTGTAGGTGCCGTCATCGGCGGGCTCGGCCGCGTCGCTGAAGTGCGCGCCCCCGACCAGCGTGTCGTCGTCGAGGGTCAGCACCCGCTCCTGGAGCGACTCGTAGAGCATGCGCGCGGCGTCGGGTGCGCCGTCGTCACCCTCCTCGAGGTCGGGGCGCGCGACGCTCTCGATGAACAGCCCGTCGCCGGTCGCGAGCAGGCTGTCGTCGACGAGGTACGACATCATCCCGGTCGTGTGGCCGGGCGTGTAGACGGTCTCGATGGTGGCGTCACCGACTTCGAAAGTATCGCCGTCCTCGGCCCGAGTGAGTTCGTCGGCGTAGGTGACGCCGCGGTCGACGGCGGCATCGGGGATGACGCCCTCGACGCCGTCGTCGTCGAGGTCGCGCACGCCCGAGATGTGGTCGGCGTGGACGTGCGTGTCGAGCGCGTACTCGAGCTCGACGCCGAGGTCATCAGCGTCCGCGAGGTAGCGGTCGGTGAACGCGCGCAGCGGGTCGATAATCGCGGCCTCGCCGTCGTCGTACAGCAGGTAGCCCAGACAGCCCGAGGACGGGCGCTGGTACTGCAGTAGCGTGCCGGCGCCGTCGTAGTCTGCGACCTCGACGGCCTCGTAGATGCGCGCCCAGCCGTTCATGCCGTCTTCGAGGTGGTTAACGTCGTAGCCGCGCTCGGCGAGCGTTCCCGCGACGAACTCGCTGGCGCCGCCTTTCGCACAGAGGACGGTCACCTCGCGGTCGGCGGGGATCCGTTCGAGAACGTCCTCGTCGATGTCGTCTTCGAGGAACTCGAAGTACGGGACGTTGATGGAGGTGACGTTCTCGCCGTCGATGCGCCACTCATCGTAGTCGGAGTTCATCCGCGCGTCGAGAAGCGTGAGCTCCTCGCCCGCGTCGATGCGGCTCTTCAGCGTCTCCGGTGCGATCGTTTCGACTTCGACGTCGGGAGTCGGGAAGTCTTCGGCGTTCATATCGTGTACCCCCATCTACCGGACGGATGTACAAAAGGGTTTGCATAGTAATCCACTAACCACACAATATAGGACCCCGATATCAAATTCCACACTCTCCAAGACACTCGAATCGGAGGTACTGACCCATATAAGCCGACAGGGATAGAGCATGGTTGTTCAGATTCACCACAAGAACCAACATTCTTTTAACCATGGGCCCTATATTGTGCGATAGCTCCAATACAGACCAACGGAGCGGACAACCAATGAGTACGGAATTCGACATCGCGGAGACGCTCGACGTGAAAGGCGCATCGTGTCCCATGCCGGTCGTGAAGACCAAATCCGCCATCGACGACCTGGCGGAGGGTGAGGTACTGGAAGTGCTGGCGACCGACCCGGGGAGTATGAGCGACATCGACGGCTGGGCGTCCGGCACCGCCGGCGTCGAACTCGTCGACCAAGAGGAGGGCGACGACGTGTACAAACACTACGTGCGCAAGACCGAGTGACGATGAGCACGGAGACATCCGACGTGCCGGCCGACGACGCACCCTCGCGTGCGGAACTCGCCGCGCGCGTCGACGACCTCGAGAACGCGCTCGCTGAGGCCACGGCGGACAGCGAGGACGATAGCAGGAAGATGAGCATCATCGCCACCAAGGGCACGCTCGACATGGCGTACCCGCCGCTGATCCTCGCGAGCACGGCGGCCGCCTTCGGCTACGACGTGACCGTGTTCCACACGTTCTGGGGGCTGGAGATCCTCCACGAGGAGCGCTCGAAGGACCTGAAGCTCAGTTCGGTCGGCAATCCGAACATGCCGGTTCCCAACGTCGTCGGCGCGCTCCCCGGAATGGACCGCGTGACGACGAAGATGATGGAGAAGAAAATCGAAGACAACGACACGGCGACGATCGAGGAACTCGTCGAAACCAGCCTCGAGATGGGCGTCGAGTTCCAGGCCTGCCAGATGACCATCGACCTGATGGACTACGACGAGGACGACTTCTACGACGGCGTCACCACCGGCGTCGGCGCCGCAACCGCTCTGCAGGACATGGCCGACGCCGACATCCAGCTCCTCGTCTGACCGCATCGCACCGTAAGGCTGCTCTTCTTCGTCATCGGTTCTCCGACGGCAGCAGTAACACCTCTGGCAATTCGATACTGTCGGTCGCATCGGACAGGATGAGGAAAGTCACGTGGGTCGCCTGTGAGTGGGGTCCAGTCGATGTAACAGCAGATAGGCACAAGAGGGGTCAGCAGACCTCACACCGCCGTCGCTGGTAGTAGAGGAGCCCAGCGAAAAAGAGGACCGACACTGCCCCCAGTACCGGGCGTAACGGGTCGAGATACGTCATCAGCGCCGAGGAACCGAAAAGCGCCAGGAGGACCGCGTTGCAGATGGGACAGCCGAACGCGAGGAACCCTCCGACGATGCCGCCGACCGCGGAACGGTCCCCGATCGGTTCGGCGGCCAACGAGCGCTGGTAGACGAACGCCGCGGCGAACGCGGACGTCGCGACGAGGAACAGGTAATCGGCCGGCGTCCGGTCCACCATCCTGACGTAGACCGGGTTCGGGATCAGTCCGGTCACCGTCCCGAACAGGAGGAAAACCCCGACGCCGATGCCGGCACTCTTGAAGAAGCGCGGGTGCGAAAGCGACGTCATCCGTTGCGAACACCTTCCCGACGCTCAGTACGCCTCTCGTTTCCGTGACGAGACCCCCCGTCGCTGTGGAGTATCCGATCCTGATTCATGTGTCTGAAAGGTTGATCGTACACGTTCGTGGGTCGCCAGTCCGCCCGAGGAAGAACACGAGCAACAGGATCCCGCCGACCCGAAGGAGGTTTCCCTGGAACGGGAGCGCCGCCATCGCGCCGACGAACCCCAGTGCTCCGAGGACTCCGGCCCCACAGCTCGCACAGCTGGCGGCGAGCAGGCCCGGAAGGACCCCGAACACCGTCGACGCGCTCCGCCGCCGTGCCCGGCTGAACAGCGTCACCGCGGCCGTTACGGCGACCCCGGTGAGCAGTGCGTAAGTCGCGACCAGGACGAGCCCGAGCCAGCCGACGCTAAGATACGTTTCCCTGGTGAGCACCGTGACCGCGTAGAACAGGTCAGTCGGGTCCCGCGCGAGGAGCTGGACGGTGAACTGCGGGAACGTGTTCAGCACCAGCCCGACGTAGGTCAGCACGGTAACGACCCCGGCGGTCAGGAGTCGCCTGTTCGACGTCAGCGGATACGCGAGCGCGTCGGGGAGCGTCCGGACCCACCCCGAGTCCCCGACACTCGGCGTCACGCTTCTAGCACCTGATCCAGTGCGTCCGAGAAGTTCTCGTAGGGATGCGCACCGACCAGCTTACCCGCTGCATCGGCCTCGCGGTTGTAGAGAACGAAGCCGGGCGTCCCCCGTATCTCCGCCGATCGTGCAGCGTCGACGTCGGTCCCGATCGACTCGCGGACCGCGTCGCCACGTGTCTGTCGGCAGTCGTTGACCTCGGAAACGGCGACATGTTCGGTCTCTTCCGTGACGGCCGCGAACGTTTCATCGTCCGCCCAGTCGTGACCCGACTCGGATTGCTCGTCAAACGCGGCCCCGTGCCAGCGCCAGAACGCCGCCGGGACATCCTCGGCGACCTGTTCCCAGACGCAGCGGCCCCAGACCGCCGCAGGGGTGGAGTACTCCCCGATGTTGGGATACGAGAGGACGATCAGTCTTGCCTCTCCGGTATCGACGTAGTCGGTCCCGACGTCGGGGAGCGTCTCCGTCTCGAACTGCTTGCAGAACGGACAGAGGTAGTCCGTCCAGTAGTAGATGTCCATGGGAGCGTCCCGCTCCCCCGCGATCGGTCGTCCGGCGAGTTCGACGCCGAACCCTGTCGTCTCGTCACTCCGGTGGAAGGTATCCGGGACGTACTCCCGGTCGGACGAACCGTCGCGGGATGCGAAGTACGCGATCCCGCCGCCGAAAGCGACGGATGCGCCGCCGGCAGCGAGGATCCGGCGCCGTGTAATATTGCTCTCGCTTTCCATTGACGTACAAGTATGCGGCACCCTCATTTATCGGGTTTGTGGTCGAGCCACCGCGAGACCGTCCCGCGGAATACGGGCCTGGGCTTACGGAAGCGACTGTTCATTGGACCGACAGCCGCGTACGCGCCGTGTGTCCGTTCGCGTCGTGGGCCGTTCGGTTGCTCCACATCCGTGTGATCTCCAGTCAGGAACCAGTGTGCGTTCCGATGAGCGAACGCGACTCCGCCTCCTGCGTCCCGTCGAGACGTTCGGTCGGTTGTCCAGCGACGAAATTCGTCCCCAGCATGGAGTACTCTGAGAATCAGATCCCAGTTTTCCATAATGAACATTCATTACCTTAGAGCGCGTGGTTAAAGGTGATCCACAGCGGAACGTCTTCGGAGGGTTCGGCGCGGTCGGGGCCAACGCGATTTTGCCGTGGGTTAGAACGGAGGGAGAACCAATGACAACGACACAACCGACAGAATCGGTAAAAGAAGGGATCGATCTAGAGAAGTTCCACGAGTTCGTCGAGCACGCGACGGCGAACCCCGACGATGTGCAGATGGAGCTCGGTGCCCGTGCTCCGTATGAGGGGCGACTCTTTCACAGCCTGGCGAGCGTCGACGAATATACGCTTGGCGGGGAAGAGATTCACCGAGAGACTCGCGAGTACACGCTACCACTGGGGGCATGGAAAGAGGTCGAGGAAGCTGCAGGCTTTATCGACCCCACCGATCGAATGGAGCCGATCGAAGTGGCACTTGCGGCACTCAGTGGCTGCCTGAACGTTGCCGTAGGCGTCACCGCACTAGCCAACGAGATCGAACTCGACGACCTCGAAACGACGGTTCGGCTGGACTTCGATCCGCGTGTAGTGCTCATGATCCACGACATCGACCGTTCCGAGGAGGCCTTCGACGACATCCGGGTCGAAATAGAGGTGAGCGGCGAGAACCTTTCGAACGAGGACGCTGACCTTCTGGCAACCGGTGCGAAGCGGTCTCCGGTCTGGAGCCTCATGCGCTACGCCCACGACATGGAGCCGGTCGTGACCGTGGAACGAACGCCCGAGCCCGCTCACTGAGAGAACGGTCGGGACGGGCGGGCGCGATTTTTTTCTCCCAACCGATATTACGCACCTTCCGACTATGAGCAGCAGTCGTGCAGAGTGCTTTAATCACTGGTGACCGATACGTAAGCGGGTACACTGGAGAACTGTTCCAGTGGTACTCTGGTCGTTGATTCCCTGTTTTCGTGGCACGTTCTCACTCGAGCGGCGTGGCGTTAGGCGGTCGAGAACCGACAGAGTCTTTTTCGCGATCGCGAGGGAGAGGCTAGTCAATGACGAGCAATGGGATCCCCGTCGACGGCGCGATCGACGCGCACGCCCACCTGATGCCTGACCGGCTGATGGACGCCATCCGCGAGGCGCTCAACGACGCCGCAGGCTGGGAGTTCGACCATCCGACGAACAGAGAGGCGGTCGAGGCCGTGCTTCGCAAGCACGGCGTCGAGCGATACGTCGCGCTACCGTACGCTCACGAACCGGGTATCGCCGCCGACCTCAACGACTGGTTGCTGGAGGAGGCGAGCGACTCCGAGATGTGTATCCCCTTCGTGACGGTCCACCCCGCCGACGACGTCCGCGCGGTCGTCGAGGCGGCCTTCCGAGGCGGCGCCCGCGGGCTGAAGTTCCAGTGCCCCGTGCAGGAGGTCGCGCCGGACGACCCGCGGCTAGATCCCGCCTATGAGCTCTGTGCCGAGTACGACCGTCCCGTCCTTCATCACGCCGGCACAGCGCCGATGTTCGAGGACAGCCCGTACGTCGGGATCGAACGGTTCCGGCGGTTCCGCCAGCGGTTCCCGGAGGTGCGGGCCTGCTGTGCCCACATGGGTACCTTCGAGCACGAGGCGTTCGTCGAGATCGCCCGCGCTGACGAGAACGTGTATCTGGACACGAGCTTCGCGACGTCGCCGGTCGTCGACCGCTACGTCGACTTCGACGCCGCCGCCATCGACGACGCCGTCTTCGAGGACCTCGCCGGCCGCGTCATGTACGGCTCCGACTATCCGAACCTGCCGCACGCCTACGCCCGGGAATACGAGGGGTTAGTCCGTCGAGACCTCTCGGAAACGGCGTTCGAGAACCTGTTCCGAGGTGCGGCAGAACAGTTCCTCGGCGAAGCGTAGCCGGTGTCGCCTTGGCAGACGAGACGGGCGCCCGCTTCCACTCCGGTAGCCGAGATCAGAGGGGATCGCGTTCCGAGTAACCGCCGTCCGCACAACAGTCATTAGTGTCGACACCGTCGTGTACAGTATGGCCTATACAACCCAAAAGCAGGTGAGCGAATCGTTCGACGACGCCGTGGAGAAAACGACCTCCGCTCTCGAAGACGAAGGATTCGGCGTACTCTGTGACATCGACGTCCGAGAGACGTTCGCGGAGAAACTCGACAAGGACTTCCGCCAGTATCGTATCCTCGGAGCGTGCAACCCGGAGCTCGCGTATCAGGGCCTCGAAGACGAACTCGAACTAGGGGCGCTGCTCCCCTGTAACGTCATCGTCTACGAGACCGACGACGGAACAGTGACCGTGAGCGCGGTCGATCCGGCGGAACTCGTCGGTATCGCTGAGAACCCCGCCCTCGACGAGATCGCCGAGGACGTCGCGGCTCGGTTCGAACGGGTCCTCAACGCGCTGTGATCGATTAACGGCCTCCGGAACGAACGCGAATTCGTCCGTTCGTGGACGGTGCCGTCGGATGGTTCGCAAGGAACAGTGCGGCGGCGGCTGTTTACTCCCACTCTTCTAATCTGATTCGCCGTTCCTCGAACTCTTCGTCGGAGATCTCTCCGCGGGCGTAGCGAGCACGGAGCGTCGAGAGGGCGTCATCGGCCGCCCCGTCTCTCTCATTGTCGGGATTCGTGCGCCGCTGAGTTGCGGCGACGTACACGAGTAAGCCGAGGGCGACGAGCGCGACGACTACCCAGAGGAGCGGCCACCCGCCGAGACCGTTCATACCGCCACTCATTCCTCCCCCGTGACCACCGCCCTGCGCCGTCACGACGCCACTCAGACCGATCGACGCTATCGTCCCTACAGCCGTTCGCCTGAGTACGTCTGTAACTCTGGAAATCATGAACTGATCGAAAATATTGTTTCTATGCCGAAGCGTCGACTTCGGCCTGATCCGCCGTTTCGAGCGTTTCGAGGTACGCTTCGGCGTCGAGGGCGGCCATGCTGCCGGTCCCAGCGGCGGTGATCGCCTGTCGATACGTGGGGTCGGCGACGTCGCCGGCAGCGAAGACGCCCTCGACGTCCGTGTGCGCCGTCATCCGCCCGGTCTCGTCGGGCAGGGTAACGACGTAGCCCTCCTCGTCGCGTTCGACGCCGGTTCCGTCCAGGAACTCGGTATTTGGCGTGTGACCGATACCGTAGAACACGCCCCCGACGTCGACCGTTTCCGTATCGACGTCGATCCCGTCGGAGGTTTTCTCCTTCGGGTAACCGTCGGGATGAGAGACAAGCGTCGCACCGGTCACGCCCTCCGCTTGCGAGCCGTGAATCGCTTGCAGTTCCGTGTTCCAGCGGAACTCGACGTCGTCGTGGTCGCGAGCCCGCTCCGCCATGATCTCGGACGCGCGAAGCTCGTCGCGGCGGTGGACCACCGTCACGGTATCGGCAAACTTCGTGAGGAAGAGCGCTTCCTCCATCGCGCTGTCGCCGCCGCCGACAACGAGGACGTCGTCCCCGCGGTGAAACGCGCCGTCACAGGTCGCACACGTCGAGAGCCCGTATCCCATCAGTTCATCTTCGTTCTCGGCGCCGACCCATCGAGCGCTCGCGCCGGTCGCGACGACGAGGCTACGGGTTCGGACGGTTCCCCCGGTCGACAGCGAGAGCTCCATCGGCTGGCCGTCGAGGGCCGCCGCGTCGATGCTGCCGCGCTGGAACTCGGCCCCGAACTGTTCGGCCTGGTCTTTCCCGCGCTGAACGAGTTCCATCCCGCCGACGCCGTCGGGGAACCCGAGATAGTTCTCCACGTCGGTAGTGAGCGTCAGCTGGCCGCCGGGCTCGTCGCCTTCGAGGACGAGCGGGTCGAGGTCGGCGCGCGCAGCGTACACGGCTGCCGAGAGACCGGCGACGCCCGACCCGGCGATCACGAGGTCGCGAACGTGCCCGGTCATCTATTCCGTGTAGCTCTCGATCAGCGAGCGCAGTCGGTCTTCGGACTGGACGCCGACCACTTCTTCGACCTGCTCGCCGTCGGCGAACAGGACGAGCGTCGGAACACCGCGGACCCCGTACGCGCCGGCGAGTTGCTGGTTGGCGTCGACGTCGACCTTCGCGACCGCGGCGCCGGTCTCGGCCGCGAGGCGCTCGACGACGGATTCGAGCATCTGGCACGGACCGCACCAGTCCGCGTAGAAGTCCGCGAGCACGACGTCGTAGTCCGCGACGAGCTCGTCGAACTCGGATTGCCCGTCCACGTGGACCGGTTCGTCGAGAGCATCTGTGCTGGTCTCGGAAGCGGTTTCAGTTGTCATCACCTGTTCGTACGCCCCGTCAGTAATTAAGGGTTTTGGGTAAAATGTACAATATCGTCATCAGAGTGTCCGCAATGCCGGTACTTACAGGCCGAGTAGTAGGGAAGGACCGGATGGGAGGTCAACCGCTGTACAGTACTCACCAGAATACGCGATACAGAATACCGGTGCGAGAATTCAATAGAAGCAGGCCGAGTGCTGGGACTGATAGCTAGCCTGAACAGGGATTAGGTATCGTAGCTGTTCGAAGCATACGCAATTCTCACCACCATCGCGGAGGCGCTCGACGTGCCTACGCCCGCTGGTTCTCACAGGCCTCGGCGACCGCGATCGGCTACGGAGTCACAAACTCCCACACGTTCCGGGGACTGGACGTCCCTCACGATGAGCGCTCGAAGAACCTCAAACTCGGCTCCGTCGGTAACAACGTGGCGGGCCCGAACGTGGTCAGCGCGTTCCCTGGCACAGACTGGAGGGCCGGAACGCGAACAGCGGACGCGGGACACGACTGATTCCGCCCGGGATCGACCCCTTCACGCGTCGCCGCCGGACGCGGACCTCGTCCCGGATCCGCGATTTCGTTCTTTCAGTTCGACGTCGAGGGGGTCCTCGATCTCCCCCATCATCGCTTCGAGCGCGTCCGTCGCCGTGATCAGCCCCGCGACTCGTTCGCCCTCGTCGAGCACCAGTGCCAGTTCCTGATGTTCGTCCTGAAATCGGTCGACTGCGTCGCTGATGAACGTGTCTTCCCGGATCGTCATCGGCTGCGCGGCCACCTCCTCGATGGTCACCACCCCGCTCCGAAGGTCGTCGATGTTGTCGACGATCGCGGGCACGTAGACGATTCCCCGGAAGTCGCTCGGCTCCTCGCCGATCAGAGGGAATCGGGTGTGGGGGCTGTTCCCGATCCGTCGGAGGTTCTCCTCGACGGGTTCGGTCGTCGAGAGAAACACGACGTCCTCGCGGCGGGTCATCACCTCGCTAACGGGACGGTCGCCGACGGCGAACGCGTTGAGGATCTCTTCTTTCCGCTCCCTGGAGATCCCACCGCGGTCGAGCAGCGAGTCCAGCCGATGGCGGAGGTCGGCCCGCGACTCGATGACGTCGGTCTCGGTTTCGAGCCAGGCGCCGGTCATCTCGACGCCGAACAGCCGGAGCGTCCACTTGGCGACGCCGTCGCCCAGCACGATGACCGGAGAGATGGCCTTCGCGAACCAGTACAGCGGCGTCGCGGCGTAGCGGGCCACGAACTTCGTCCGCTCCACGCCGAGATACGTGGGCGTCTGTTCGCCGTGAGTCAGGTGGAGCAGGTTGATGATGACGAACGCGACGACGCCGCCGGCGCCGACCGAGGCGAGGAGTGTGTTGCGAAACAGCGGCTCCAGCAGCGACGCGAGGGCCGGTTCGGCGACGATCCCGACGGCGATGCTCGTGGCCGAGATCCCGACCTGACAGCTGGTGAGGTAGATCTCGAGGTCCTGGGTCATCTCCCAGGCTCGGCGAAGGCCCGGTTCGTCGAACTCGGACTCCGGGTACTGTCGGACGCGGGTCAGCGCGAATTCGATCGCGACGAAGAAACCGTTCGCCAGAATGAGTACGAGACCGGCGGAGAGGCGAATCCCGAGCTCGAGTCCGTTCATACTCGTACGATAGCGCCGTGAATAAAAGACGGTGTGGATGCGATATACCGGCTTTCTTGCCGTCAGGCGAGAATCGGTGCGGAACGAACCGCGTGAGGTCCCGTCTCAGGAGTTCGAGCGGCCGAAGATCCGCCTCAGAGAGCCGTCCCCGTCGTTCGGCGGTACCCCGCGTACAGCGCCGGCAGTCCGAGGGGCAGCGCCAGTATCCCGAACCCGATGAGGGCGTACCCTGCTCCGTTCCGGCATCGGAGCGCGTGGACCGTCGTGACGATCCCGAAGAGAGCGACGGCGTAGGCTGCGTTACTCCAGATGACGTCGTAGGAGGAGCAGTACAACCAGCAGACGAAGGTGTAGGACGGCGCGTTCCACGTCGGCGGGTGAAGCTTCGGCCAGAAGAACCGGCAGTAGGTCGTCCACCCGAGCATCGCGAGCGTCGGCAAGCCGGCGAGCCACGTCGGCACAGCCGCGCGGGTTCTCTCCGCGTACCGCCTGTAGCCCGCGAGGAACACCGCTGGAAAGCCGGCGACCCAGAGCCAGATGCCGATCGTGTACGTCACCGGCCAGTGTTCGATCCGCGGCTGCCGGACCGGAAGACGCTGTGACGCCGGAAGCGACGCCCACGGGAACGACGGGTCGGGTACCGGGTTGGTGAACAGCGCGACGAGACAGAGCACGGTCCCGACGACGAGCCCGTAGAGACCGATCGTCGCGTATCGATCGAGCCAGCCGGGGAGAGTACGGCCCGTCGGTCGAACACGCTTTGCGGTGCCGACCATCGTTCGCTCGCTAGGTGTCCCGTTCGAGGGAGTCCCGTCGCTGTTCGTACTCCTCGTCGGTGAGGTCGCCGCGAGCGTACGCGAGGCGTAGTTCTTCGAGCGCCCGGTCCGAGTCGCCGTCGCTCCCCGTCAGCGCCCGGTAAACGAGGTAGCCGCCGCCGATGAGCGCTCCGAGGAACAGGAGCCGGATCACGACGCTCGCGACGAGCATCCAGCCGGGCGCCGTTCCGCGGTCCCACATCCCGCCCATCATCGGGCCGTACCCCATCATCCCGAAGCCCATGAAGAACATCGGCAGGACTGCTAGCGCGCCGATGATGAGCAAGACGATCGCGACGAGCCGTGTGTCGTCAGTGGTTTCTGGCATATGTTTCACTCCGTGAGTCCGCTATTGCTAGCTACGCGTGCGGTGTTCAATGCAGTTTTCCTTCATATTCCTAACCGAAGAGGGGTGGGGCTCCGTCCGCGGTCGACCGTCCGCCAGCGTTCCGACGGCCGCCGTGGACTGCGGAGAATCAGTCGAACACGACGCGACCGTTCGAAAATGATCCGCAGGAAGTTTAGATTCAACAGTATCGCGGGCGTAAGACGGTGTTTTTCTAGGGAAAACTGCAATAGATGATCCCCGCGATCGTACCACTATGCCTGAAACGGCCGTCGGAGGGGTCCTCGAATCACTCCGCATCGGCGTCGGGTTTCTCTGGACCGCGGCGTGGGCTATCATCATGGGCCTCACTGTCACCAGTCTAGTCCAGGTCTACGTCTCCAAGGAGCGGATGGCGCAAGTCCTGGGCGAGGGCGACCTGCGCAGTCTCACGATGGCGACCGCGTTCGGCGCGGCGAGCAGCGGTTGCAGCTTCGGCGCCGTCGCCATCGGGAAGGGGCTGTTCAAGAAGGGCGCGCACGCGGTGAACTTCCTGGCGTTCATGTTCGCGTCGACGAACCTCATCGTCGAACTCGGATTGATGATCCTCATCCTGCTGGGCTGGGAGTTCCTCCTCGCGGAACTGCTCGGCGGCCTCGTCCTCATCGCCGTCATGGCGGTCATCGTCCACGTGACGCTCCCCGAAAACCTCTTTCGAGAGGTTCGGCAGACGCTCAACGAGCGTGACGGGGAGTCCGACGTGACCGAAGACCCCACCTGCGGGATGGAGGGGAGAGACGAGTACGCCCTCACCACTGACGGCGGCGAGACGCTGAAGTTCTGCTCGGAGGGCTGTATGGAGACCTACCGCCAGTCGGCGTCGAGTCGTGGCGGCTGGCGAGACGAGTTGCGCTCGTGGGGCGGGTGGTACAGGATCGGGAATCAGTACCGGAAGGAGTGGTCGATGATCTGGAAGGACGTCATCGCCGGCTTTCTCATCTCGGGATTCGTTATCGTCTTCGTCCCGCAGTGGGTCTGGAACGCCCTCTTCCTCTAGGGAGACGGCCTGCTCGTGACCGCCGAGAACGCGATCATGGGCGTCGCGATAGCCGTGATAAGTTTCGTCGGCAGCATGGGCAACGTTCCGTTCGCCGTCGCGCTCTGGGGCGGCGGCATCAGCTTCGCCGGCGTCATCGCGTTCGTCTACGCGGACCTCATCACGATCCCCGTCTTGAACGTCTACCGGAAGTACTACGGCTGGACGGTCATGCTGTACATCCTCGGCGTCTTCTTCGTGACGATGGCGTTCACCGGGTTCGTCATGGAACTGCTGTTCGACGCACTCGGCATCGTCCCCGACCTCGCCGGCGGAGAAACGGCGACTGAACGGACGTACTTCGAGCTCAACTACACCTTCTATCTCAACCTGATCGCGTTCGGGCTCACCGGATTCCTGCTGTACGTGTACCGGCGGGGTCTCGGCGCGTCCGGCCAGTACCGGGACCCGGTGTGCGGAATGCGCACCGACGACGACGGACCGAGCGCGACCCACGATGGAACGACGTACTACTTCTGCTCGAACGCCTGCGAACGGGCGTTCGAGGCCGACCCGGCGTCGTACGCGGGCGAGAGCCCGGAGGCTACCAGTCACGATCACGACCACTGAGACGGTCCGCTCGGTCTCCGCGGCGGACGGACGACTGGGCAGGGGGGACCGTTAAAAACGCCTTCAAAATCGAGGGGTCAAGATACGCTTCTGCGGGCGAAACGTATCGAGTAGGATGTACGACCGCCTCCTGCTACCGACGGATATGAGCCCCGGTGTGAACCGAGCTATCGAGCACGCGATCGACGCTGCGCGGAGATACGACGCCGAGTTACACGTGCTCTATGTCGTCGATACCGAGGCGTACAGCTCCTACCCCGGCGACGAGTACGTCCACGAGTTTGAGGGCCTCGAAGCCGCTCTCGAACGAGCGGGCCGGGAGGCGGTCGAAGACATTATCGACCGGGCCAACTCCGCGAACGTCGAAGCGGAACCGGTCATCCGACACGGCGTTCCGCACGCAGAGATCCTCCAATACACGGCCGAGGCGGATATCGACCTGACCGTCATCGGGTCGAAAAACCGGTCCGGCGAGTACCGACGCCTGCTCGGTAGCGTCGCCGAACGCGTCGCCAACATGTCCGAGCGGCCGGTCACGATCGTCAAAACGCCCGTCGAGGGCGAGTAGCGTCGTCGGGGGTCGGACTAGTTCTCCTTGAACCCCGGCGGAAGTTCGGAGTGTTTGATACCGTCCTGTTTCTCGATCCGCAGTCTGTAGAGCTTGGTGTCTTCCGACGCGCTCGCCCGCTCGAACAGTTCCGGTCGCCACTTCAGCTCCGCGGCGTCGAGCACGGCGTCGCGTTCGCTCTCGGGGACTTCCTCGATCGTCCCGGTGAGGAGGACGCTCCGCCACTCGAACGTCGAGTTCGCCCGGTAGACGAGGAACCGGACGGTGTCGGCTCGCCGGGTCAGGGCCTCCTTCCGACTGTTCGATCCGACGACGTAGAGGAAATAAACGCTGTCCTCGCCGTCGTACCAGTACGACATCGGTCGCATGTCGGGGGCGTCCTCCGCCGAGAAGCAGAGGACCCCCACACTCTGGCTCGACAGGAACCCCCCGATCTCCTCGTCGTCCATCCGTTCCATCCCGTAGTCCCCCAGTTCGTCGGTCGTCATGTGCGAACCGACGACCCCGAGTTTCGTTAATCGATCGTCGGTTCCCAGCGAGGGAGAACTCCCCCGTCCCGATTCAGGGGGTGTAACCGACCGTCGCGAGTTCGATCGGCGTTCCGTCCCGGACGAGTCCGGACGGCGTTCGCGGTCTTCCCTCGGCGCGGGAATCGACGCCCGGTTTGACACTGGTGCGCGACGTACCACGACGTGATCGACATGTACGACACGATCCTCGTCCCGACGGACGGAAGCGACGTTTCGGAGGTGGCGGTGAAGAAAGCGATAGCGCTCGCGCGACGGTTCGACGCTTCGATCCACGCGATCCACGTCCTGGAGGTCGACGACGTGCCGGCCGACGTCGCGGCCGAGGCCACCGAAGAACTGACCCGGATCGGCGAGACAGCCCTCGCCGAGGTCTCCGACTTGGCGACCAATGCCGGCGTTGCGACGACGACCCGCGTCGTCGAAACGACCGGCCCGGTCCACGAGGAGATAGTGGACTACGCCGTCGACTACGGCGTCGACCTGATCGTGATGGGAACCCACGGCCGCACCGGCTGGGACCGACTCGTCCTCGGAAGCGTCGCCGAGCGCGTGCTCCGGACCTCGCCGGTGCCCGTGCTCACGGTCAGCGGAGAGGCGGATTCGGATCGCGACGTCGAGACGGTGCTGGTGCCGACCGACGGAAGCGATCCGGCCAACGCGGCCGCCGACCACGCGATCGAACTCGCAGCGGCGACGGACGCGGCCCTGCACGTGGTTCACGTCGTGAACCTCACCGGCGGCTGGGGAGGGGAGATCGAGAGTCCGCAGCTGTACGAGGCGCTGGAGGAAGCGGGGCAACGAGCCGTCGACGAGGTCGTCGAACGTGCCGACGATGCCGACGTGCGGTCCGTCGAGGCGTCGGTGCTCAGCGGGACGCCCGCCCGCTCGATCCTCGACTACGCCGACGAGCGCGACGTCGACTGGATCGTCATGGGGACGCACGGCCGGACCGGTCTGGATCGGTACCTCCTCGGCAGCGTCACCGCCCGCGTCGTGCGGCTCTCGGAACGGCCCGTACTGAGCCTGTCGTCGCCCGACGAGCGATGAACCCGGGCCCCGGAGGCCGTCCGAACGGGACGGTCCGGGGGCCTGGGTCCGCTTCCACGCGACGCGACAGACTTCTAGATCCTCTGGGGCGTTCCACCCATCGTAACCGGGTGTAATTTCTCGAAGGGAATCAATAGACGATTCCTATCAACAGAGGGAATAGTATTTCGTTGCTCCGTCGCGTCCGCTTACACGGTTACCTCTGTAAAATACCGCCGCTTCGGTTATGTACGCCCGGTTCTGGAAAATAAAGTCCCCGGATGAGTACTAGTAACCCGTCATCGCTCTATACGTCTCGGTGTTCTGTAGAATATTCCCAATGCATCGTATTTTTACGTTAAATGCGACAGGGGTGCTGTCGGACTATCGACCGAAGCGTCGTCGAATCCGCCGACGCCGTGGCGTGAGAGAGTGAGGGCACGAGAGTACCGCCGAGCGCGGTCGACGGATCGGCCTCTTTCGCGGGCGCGCCGCGGTCGGCGGCCTCGTCGGAACCTCGCGACTCCCGCGCGATCCGCCCCGAAAGGGTCGTTCCAGGTCCGAACGGTGATAGTCAGTCACGCGGCCCGCGATCCGTGGTCGCGAGTACCGGGACCTCGCTGCGACGGATCACGCGCTCGGTGACGCTGCCGAGGAGGTACCGATCCATCCCGGTTCGTCCGTGCGTGCCCATCACGACGTAATCCACCCCACGTTCGGCGGCGTAGTCGGCGATCTCGCGGGACGGATTCCCGTTCAGAATCGCCGTTTCGACGTTGGAAACGCCCGACGCCTCGGCTCGGCTGGCGATCCGTTCGGTCGCCTGCTGCCCCATCTCCTCGAGCGAGTCGCGGACCACGCCGGTGTTCACGTTGCCCCAGACCATGCCGGGGTCGACGACGTAGACGACGTGGAGAGCGGTACCGGTCGTCAGCGCGAGTTCGATCGCGTGGTCGGCTGCCGCCGCCGCGAAGTCGCTACCGTCTGTCGGCACCAGCACCGCGTCGACGCCCGGATCGATGACGCTGTCCTCGTGGACGGTCAGGACCGGAACCGGAGATTCGCGCAACGTCCGCTCCGTGACGCTCCCGACGACCAGTCGGTCGAGCCCGGTCCGGCCGTACGTCCCCATGACGATGCAGTCGATATCGTGCTCGTCGGCGTAGTCGAGGATACCGCGATGGACCGAGTCGGCATCTTCGACGACCGCCGTCGTCGCGTCGAGCCCGACGTTGGCGGCCCTCTCGCCGGCCGCTGTCGCCGCCTGGCTGCCGCGGCGGTCGAGCTCATTATCGCCCGCGGACCGGGACACCACCCGGTTCGACTCGGAGACGTGAATAGCGTGCAACTCGGCGTCGTACCGCTGTGCGAGGGCGATAGCCGCCGCTGCCGCGGACTCCGCGACGTCGCTGCCGTCGGTCGGTAACAGGATTCGGTCGTACATGGTCCTCTACGCTTAGATCGACGCCGATAGCACCTTAATCCGGAGGTGGGTTCCCGTGAAGCGAGAACGCTGCGGGACCGACATCAGTCGTGACTCGGGCCGGATCCGACGTACCGACAACGGCCGGTTATCTCCGAAGCCTCGAGTTCGTACCAGACCGTCTCGTACTCGGAGAGGGAGTCGTTGAACACTTCGAGAGCGGCCTCTTCGCCGATAGCGGAGAACAGTGTGGCCGCCACGTCCAGGTCAGCGTTCTCCACTTCCCGGATCGGCCCCCTCATCACGACGCTTTTCCACTGGTTCTTGGTTTTCCACTCGTACACCGTCAGGCTCGCGACGTCCGTCTCGGAGACGAAGGACCGCTTCAGGCTGTCACTGCCCATGATGAACCGGAAGAAGCAGCGGTTCGAGTCTCCGTCGTACGCGAACGCGATCGGGATCGTGTACGCTTCGCTCCCCGTCGCGAAGCCCAGCACCCCGAGCCCCCGTTCCCTCAGAAACCCATCGATCTCCTCCGCGGACAGTGCTTCGCCGATATCTTGAGACATGGTACCGAGTACGTGACGTCTCGGCAAAAATCACCGTGTCGTCGGCGGTTCGACCGGTACGGAAGACGGCACCGGACGACCGGGATACCCGACCGCGCGGGTCCGCCCGGTCGCGCGTTCACCGCGGACTGGGCGTCGAACCGAGTCGCGACCGGGACGGGTAGCGACGATACAGTCCGGGGAACCTATATGACCGCGTATGGGCCTAAAACCGGCGGAGATTCCTATATTTCAGGAATCCTGATCGCGTCTAAATATCGGCACGTCCACGTCCTACATGCACCATGCCAATCGAAGACCTAGCACGCAGCGACGTGGTCACCGCGGAGTCCAGCGCGTCGGTCGAGGAACTCGCCTCGACGATGAAAGAGCGAGACGTGGGTAGCATCGTGATAACCGACGGGAACGAACCGACCGGTATCGTGACCGATCGGGACCTGACGCTCCGGGTCCTCGCTGAGGGGACCGACCCGTCGGCCGCGACCGCCGCGGACGTGATGTCCACCGACCTGTGTACGATCGACCGAACCGCCGGGTTCTATCAGGCAACGGAGCTGATGTCCGAAAACGGCGTCCGTCGGCTCCCCGTCCGCGACGGCGACGAGCTGTCCGGCATCATCACGGCCGACGACCTGACGGAACTCCTCGCCGAGGAACAGGAGCAGGTCGCCGAGGTAATTCGCGCCCAGCGCCCGCCGTACTAACCTCCGACAATCGCCGAGATCACCGTGACGGTGGAGGCGGGATCGACCCGCCGGGCCCGGGCGTTTCGAGTCGGGATCGTCAGCGATCAGGAACCCCGGAACGACGCCGAACCGCCCCGACGACCACCCCGCGCGATCCGGGGCCTTCCGGGGATCGGGGCCCGTCAAGTAGTGAATGTGATTTTTCAGATATCGGGAACGGACGGCGGGTACTTGGCCGTCGCCGACGAAATACGACCGCGGACGGCGCCGTTCGAGGAGCAAGGAAACCGACCGACCGCGGCAGCAAACCAACACCCATGGACATCGCAGATATCGTTTCGGCGGAGTACGAAGAGTTCACACCGGAGACGCGGGTTTCGAAGCTCGTCGGAGCGCTCGACGACCCGGCGGTCACGGGCGCCGTCGTGCGCGGCGACGAGTACGAGGGGGTGGTCACGAGGCGCCAGCTCGCCGCCGCGCGCCACCACCCCGACCAAAAGCTCGGTTCGGTCGTCTGGCACGTCCCGCGACTCACGCCCGACGAGGACGTCCGAAAAGTCGCCCAGCTGATGATCGACAGCGATTCGCGGCTACTGCCGGTGTTCGAGAGCGGGGACCTGATCGGCGTCGTCACCGACGACGATATCCTCCGCGAGGTCGAGCCGTTCCTCGACGCGGCGACCGTCGCCGACGCGTACTCACCGGACCTCGTCACGGTGACTCCCGAGACGACGTTCGGAGCGGCGCTCAACGCCTTCCGCGAGAACCGCATCGCGCACCTCCCGGTCGTCGAGGACGACGCGACCGTCGGGATCCTGAGCCTCTACGACGTCACCGACGTCTCGGTCCAATCCGTTCGGCGGAGTCAGGGCGGAGACGCGGACGGGACCGGCTCGTTCGGGGCACAGGTGGTCGGCAGCGCCGCTGGCGCGGGCCGCGGCGGATTCGGAGCGCGGGAGGGAGAACGCGAACGGCTCCTGGACCTCCCGGTTCGTGACGTGATGGCCTCTCCCGTCCGGACGATCCGGCCACACGAGACGCTCGACGCGGCCGTCAGGGAGATGGACGCCGTCGGCGGCTCGTCGCTGGTCGTCACCGAGGACGGGAGTCCCGGTGGCATCCTCACCAAAACCGACGTCCTCGACGCCCTCACGTGGGAAGCGGAGGGGACTCGGGCCGTCCAGGTCTACGGTGCGGATCTGCTGGACGACGTGACGTACGACGACGTCGCGACGATGATCGACGAGGTCGGCGACAGGGACCGCGCGATGACCGTCCTCGACGCGAAGGTCCACCTGCACGAGCACGACGAGACCCTGCGCGGGACGCCGCTGCTGCTCGCCCGGGTGCGGTTACACACGGACGAGGGGCAGTACCTCGCCTCCGGAGAAGGGTACGGTGCCAGTCGGGCGCTGAACGAGGCACGCGACGTGCTGGAGCGACGGATCCGGGACGAGAAAACCCGCGGACGGAGCAAGAAGCACCCGACCGAAGCGTTCTGGGAGAAGCGCTTCGGGTGGCTGCTCGAGGAGTAAACGGCACCGGTAACGCGGCCGTTTCCGCCCCGTCTGTTCAGGGCTCTCCGACCGCGCGGAATCGGAGCCGATCGCTTCCTGTTTTTCGACGCGGTCGCCTCGGTGAGTGCGTGGCCGGGGCGACGAGTCGACCGACGAGACGGCGGGCTCGCGAGACCCTCGGTTTCCGAACGGGGTCGGCGGTCAGTCGTCCGCGCTCTCCCCCGGATTGACGGCGACGACTGGCACGTCGGCGCGTCTGATGACGCGTTCGGTGGTACTCCCGAGGAGGAACCGGTCGAGTCCCGACCGGCCGGCCGTCCCCATCGCGATCAGGTCGATATCGTTCTCGTCGGCGTACTCGAGGAGGTCCACGGCCGAGAACCCCTCGCGGACCTCGGTGACGGCGTCGAGACCCGCGTCACGGGCCACCGTCGCGATCCGCTCCGTCGCCGCTTCCCCTTCTGACTCGTATCGCTCTATCAGTTCGATCGGTGGGGTGTAGTTGGGGGTGGCGGCGATCCCACTCACGTCGACGATGTTCACCGCGTGAACGCGGGCGTCGAACCGCTGGGCGATCGCGATCCCGTGTTCGATCGCCGCGGCCGCGAGCTCGCTCCCGTCGGTCGGGACGAGGATCTCCTCGTACCCGTCCCCGACGCGACTCCGTTCGGTCGCCCGGGTCGTGAGAACCGGCACGTCGGCGAGCCTGACGACGCGTTCGGTCACGCTCCCCGCGATGTAGCGCTTCAGACCGGACCGGCCGTGGGTCCCCATCGCGATCAACTCGGCGTCGTGGTCGTCCGCGTATTCGAGTATCGCGTCGGACGGGGTCCCCCTGAGAACCGCCGTTCGAACGTCGTCCGACTCGTCGGCGATCGCTTCGACCGCGTCGATGGTCTCCTCCGCTTTCGCTTCGAGTCGGGCGACGAAGTCGTCGCCGACCCCGCCGACGTCGAACGGCCCCGCCGCCGCCTGAACGTCCACGGCGCTGACCACGTGGACCGTCGCGTCGAACGCGCGTGCGAGGCTCAGTCCGTGTCCGGCGGCTCGGACCGCGTGGTCGCTTCCGTCCGTCGGTACCAGAATCGTATCGTACATGGTCCTCTTCGAGTAATTAGTCGCCTCACAGCCGTATAAAACGAGCCGGCGATTCCCGGGCGACGGAAACGACCGCAACGAGCGTCGAGAGAGCTACCACCGAATCGGCGCGAACCGACGCGGTTGACACAAGCACGGCCGGGGAGCGCAGTCCCGACCGTCCGCGCCCGAGCCGACTGTGTCACCGGAGGTCGAACTCGCGAGCCCGCTCGCAGACCAGCTTTCGCTCGATCGCGTTGAGACGCTGGGACACCGCCGACGGAGTGACGTCGAGTTCGTCCGCGAGGTCGTCCAGCGAGGCCCCCCGCGGCCGGTCGTAGTACCCGGACTCGATCGCGAGCGAGAGCACTTCACGCTGCTTCGGGGTCAACACGACGCCGTCCGACACCGCGTCGTCCTCGGCGTCGTCGGCTCGGATCCGTTCGAGCGACACCGACGCGCCGATGGATCTGAGGTCGTCGACGAGCGAGCGCAGCGTCTCGCGACCGGGGACGATGATCGAGAACAGTAGCCGGCCGTCCCTGACGGCTTCGAGGTCGGAGATGCAGTCGTGCTCGTCGAAGACCGCACAGGGACAGGTCTCGGTTACCGGGGTCCGGCAGTAGCCGTGCGCCTCGGCGTCGTCGACCGCGACCTGACACGTCTCGTCTTCCCCCGCGTCGCCGTTGGTCATCGACTGCCGCACCCCGTCGACGTCTCGCCCGCTGAGCGGGCACCCCGTGGCGGTGTCGGCGTCGATGGCCAGCCGCACGTCGAGCGGACCGACGTCCGCACCGGTTCCGCTCTCCTCGACGGTGTAGCTCATGACGTGTGAGAGTTGGTCACCTCGCCCCAATATATACGGCCCCGATTCCCACGATCGGAGAATCGGGGACGGCGGCCGGATCACGCGAGGCGCTTCGGGGCCGCGGGACCCAGCGACCGCTCCTCGGGTGTCAGTGAAAAACCGCAGGAAAAGGGTCAGCCGATGTCAGTCGGACGGGGCTTCGACGGTACGGCCGCGTTCGGTCTCGGTCTCGGCCGTCAGGAACCGGTAGCTCCCCCACAGCAGGAGGACCACCAGTCCCGCGAGGACGAGACCGGTCCGCAGCGTCGGGTCGACGGTCGGGGTCGCGACCACCTCACCCGCGTCGTTGGTCACTGGAGCGGCCCCGTACGGCTGGCCCGCGATCACTTCCACGATTCCGAGGACGACGATACCCAGCAGCATGAACGCGGCGCTGAGTCCCATCGCCAGCCTGTCGATTGCGTCGATGTCGTGTTTCATGTCGTTCACCTCCTTAACCGAGCAGGTACCGGAGTTTCGGGCGTTGTTCGACGAAGCGCGTCCGTTCGAGGATGGCGTCGAGGCCGTAGTAGCGCCCGGTGGCAAGCACCATCATCGTGACGAACAGCAGCAGGCCCATCAGGTCGCCGTTCACGAGGCCGTGCCCGAACCCGGCGTTGCCGAGCCAGAACAGGGTCATGAACAGCGCCCCGAACAGGGAGGCCAGCCGCACCAGCGCCCCGACCATGAGGCCGAGGCCGATGAGCGTCTCGCCGAGGGGCACCATCGCCTCGATGAACCAGCCGAGGTTGTTCCCCATCCAGACCGGGATGGGGCCGAGCGCGGTACCCTCCATCCCCTGCAGGTATATCGGCCCGTAGCTGTAGGCCAGGCCGTCCTCGATGAGTTTCGTCACGCCGGAGTGGAAGAACCACCAGCCGACGACGACGCGCAGGAACGCGAGCCAGTATCCCGTGAGCGCCCCCGAGAGTTCGAACTCGAACTCCTCCGACAGGGGGTTGGCCGCTTGATATGACATGGTTATCTCACCTCACGTGTAGAACGAGGACGGACGCCCCCGTATCGACTCCGCACCAGATTACAGGGTTTTAAGTGTAGACTGTCGCCCGTTCGGATTCGTAGAACCGCGACGAGGAGCCATTCCGGATCGGTGGAAAACGGACCCTGATTCAGGGCGGGGAAGCGCTTCCCGCGGTCGAGCCATGGGAACCCCTGCACCGATGCGAGAACGCATCCGCGAACTCAGAATTTTCGCTACGAGACGCCGATGTCGAAGGTCTCGCTTCTCAGATCGCGGGAATTCCCGACGATCTATTGATAACGATCGTCGTATCCGCAAACGGAGGACCATGTACGAACGCATCCTGCTACCGACGGACGGCAGCGAGGGGAGTCGACGGGCGATCGACCACGCGGTCGCGATCGCGGACGAGACCGGGGCGTCGATCCACGCCCTCTACGTGGTCGATACTTCCGAGTACAAGACGCTCGACGGGCCGGTCGTGGACTCGATCGAAGCCCGCGGACGCAAGGCCCTGAAGGTCGTCGAGGAGGTGGGCGCGCGGGCCGACGTCGACGTCGAGACCGCCTTGCGGCGCGGCATCCCCCACGCCGAGATCCTTGCGGCGGCGAGAAGCCTCGACGTGGACGGGATCGTCATGGGGACGAACGGTCGCACCGGTCTTGACCGCGTGCTCCTCGGGAGCGTCGCCGAGCGCGTGGTCCGGGAGGCGAAGGTCCCCGTGACCACGGTTCGAGCGATCGAGACGGCGCCGGCGGTCGACTCCCCGGAGGAGGCGATCGACCGCGCCACTGCAGCACTCGACGAGACAGGGGACGGGCAGGCCGAGCCGCTGGAGGAACCCTACCGCGGCACGAGTTCCTGGATCGTTCCGATGCGTGCCGGGAGCGGCGAGTTCAGGGTTCACGTCGACGCGGAGACCGGGAAGACGCGGGTCGCGGGGACCGGCGACTGAAGGCGGCGTCGCCGCCCCCCGGTACTACGCCGAGAAGAGGAGCAACAGCAGTCCGCCGTGCCAGACCGCCGCAGCGGTCGCGACCCGCCGGTCGGACGGGGGCACGGGCGGGTTGCGGAATAACCCCTCCCACAGGAGCAGGGTCGCCAGCGCCGCTCCCCCCGCGAGACCCTGGTGCATCTGGACGACCGGGTGGAACCCCACCACCGCGCCCGCCAGCAGCGACGCGAGCATACCGCCGAGGAGCCGGTCGTAGTATCCCATCTCGTTTTCGACTAGGCGATCGCGAAAAAAGAACCGCTCGACGATTCCCGGGAACTCGGATTCGGCAGGTGGCTGACGAACCTCCGGACGCTATCTCCGCCCGACCCTCGGGTACGGCCGGGACGACTCGCCGGCCCCGGGTCCGAGGATCCGGTGGGCCGTTCCCGCGCCGTTCGACTAGCCGTACCGATAGGTCACCCCGGAGCCGTTCTCCGGATACTCCCACTCGACGTTGTTGTACGGGCAGGCGAACCGACAGCTCCCACACTCCAGGCAGTTCTCGTACGCGATCGTCGGCACGTCGTCGCCCTCCTCCTTCCGCCAGACGTCGGCGGGGCAGACGTCGACGCAGTCGTCGGTGTCGCACCGCTCCGCGCAGAACCCCGGCACCTTCACGTCCAGGTGGGAGTCGCCGGGGTCCTCGTACTTGACTGTGTAGAGTCGGTCTTCGAGCGTCGCGTTGTCGACGTCGGGCGTCTTGGGATGGGTGCTCATGAGATCACCTTGCGGTAGCGCCAGGCCAGTTTCGCCGCGCCGCGCCACCCCCCGACGGTTCGGAGGAGGCGAGTCTTCGCGTTCTCCGCGTGGAGCGCCTTCGGCTGACGGTCGATGCGGAAGTACTCCTCGCCGGCGTCGGCGACGGCGCGCGGCAGGTCGCGGAACAGCAGGTCGCGGTCTTCCCGCACGGTCTCCATCAGCCACTCGTAGTGTTCGAGGTTCTGTACGACGAACGACTCGTTCAGCGACTCGGGGTACGCCCGCAGGGCGGCCGCGTCGGTCCGGTCGTCCGCCAGTGCGCTTGCCACCGTCCGCCCCGCGTGATAGCCGCTCTCCACGGCCATGTTCGTCCCTTCGAGGTGGACCCCGTTGTTGAGCACGAGGCCGGCGGCGTCGCCGACGACGACCGCACCGTCGTGGACGAGTTCCGGGATGGCATCGGCGCCGCCCTCCGGGATCGTCTTGGCGGCGTACTCGATGGTGCGGCCGCCCCTGACGAGCGGGGCGACGGCGGGGTGGGACTTGAACCGGTCGAGCGTCCGCTCCGGGTCCGGCTGTCCCGTCACCGCGTCCTCGATCCGGTAGGCGAGGCCGACGCTGACCGTGTCGTCGTTCGTGTAGATGAACGCGCCGCCGAACGCGTCGCCGACCGCCCCCTCGCCGAAGTAGTGGTAGGACGCCCCGGCGTCGTCGGACAGGCGGAACCGGTCCGCGATGGCGTCGTCGCTATCGGGAAACTCCAGCACCTCCTTCACCGCGACGGCCACGTCGCCCCGGTCGGGGCGTCCCTTGAGGTCGGCGCCCTCACTGACGAGCGAGTTCCCGCCCTCCGCGAGGACGACCATCGGCGCGCGAAGCTCGCCGTCCGGTCTGTCCGTCTCGACGCCGACCACCGTCCCGTCGTCGTCTCGCAGGAGCCCCGTCACCGTCGTTTCGGTGACGAGCGTCGCCCCGGCGTCGACCGCCTGCTCGGCGAACCACTCGTCGAAGTCGCCGCGCAACACGGTGTAGGAGTCGTTGTGCGGTTCGGCGTGCCACTCGCCGGGTCGGAGCGAGACGGCCGTCTCGTCCTCGGTCGAGAGGACGCCGAAGCGCTTCTCCGCGACGTAGCGCTCCAGCGGCGCGTCGTCGAGGTCGACGAGTTCCCGGATCGTCGGCGTGTACAGCACGCCGCCGAACACGTTCTTCGCGCCGGGCGACGCGCCCCGCTCTATCACGAGCACGTCGAGTCCCTCCCGGGCCATCGTGACCGCCGCGGCGCTTCCCGCGAGGCCGGCGCCGACGACGACCGCGTCGAACGCGCCGTCGTAGTTCGGGTTCGACGCCGTGCGGTCGGACGGAAGTCCGCCGGCGGAACCGTCGTGCTCGGAGTCGGTCCCCCCAGTCTCGGTCTCTCGGTCCGTGGTCATGCTGGTACCTCCGTCGGGTCGTCGGCGTCCTCTAACAGGTCGACCAGTTCGGGACACACCTCGAACAGGTCGCCGACGATGCCGTAGTCCGCGTGGTCGAAGATCGGCGCGTTCGGGTCGTCGTTGATCGCCACCACGACGTCGCTGTCGTTCATCCCCTCGACGTGCTGGACGGCCCCCGAGACCCCGACCGCGACGTAGAGGTCGGGTCGAACCGTCTTGCCGGTCTGACCGACCTGTCGGTCGTGACCGACCCAGCCCTCGTCCACGGCCTTCCGGCTCGCGGCGAGTTCGGCGTCGAGCGCGTCCGCGAGGTCCAGTACGGGGTCGAGGTCGCCCTCGGTCCCGCCGCCCGCGGCGACGATCCGGTCAGCGTCGGTGATGTCGGCCGTCTCCCCGACGGACCGATCGAGCACCGACGTCAGCGTGTCCGCCTCGTCGACGATCACGTCGACGCGCTCAATCTCTCCGTCCCGGTCGGGGTCGGGCTCTGCGGCCTCGAACACGCCCGATCGCACGGTGGCCATCTGCGGGCGGTGGTTCTCGCACTTGATCGTCGCCAGGACGTTGCCGCCGAACGCCGGGCGGCGGGCCTCCAAGTGCCCGTCCTCGTCGATGCCCAGTTCCGTGCAGTCCGCGGTGAGGCCGGCGTGTGCCGGAACCGCGACGCGCCCGGCGAAGTCCCGCCCGGTGTGGGTCCCGCCGATGAGGACGACGTCCGGCCGCCGCTCCTCGACGAGGTGTCGGAACTGCTCGCCGTACGGGTCCGCGCGGTACGGCTCGAAGACGGGGTCGTCGGCGACGAGCACCCGGTCGGCGCCCCGGCGGAGCGCCTCGCGGGCGACGTCGTCGACGTCCTCCCCGATCACCAGCGCGACGAGGTCCTCCCCGAGTTCGGCCGCGAGGTCCCGCGCCTCGGCGAGCAGTTCCCACGAGACGGGGGCGACGTCGCCGTCGTGCTCCTCGACGAACACCCAGACGTCCTCATACTCGTCGACGTCCACCGGCATCTACATCACCCCCTCGTCGGCGAGCGCCCCGACGAGCTCCGACGGCGTTTCGACGCGTTCGCGCTCCCGTTCGACGGGCTCGACCGTCTCCATCCCGCCGACCTGCGTCGGCGAGGCGGCGAGGCCGACCGCGTCCTCGTCGACGCCGAGGTCGTCGGCGGTGAGCTCGACCGGTTCGAACTCGTTTTCGGCGTGTATCTTCCGGTGGAGCCCGGCGGTCCGCGGCTCGTTCTCTCCGTAGGCGACGGCGACGACCACCGGCAGGTCGGCGACGACCCGTTCGTGGCCGCCCTCCACGTCGCGGCGGGCCGCGATCTGTTCGTCCTCGGGAAGCGGGTCGAGCTCCTCGACGTAGGTCAGTTGCGCCCAGCCGTTGTGCGCGGCGATGCCCGGCGGCACCTGCCCCGTCGAGGAGTCGGTGGTCTCCTCGCCGCAGACCACGACGTCGGCGTCGAGGTAGTCCGCGGTCGCCGCGAGGACGAGACTCGTCGGCCAGGTGTCGCTGCCGGCGAACGCCCGATCGGTCACCAGCACCGCGTCGTCACAGCCCATCGCGACGGCCGCCTCCAGAACCGGCGTCGCCATCGGCGGGCCCATGGTCACCGCGACCACGCGCGCGCCCACCTCGTCTTTGATCCGGAGTGCGGCCTCCAGCGCGTTGCGGTCCGGTCGGTTCAGTATCGCCTCGGCGTCGGCGCGGTCGAGGGTCCCGGTGTCGGGGTCGAGCGACACGTCGTCCTCGTCGGGTACCTGCTTGACGCCGACGACGACCGTCCATTGATCGTTCATAGGTGTCGTGTCACAGGTGAGCGTACGATGGGGTCGTTTAATTCTGCCGTCACGGTTCTCAGTTACTGAGAGCGGGCCGGGTCCCGTCCCACCGCGACGGCGCACTCGACGCTCACGCCGTCGCGCAGCGTCACCGTCACGGCGTCGACCGTGCGCCGGTACCGCGCCGGCTCCGACGCGTCCGCGAGCCCCCGCGCAACCTCTCCGATCAGTCCGGCGTCTTCGAGTTTCTCCACTTTCCTGTACGCCGTCGACAGCGGGACGTCGCACTCGTCGGCCAGCGTCGACACCGTCTTCGGGTCCGTGGCGCTCCGGAACAGGCACACGGCGTCGTCGTCGTCGAGCAGCCCGACGATCGCCTCCCGGTCGAAGCGGTCCCGGTCGCCGTCGTCGTCCGGGACCGAGCGCTGGAGTGAGATGCTCACCGACATGGTTCTAGTTCGTTCCCGACCCGGTAACGGTGGTTCGCTACAATATACAGGCGTATTTGTAGCCCCCCGCGACGGCGCCCTGAGAAGGAGAGACGTTCACCGCGTCGTCTCGGCGTCGATCCGCGAGAAGTCGTCGGACCCGACCGACGCCCGACACAGCACGCAACCGGCGTTCAGGATCTCCGAACGGACCTCGTCGTCGACCTCCGTCTCGACGCTACACTCCGGACAGTCGAACGTGAATCGGGACACACAACTCTCAGATCGACCTCCGACGTGATGACCGTCCACCCCGCATCCTGTGGGCGTTGAAGTTCCGCTGGAGGGCGACGTCGGCGATCTCGTCCGGTTCAGGTTTCGTTCGACTCAGGCGTCGAGGACGGTATCGAGCAGGGTCGACTGCGCCGCGGCGAGGTGTTCGGCGAACGTCGACCGGTTGATCCCGAGTTCCTCTGACACCTCGGTCGCGTTCGCGCGCTTCGGGTGGTCGAAATACCCCAGATCGTGTGCCGTCGCGAGCACCTCCCGCTGCCGGTCGGTGAGTTCGTTGCGGTCGACGTACACGAGGCTCTCGTCCGACTTCGGCCCCTCGGACCGGGTGAGTCGGCGGAGGCTGACGCCGTCGAAATCCGCGCGGAGGTCGGAGACGATCGCGCGCAGTTCGTCGAGGTCAGTGACGAAGAAGGCGATGAAGAGCGACCCCTCCTTCGCCCGGACCGTTTGGATAGGGATGTCGTGGGACTCGACGAGTTCGCAGACGCAGCCCTGCCCCTGGTCGCGGGAGAACCGGTAGACGCTCTCGGCGTCGTAGCTGAAGATCTCGTCCATCTCGTCGCCGTCGACGTCGGCGTCGGTTTGGACGGTGAACTCCTCGGTGACCGCGTCCCCGACGGGCGTGGCGCTTCGCGAGATAGACCGAACCGAGGACGCCTCCAGCGAGACGGAGGCGATCTGACACTCCGAGGGGTGGTCGACCCGGATCTCGGCCCGTATGCTGTCTCCCATCGTGAGAGTATCGGGGTCTGGACAGCAAATATCTTCCCCTCCCACTGGTCCGGACGGGCAGTCCCGCGAAACCGTTCGCCCCTATTTAAACACCCACCATCCTGTGGTCGCTGTGTTACCGGCGTTCGGGCGCAAGTGTCGGGAAGAGAGTATGCTCAGAAATCACAGGCGGGTAGCGATCCGTCGCGCGCGAACCCCGGGAGGTGACCGGCCGTGAAGCGCGGAGCGGTCGTGGTCGTCCTGTTGGTCGTCGCCGTGCTCCTGCCGATGTGGTGGGTCGCGCTGCACGGGGAGCCCCCCAGCGAGGAGATCGAGATCGACAAGAGCGTCAGCGAGATGCGGCCGCTGCAGGACATCGTCGACACGCCGGAGAAGCTCGCGCCGAGCCAGGTCGGCGTGATCGTCTGGGTCGCGCTGTTCGGCCTGGTGGCCGCGCTCACCGCGGTCCACCGGTTCATGGACTCGGCGGTGAGGCCGGACGACGCGGACGATGCGGCGGTCGCCGACGGGGGACAGGTCGGGCTACCGTGGTTCCGAACCGACGAGCGATGGGTGGTGGAGTACCACGACGCCTCGGACGCGATGGAGGGAGTCCTGGCGATGGGCGGGCTGACGATCGTCGCGATCGTCTTCGCCGCGCTGTTCACCGGCGAGTACCTCACGCTCGCGCGGACGCAGTACTTCGGCGTCTACGCGGCGGGGATGTTCGTGTCGCTGGCACTGCTCACCGTCGCGTACTACGCCTGGTTCCTCCCGCACGTCGAGGTCGCCGAACGGAGGGGACACTGATGGGACACGACACACCGAACTCCGAACCGAACGACTGCGACGGCGGCTGTACCGACTGTCCGGGCGATGGCGGCGGACGGCATCACCCGAGCATCTTCACCGACGCGCGGGCGTCGATAGCCCGGCGCGACTACGCGAAGCTGTTCGCCACCGTCGGGGGGCTGACGGCGGTCGGGAGCCTCGCGGCCCCGCTCGCCGGGCTGACGCGCGTGTTCGACCGGTCGTACACCGGTCCGGTCTACTCGGACGGCATCAACCTCGTCGACGGCGAGGGGAACCGGGTCGGCGAGTCGGCGCTGTCGGAGGGCGAGCGCATGACCGTCTTCCCCGAGCCGCGACCGGGGATCGAGCGGGCCCCGACGCTGCTCGTCCGGCACCCGGAGGACGCCTACGGCGGCGAGACGAAGATGGAGTACACCGTCTCCGGCTACGCGGCCTACTCGAAGGTCTGTACGCACGCCGGCTGTATGGTGTCGAACGAGGAGGGCGAGACGCTCGTCTGCCCGTGTCACTTCGGGAAGTTCGACCCGACGGACGGCGCGGCCGTGGTCGGGGGGCCGCCGGAGCGGGCGCTGCCGCAGTTGCCGATCACGCTCTCCGGCGACGGGAACCTGATCGCCACTGGCGATTTCGACGGGCCGGTCGGCCCGGGTGGTGACTGATGTCCCGGTCCGACAGGCTCGCGGAGCGGGCGGCCGACGCCGGCGGGCGCGCGTACGACTGGCTCGACGTGCGGTTCGGCCTGGACAGCGGCCGCGAGTTCCTCGGGAAGGCGTTCCCGGCCGAGGACTCGTTCCTGCTGGGCGAGATCGCGCTGTTTTGCTTCCTGATGCTCGTCCTGACGGGGATGTTCCTGGGGATGTTCTTCGAGCCGTCGACCAGCGAGGTCGAGTACGAGGGCAGCGTCGCCGAGTACCAGGGCGAGGAGGTGCCGGAGGCGTTCGCGAGCGTCCTGCAGATCACCTACGACGTGCCGTTCGGGATGTTCATCCGGCGGATGCACCACTGGGCGGCGCACCTGTTCGTCGCCTCGATCGGGTTGCATATGCTCAGGGTGTTTTTCACCGGGGCGTACCGCAACCCCCGCGAGCCGAACTGGATCGTCGGCACCGGTCTCGCCGGGCTGGCGATGGGCGCGGCCTACACGGGCTACGCGCTCCCGTTCGACGAGTTCGCCGCGACGGCGACGGGCATCGGCTACAACCTCGCCACGTCGGTCCCGTTCGCGGGGGAGCTGCTCGGGAAGGCGTTCTTCGGCGGGGAGTTCCCGTCGAGCGCGACCATCCCGCGGCTGTACTTCCTCCACGTGCTCGTCATCCCCGCGGCCATCACCGTGTTGCTCGCGGTCCACATGGGGATCCTCGTCCGCCAGAAGCACACCGAAGCGCCGCGCGACGACGACGTGCGTGGGCCCCCGCCGACCGCCGACGAGGGGACGGCCCCGGACGGCGGCCCGGCGACCGTCGACGAGAGCGACGACAGCGTCGTGGTCGGGCTGCCGGCGTTCCCGAATCAGGCCGCTGTCAGCGCCGTCGTGTTCTTCCTGACGCTGGCGACGCTGGCGATTCTGGCGGGCTTTCTCCCCGTCCACAACATCGCGGAGTACGGCCCGAACGACCCCGCCGGGACGCCGGAGCTCATCATGCCGGACTGGTTCCTGATGTGGGTGTACGGCTTCCTGAAGCTGCTGCCCGCGTGGATGAGCTTCACGATCCCGGTCGTCGGCGTGCACGTGTCGACGGAGTTCGTCGGCGGCGTGTTGCTCCCGACGCTGGTGTTCGGCGCCGTCGCCCTCTGGCCGTTCGTCGACTACCACGAGGAGCCGGTCCACTTCACGGCGAGCCCGCTCGACCGCCCGTGGCAGACCGCCGTCGGCGTCGCGGCCGTCCAGACCATCATGATCGCCTCCATCGCGGGGATGAACAACCTGCTCGCGCGGGCGCTCGGCGTCGGGACCGGCGCCGTGAACCAGGTTCTCACCGTCGCGCTGCTGGTCGTCCCGCTCGCCTCGGGCCTGCTGACCTACCGCGTCCTGCGGGACGAAGGCGAGCCGAGCGAACGGGGAGACGCCGCGGAGGTGGCCGACGATGACTGACGCCGGCACCGCCGCGGACGGGACGGCCGGGATCGAACTGTCGGCCCGGACGTACCGGCATCTCGACCGCGCGAGCAAGCTCCTCGGCGTCGGACTGGTCGCGCTCGGCCTCGAAACCGGCGGCGACACGGTCGCGGGAGCGGCGCTCGGCGCGGTCGGCGTAGCGCTCGCACTGACGACGGTTTTCGTACGGAGAGACGAATGACTCGAAACGACATCACCGACGAGACGACAGAGGTACCGGACGGCGAGGAGCACGCGAGCGACGGCCCCGAAGTGGGCGACCCGCCGGGCGATCCGGCGGACTCCGGCGGGGCGGTCTCCCGCCGCAGCTTCCTGGAGGGCGTCGGCATCGCGTCGGTGCTCGGCCTCGGGGGCGCGTCGGCCGCCGGCGACGGGCTGCTCGGGATGAACGGACTGCAGACCGTCGACGACCCCATCGGCGACTACCCCTACCGCGAGTGGGAGGACCTCTACCGCGACGAGTGGGACTGGGACTCGGTCGCGCGCTCGACCCACAGCGTCAACTGCACCGGCAGTTGCTCGTGGAACGTCTACGTGAAGAACGGGCAGGTCTGGCGCGAGGAGCAAGCGGGCGACTACCCGCGCTTCGACGAGAGCCTCCCCGACCCGAACCCGCGCGGCTGCCAGAAGGGCGCCTGTTACACCGACTACGTCAACGCCGACCAGCGGGTCAAACACCCGCTCAAGCGCGTCGGCGAGCGCGGCGAGGGCAAGTGGCAGCGCGTCTCGTGGGACGAGGCGCTCACCGAGATCGCCGAACACGTCGTCGACGAGGTGCAGGCCGGCCGCTACGACGCGATCAGCGGGTTCACGCCGATCCCGGCGATGAGTCCCGTCTCCTTCGCCAGCGGCTCCCGGCTGATCAACCTGCTCGGCGGCGTCTCCCACTCGTTCTACGACTGGTATTCGGACCTGCCGCCGGGCCAGCCGATCACGTGGGGCGTCCAGACCGACAACGCCGAGAGCGCCGACTGGTACAACGCCGACTACCTGATGGCGTGGGGGTCGAACGTCAACGTCACGCGCATCCCCGACGCGAAGTACTTCCTCGAAGCGGGGTACGACGGCGCGAAGCGCGTCGGCGTGTTCACCGACTACTCCCAGACGGCGATCCACACCGACGAGTGGATCAGTCCCGACTCCGGCACTGACACCGCGCTGGCGCTGGGGATGGCCCGCACCATCGTCGACGAGGGACTGCACGACGAGGCCCACCTGAAGGAGCAGACGGACATGCCGCTGCTGGTCCGCGAGGACACCGGGAAGTTCCTCCGCGCGAGCGACGTACCCGCCGTCGATACCGACGCCGACCGGCCCGAGTGGATGCTCCTCATGGTCGACGACGAGGGGCGGCTCCGGGAAGCGCCGGGGTCCCTCGGCGAGCGGGACGGCCAGAAGGACTACTCGAAGAGCATCGAACTGGACTTCGACCCCCGGCTCGACGCCGAGCGGACGGTCGAGACGACGGACGGCACCGTGCGGGTCCGGACGGTGTGGAACGAGCTCCGCGACGAACTCGCCGAGTACGACCCCGAGACGGTCCACGAGGAGACGGGGGTCGGCAGGGAGACCCACCAGCGGATCGCCCGGGAGTTCGCCGCGGCGGACAAGGCGAAGATCATCCACGGGAAAGGCGTCAACGACTGGTACCACAACGACCTGGGCAACCGCGCCATCCAGCTGCTCGTCACGCTGACCGGCAACCTCGGCGAGCAGGGGACCGGGCTCGACCACTACGTCGGCCAGGAGAAGATCTGGACGTTCCACGGCTGGAAGACGCTCTCCTTCCCGACCGGGAACGTCCGTGGCGTGCCGACGACGCTGTGGACCTACTACCACGCCGGCATCCTCGACAACACCGACCCTGACACCGCTGCGAAGATACGGGAGTCGATCGACGAGGGGTGGATGCCCGTCTACCCCGAGGAGCGCGAGGACGGCTCCCGACCGGACCCGACGACGATGTTCGTCTGGCGGGGGAACTACTTCAACCAGGCGAAAGGCGGGGTCGCGGTCGAGGAGGAGCTGTGGCCGAAGCTCGATCTCGTCGTCGACATCAACTTCCGGATGGACTCGACGGCGCTGTACAGCGACATCGTGCTGCCGACCGCGAGCCACTACGAGAAGCACGACCTGTCGATGACGGACATGCACACCTACGTGCACCCGTTCACGCCCGCGGTGGAACCGCTGGGCGAGGCGAAGACGGACTGGCAGATCTTTCGCGAACTCGCCGCGAAGATCCAGGAGGTCGCCACAGAGCGCGGGGTCGACCCCGTGCCCGACCGGAAGTTCGACCGGGAGATCGACCTCCAGTCGGTCCACGACGACTACGTCCGCGACTGGTCGACCGACGAGGAGGGGGCGCTCGCGGAGGACCGCGCCGCCTGCGAGTACATCCTCGACCACTCCGAGGAGTCGAACCCCGCCGACAGCGACGAGCAGATCACGTTCGCGGACACGGTCGAGCAGCCCCAGCGCCTGCTGGAGGCGGGCGACCACTGGACCTCGGACATCGAGGACGGCGAGGCGTACGCGCCGTGGAAGGACTTCGTGCAGGACAAGAACCCGTGGCCGACCGTCACCGGCCGGCAGCAGTACTACGTCGACCACGACTGGTTCCTCGAACTCGGCGAGCAGCTGCCGACGCACAAGGAGGGACCGTCGGAGACGGGCGGCGACTACCCGATGGAGTACAACACGCCCCACAGCCGCTGGGCGATCCACTCGACGTGGCGGGACAGCGAGAAGATGCTGCGGCTCCAGCGCGGCGAGCCGACCGTCTTCCTCAGCCCCGAGGACGCCGAGGAGCGGGGCATCGAGGACGGCGACGCCGTCGAGGTGTTCAACGACATGGGGTCGGTCGAGGTGCAGGCGAAGCTCTACCCGTCCGGCGACCCCGGCACGGTCAGGCACTTCTTCTCCTGGGAGAAGTTCCAGTATCCGAGCCGGAACAACTTCAACACGCTCGTCCCGATGTACATGAAGCCGACCCAGCTGGTGCAATACCCGGAGGACACCGGGGAACACCTCTACTTCTTCCCCAACTACTGGGGGCCGACCGGCGTCAACAGCGACGTCCGCGTCGACGTGCGGAAGAAGGGAGGTGACGACTGATGACCGCGCAGGACGGCGAGACGGTCGACATTGCGGACGGCGTCGACCATCAGGTTGCGATGGTGATGGACCTCAACAAGTGCGTCGGCTGCCAGACGTGTACGGTCGCGTGCAAGTCGCTGTGGACGGAAGGCGGCGGCCGCGACTACATGTACTGGAACAACGTCGAGACCAAGCCCGGGAAGGGCTACCCGCGCGACTGGGAGGAGAAAGGCGGCGGCTGGAAGTCGGACGAGCACAGCGAGCGCCAGCCGGGTCAGATCCCGGACCAGGAGGACTACGGCGAGTCGTGGGAGTTCAACCACGAGGAGATCATGTACGACGGGAGCGACCGGCCGCTCCGGCCCGACGGCGACCCCGAGTGGGGGCCGAACTGGGACGAGGACCGGGGGGCCGGCGAGTATCCCAACTCGTACTACTTCTACCTCCCGCGCATCTGCAACCACTGCACGCACCCCTCCTGCGTCGAGGCGTGTCCGCGCAAGGCCATCTACAAGCGCGAGGAGGACGGCATCGTCCTGATCGACCAGGAGCGCTGCCGCGGCTACCGCTACTGCGTCGAGGGCTGTCCCTACAAGAAGGTGTACTACAACGCGGCCCAGAAGACGTCCGAGAAGTGCATCTTCTGTTACCCCCGCATCGAGGGGGAAGGGCCCGACGGCGAGACGTTCGCCCCGGCCTGCGCGGAGGACTGTCCGCCGCAGTTGCGGCTGGTCGGCTTCCTCGACGACGAGGAGGGGCCGATCTACAAGCTGGTCGAGGAGTACGAGGTCGCGTTGCCGCTTCACCCGGAGTACCGCACCCAGCCGAACGTCTACTACATCCCGCCGTACGCGCCGCCGCAGCACTCCGAGGACGGCGAGACGGTCGACGTCGACCGCATCCCGCGCACGTACCTCGAGGAGCTGTTCGGCGAGCGGGTCCACGACGCGCTCGACACCATCGAGCGGGAGCGCGACAAGGTGAACCGCGGCGGCTCCAGCGAACTGCTCGACATGCTCACCGACACGAACCCAGCACGCAAGTACAGACTGGAGGTGTTCGACTGATGCGCCCGCCGAAACCGGTACCGAGGTCGGCGTACCGGACCGGAGGTGGTCAGCGATGAGCGGACCGCGCGAACGGCGGCGCGGCGCCGACAATCGAACGGGAAGTTCCGGCGATCGACGGTCCGTCGCCGTCGGCGCGGTCGTCGTCGCCTGCCTCATCCTGGTGACGACCGCGCTCGCGCCGATGCTCGCGGCCGCGCGGCCGGCGAACCAGATCCCGGTCGAGTCGGTCGACGCCGAGGAGGACCCGCAGGACCCGACGGGCGAGGCGTGGAACGCGGTTCCCGCCGTCGACGTGCCGATGGCCGCCGCGCCGAGCGGCGTGCCGAACGCCAGCGACACGACCGTCGAGACGCTCAGCGTCCAGTCCGCCCGGACGGACGACCGGTTCTACCTCCGGCTCTCGTGGGCCGACGGCACCGCGGACCGCAACGCCACCGGCCCGCGAGCGTTCGTCGACGCCGTCGCGGTCCAGCTGCCGGCGAACAGCAGCGCCCGTCCGCCCATCGCGATGGGCGGGACGGACAACCCCGTGAACGTCTGGTACTGGAGCGCAGACGGCGAGTCGGAGGAGCTGCTCGCCGGCGGTCCCGGAACGACGACCGAGTTCGAGCGGACCGCGGTGGAGACGTCGACGACCCACGAGGACGGCCGCTGGACGGTCGTCATGTCGCGGGAGATCCCGGCGGACGCGGAGAACCGGACCTCCTTTGCCGTCGACCGCGACGTCGACGTCGCGTTCGCGGCGTGGAACGGGTCGAACATGGAGCGGTCCGGCCAGAAGTCGGTCAGCGAGTGGTACCACTTCCCGCTGGGATCCGGCCCCCAGGGACCGCCGTACGAGACGATACTGTGGAGCGTCGCCGGGCTCGCTATCGCCGGCGTCGCCTTGGTGACGATCCACGCCGTGCGGACCACGCGGGGTGAGACGAGATGACCGCCGACGCGAGCCGCGACGGACCGGACGGACCAGGCGCTGACGGGACAGACAGCGGAGCCGAGGAGGACGGAGCCGCCGCACCCGCGACCATCGACCCGCGGCGGATCGACCGCGAGGCGGCAGCCCGCGGCGGGGTGTACGCGCTCCTCGCCACCCTGTTCGACGAGCCCGACGAGTCGCTGTACGCCCGGATCGCGGACGGCCGCGTCGACGCGACCTGTCGCGACTTGGTCGACGCGACCGGACTGGCGGTCGACCCGCCGGACCTGACCGTCGACGACGACCACGAGACCCTCTGTGCTCGGTTCAACGACCTGTTCACGGTCGGCTACGCCGAGTACGAGGACCGCACCGACGGCTCGCTCGACAGCGAGGGGCCGGCGGTGTCGCTGTACGAGACGTCCTACCGGCCCGAGGCGTCGTGGAACGACGTGAACCTGGACCTGGCGCGGGCGTACGACTACTTCGGTCTGGAGGTCGACCAGTCGGCCCGCGACAACCACGACTACCTCCCGTACCAGCTGGAGTTCGCGGGCTACCTCGCGCGCCGCGAGGCCGAGTCATCGGCCGACGCCGCGCGGGCCAGGCTCGACCTCCACGACCGCCACCTCCACGTCGTCGCCGGCGGCCTCGCCGACCGGATGGCCGAGGAGCGCGGCACGGGGCTCTACGGCGAACTCGCCGCCTTCCTCGACCGGTTCGTGACCGCGGACCAGGCCGCCCTCGCCGACCGGTTCGAAGGGGGTGACGCGCGGTGAGCGGACGCCGAGTCGAGGAGGCGATAACCGGCCGGGTCACAGGGGGCGTCGCCCGGCTCTCGGCGGGGACGCCGGTTTCGACGCGCACCGCCGCGGGGCTGGTCGCGCTCGTCCCGGTCGCGGCGGCGACGCTGTACCGCGTCGCCCACAACGCCCCGGGACCGCTGCCCGCTCCCCTCGTCGAGGTCGCGACCGTCGCGCTCCCGGCCGCCGTCGTCGGCCCCGCGCTGGCGGCGCTGCTCGTCGCGGGCACCGCGGACGCCCCCGGCGAGCGGGTCGGCCTCGCCTTCGCTGGGGGCTTCGGGCTGGTCGCGCTCGCGTCGCCACTGGCGTGGCTCCCGGCCGCGACCGGCGTCGTCTTCGGGGGCGGGCTCGCCGCCGGGAGTCGCGTCCGGCAGCTCCGGCGTGATGTGAGTGCCGCCTCGGTCCGGCGCGCCGGCGTCGCGGTCGTCCTCACTGCCGGCGTCGTCGCCTCGCTCGCTGCGACGGCGGGCGTGGCGGCCGCGACGCTCCGCCCGCTCGGCGCCGGGCTGGCGCTGGTCGGCGTCGCGCTGACGTCGCTGCTCGTCGGCGGCGACCGAGCGAGCCTGATCGTCGGGGCGCTCGCGGGCGTTCTGACGTTCGGGGTCGCGACGAGCGCCCCGTACGTGACTGGTGCGGTGCTGCTCGTCGGTGGCGGGGTCATCGGCGCGCCCCTCGCGTTCGTCGTCCTCGCCGTCGGGGCCGGCGTCGCCGGACTCGTTCACGCGCTTCGAGGGGGAACTATCGACGACGCGCTCGGCGCGGGACTGCTCCTCGCGGCCGGCGTCCCCGGCACGCTGCTCGGGGCGCTCGGGGTCGTCGTCGCCGTCGCGCTGCTCGCCGACGCGCCGGGAGGTGAGGCCGCATGAGAGACGAGGAGGAGGCGACCGACGGGCCGCCGGATCCGGGGCTTCACCCCGAGCGGAGCCCCGGGTTCGACGAGGAGCCCGACGGGCTGGAGGACATCGAGGTCGACCGCGACGTGACGATCGGCGAGGCGTCGCCGGAAGAGCTCGCTGCCAGCGACACCGAGCCGGTCGAGGACGTCCCCGCGGCGGAGCTGATCGCCGCGCTCGCCGGCGACGACGCGGTCGAGCGCCGCCGCGCCGCGCTCGAACTCGCGGAGCGGGAGCGCGACGACCGCATAGTCCGTGCGCTGGGCAGCGCCGCCGCGACCGACGACGACGCCGAGGTGCGGCAGTTCGCCGTCGAGGCGTTAGCGAAGCTCGGCGGTCCCGCGGCCGCGGAGACGGCGCTCGCGCTGACCGACGACCCCGAACCGTGGGTCCGCGCGGAGGCCGTGGTCGCGCTGGACCGGCTCGACCGGGCCGAACACGAGGACGCGATCGAGGCCGCGCTGGACGACGAGCATCACGCCGCCCGCCGGAACGCCATCGTGTCGCTGTTCAAGCTCCGCGGCCAGGACGCGCTCCCCGCGCTCGTCGACGCGGCCGACGACCCGAGCGAACGGGTCCGCGAGTGGGCGGCACACCTGCTGGGGGGCGTCGACGACGAGCGGGCCCGCGAGACGCTGGACCGGCTGGCGGACGACGAGAGCGGTATCGTCCGCGAGACTGCCGCCCGCGCGCAGGAGGTCGACGCGGGCAGTTTCCGCCGGCAGTTCACGGGCGCGCTCGACGAGACGGACCGTACGCTGCCGGGCGAAGACGACCTCAACCGAACGCCGAACCTCTGAGCATGACCGACAACCCACACACGACGACCGACGCCGATCGCACGCCGTCCGGGGAACCGGACGAGAACCCACCACCGAACGGTGGATCCGCGGAGACGGATACCGACGCCGCCACCCTCGGCCCGGACGACAGCCTTGCTACCGCGAATCCGGACGAGGGCCCCCTCGAAGACCGCGTGGAGGCCGCGCTGCGAGCCGTCCGCGACCCCGACGCCGGCGTGAACGTCTTCGAGGCGGGACTGGTGGAGTCGATCCGGGTCGACGGGACCGACGTGACCGTCGAGGCCGCCGTCGACGCGTTCGACGAGGCGAGCGCGACCGGCGCGATGGAGGCGATGCTGCGGGCGGTCCGCGACGTCCCCGGCGTCGGGAGCGCCCACGTCGAGCCGGTCGCCCCGTCGGCGGGCGACGGGAGCGAGGGAGTCGCCGGGTTCGACACGGTGATCGCCGTCGCTAGCGCGAAAGGGGGCGTCGGTAAGTCGACCGTCTCGACCGGCCTCGCCTGCGCGCTCGCCGCGGAACGGTCGACGGGGCTGTTCGACGCCGACATCCACGGCCCGAACGTGCCGAGGCTCCTCGACGTGTCCGGCCCCGTCCGTTCGGACGACGAGGGACGACCGCTTCCCGTCGGCGCGTCCGGCCCGGACGCGGATCTCGACGTGATGAGCGTCGGCCTGATGGAGGACGGCGCGCCGCTCGCCTGGCGCGGCGCGATGGCTCACGACGCGCTGACGGAGCTGTTCGAGGACGCTGCGTGGCGCGCCGAGGACACGCTCGTCATCGACCTGCCGCCGGGCACCGGCGACGTCGTCCTCACCACGCTGCAGGAGGTGCCGGTCGACGGCGTCGTCGTCGTGACGACCCCGTTCCCGGCGAGTCTCGACGACACCGCGCGGAGCGTCGAGCTGTTCCGGGACAACGACGTGCCGGTCCTCGGCGCCGTCGTCAACATGGGCGGGTTCACCTGCCCCTCCTGCGGCGACGACCATGACCTGTTCCCCGGCAGCTCGCCCGCCGACGCCCTGTCCGCGCCGGTCCTCGCCGAGATACCGTTCTCGACGGACCTCCAGGAGACGCCCGCACCCGGCGACGCGCCGCCGGAGATGGAGCGACTCGCGGAGTCGGTGACCGACGCCGCGGCGACCGCCTGGGACGTGGACGTGCCCGACGACGCGGTCGACATTCGGGGCGAGCCCCCGGAAGTGCGACGCGAGCGTGTCGCGGACCGGTTCGCGTCGCTCGACAGCGGGGCGACGCTCACGCTCGTCAGCGACAGGGACCCGTCACCCGTCAGGGGGTACCTGGCCGACCTCGCAGACGCCGATCCGGGCGCGATCGAACCGTTCGCGGTCGAGCGACGGACGCCCGACGACTGGGTGCTTACGGCCGTCCGGCCGTAACCGAAGCGACCCGTGACCCGCAACCCCCGCGGCCCGCAGAGTGGCCCTGAGCACGAGGCGGACGGCGGCGCGACCGTCGAGGTCGTCGGGGAGAAGCGGCTGGCGCTGACGCGGACGGACCTCGACGCGCGGCCGACCGTCGAACGGGAGTGCACGGTCGTCTGCGCGACCGGCGACCGGACCGCGGCGTCGTGGACCGGCGTGCCGGTCCCGGACCTGCTCGTGTCCGCCGGCGCGCCGCCGGTGACGACGCACCTCCGCCTGACGAGCGACAGCGGGTACCGCGTCCACGTCGAGATAGCGACCGCGCTCGACGCGCTGGTCGCTCTCGCCCGCGACGGCGAGGATCTCGTCGACGCCGGCCCCGGGACGCGATTCGTCGGTCCCGGCGTCGACGGAGAACAGTCGGTGAAGGAGCTGGCGCGGATCGAGGCCGTCTCGCTCGATCCCGGGGAGGACCCGTCGGTTGGCTGACCGCCGGTCGCTGCGCCGCTCGACTACTTCTTCGGCAGGGTCGCGATGAATTCCTGCGGACCGATGCGGTCGACGGTGTAGCCCTCTGCGTCGAACGACTCCACCTCCGCGGCCATCTGGTGATAGAGGGGCGTCGGTTCGTGGTCGTTGAAGAGCGTCAGCGCTTCCCCGCTCTCGAGCTCCTCGAAGGCGTCGAAGATCTTCGGGTGTCGCTTCGGCGGGGGGATCTCGCGGAGGTCGAGCTGTCGTCCTGACATCCTGTTCGAACGATCGACCGCGCCTATCGAGAGGGTTCGCCCGAAGATCTTCGCGTCTCGACGCGGGCGACGGGACGGCACGAGTCGGCCGTCGCCGGACGCTCGCCGGTAGAGGGGTCGTTCGGCCACTCGGCGGCACGTGAGGGGAAGGAATTCGGGACGACGTTTTCCCCAGTGGGTGTGAAACGGTGACGCATGTCGTCGAACGACCGGGTGCGGGCGTCACCGTCCACGTCGCCCTCGCCGTCGGACGTGGAGCGCACGACAGCGCGGTACCTCTTCGCGATCGACGCGCTGTCGACGGACGAGGCGGACCGAATCGCGACCGGCGACCTCAGGGAGCGGCTGGGCGTAACGCCCGCCAGCGCGTCCGAGATGGTCTCGAAGCTCGACGACCGGGGGCTAGTCGACCACGAGAAGTACCGGGGGGTGACGCTCACGAGTCGCGGAGAGGCGCTGGCGGCGCGCGTCGCGTGGCGGTTCTGCGTCGTGACGAGCTTCTTCGATTCGGTGCTGGGGACGGCGCTCGACGACCGGACGGCGCTGGAGATCGGCGTCGCGCTGCCGAGAGACGGGATCGCTCGGCTCCGGGAACTCGTCACCGCCCCGTGTCTGGAACTGTGTCCCGAGTCGGGGCGGGACGTCAAGTGCTGCGCGGTCTGACCCCGCGGCGAGCGACCGTCGAGTCGTCCTAACGCCGCTAGTCGACGCGGAGCGCGACGTGCCCGCGCGGTAGCTGTGCCAGTTTCGGCGTCGAGTCCGCATGTGGGTCGAACGCGGTGTAGGCGAACGCCTGCCAGAGGACGCGTTCGGCGTACGGCCGCGCGGACAGATCGACGCCGATCGTTTCAGCCAGCCGCTCGTCGTCGAGTTCCCCGGCCGCGAGCGGCACCGGCAGCGGGTTCGGGACCGCGGAGAGGTCGAGCCCGAACGAGGGGAACAGGCGGTACGACGCCCCCGGCGCCGGATGGTAGACGGTCCGAGGGCCGGGATACCTGGCGGCGAGCACCGGCGTCACCGTCCGCGAGGGGTCGTCCTTGCCCGGCGCTTCGACCCGCTGTCGCGGGAGTTCGATCCGCCGACGGTCGCCGCTCGGGACGGCGTAGCTCGTCCCGTTGGCGGAGAGTTCGACCGCAGAGTTGTCGACCGCCTCGATCCGGACGCTCGGGACCGCGTACGAGTCGAGCCTCGCCGTCGTCACCTCGCCGGCGACGGTGCCGTCCACGACGACGACCGTCCCGACCGCCCCGTCAGTCGTCAGCGGCGGGGGCGACGCGGGGAGGGACTCCGCGCCGGCGAGCCCGTGGGTCGTCGCGCACGCGAGCCGCCAATCGGCTGGGTCGGGGGCAGCGTCCGGGAGCCCGGAGCGCCAGTAAAACACCCGGTGCTCGCCGTCGACCTCGTACGGTACCGCGTCCGGGTAGAACTGCTCGCCGCTGGCGGTCGGGTCCAGCGAGGGGTGTTCGAGCTTCAGTTCGAGGTACGGAACCCGTCGGACGACGGGCGCGGCGACCGAATCGGGCGGGACCCGCCGCCACGACGCCTCTGTCGAGTCCGTTCGAGTCGTGTCCATGACGCTCGTATCTCGTCTCTCGGAGCGGGGCGGTAAATGCCTCCTCCCGAAGCTCTCCGGCGTCGAAACGGTGCGCCCGGCGAACGGGGCCGGCCGGTCACTCCCCGCCGAGGAACGCTCGCGTGACGTACCCGCCGCAGGAACAGCGGTCCTCGTCGGAGAGCCGCAGATCCGCGTCCAGCGAGCGCAGCGCCGGGTAGAGGTACGACGACGGGTGACCGTGACGCTCGGGGGTGACGATGTCGACGAACCGCCCGGGGCTCGTCAGTTCGACGGCCTCGATCCCCTCCGCGACGACCAGCCGGCGGTCGGCCGCGTGCTCGTCGGTCTCCAGGTCCGCCGTCCACGCTCGGTCGTGACGCCGCGTCGTGACCGGTTCGCGGTCCGCGTACGCGTTCGACCCCATCAGATCAACTCCCGTTTCGCCGCCGTGTCTCGCACCGCAGTCCGGTCCGCACCGTTACCGCGGGGCAAACGTCGCTCGTCGCCGGCGAACGCCCGCCTGCATCGTCCCGCGGTCGCTCCGACCGCGGAGCCTCGCGTCGCGTCCACCGCTCGATCGTACGAAACCGTCTCCATACCGGACACCTTTCCAACGTGCCCCCGTGTTTCCTCGCCCGAATATCTCCGGCCCCGCGCCTTAGTTTTGGGAGACCTAAACCGTCGGCAGGGAGCCCCCGTCGACCATGTCAGATTCACCTACGCGGACCGAGACCCGGGAAGCGACCGACCTCTTCGACAAGTACGTCCTGCCGAAGATCGCGCTCGGCGTCATCCTCGCCGCGTCGCTCGTCGGGGCGTGGGCGTCGACGACGCTGGCCGGTAGCGACGCCGCGCTCGCGGCGGCGAGGTGGGCGTACTTCGTCTCCCTCGGCGTTCTCGCCGGCGGACTGCTCTGGAAGCACGGCTTCGTCCGCCCGGACGACCTCGCGGCCGGAGCGCAGGGCTACTGCGCGGAGATGTACGACCGGTTCGACCGGATCGCGGCCGGCGCGCTCGTCGTGCTGGCCGTCAGCGGCGCCGCGGTCGCCGGGACGTACGCGTCGCGGCTCGACTACGGTCCGACAGTGGTCGGTTACTGTGCGCTGCTCGGGCTCGCGATCGCGGCCGCGGCGGGGACGACGCGACGGACGGGAGCCGTCGACGACCGGTTCCGGAGCCGCCTCGGCGCGACGGCGCTGGGACTCGCTCTCGCGGTCACCGTCTCGACGGCCCTCATGGAGGTTGCCATCCGCGGGTTCGAACCCGTCGCCGCCGGCGTGCGGGCGCTGCACCTGCTCGCGTTCGCGGTCTGGATCGGCGGCGCGGTCTGGAACATCTTCGTCGCGGTCCCGACGGGGAAGCGGCGGCCAACGGCGGCCGTCGCACGGGCGGCGGGCGAACAGCTCGAACGGTTCCGGTGGGCCGTCCGGATCATCATCCCGACGCTGTTTCTCACGGGGCTGTACCAGGCGGTCGACACGCTCGGAACCGCGAGCGGGGCGTACCTCGAAACGACGCTAGGGCTCGCCGTCCTCGCGAAGGTCGGGTTCATCGGTGCGCTGGTCGTCATCTTCACGCTCTGTCCGATGTGGCGGGCGTGTTCCCCGATCGACGGTGTCTGCGATCTCGACGACCTCGGAGCGGCGGCCGACGACGGGCCGACCGACGGAGGGAGGTGACGAGCGTGACCGAACCCGCCGTCCCCGACGCCGCGCCCGACGTCGAACCGGACATGACCGTCGACAACCGCGGCCGCGGGTGCGCGAGCGGCATCGCGCGCGTCCAGCGAGCCCTCGAAGACCTCCCGAAGGGCGCAGTACTCGTCATCAAGAGCACCGACCGGCGGGCCGAGGAGGAGTACCCGCGGTTAGCCGACCAGACTGGCCACGAACTGCTCGCGATCGAGTCCGAACGGAAGCGGCTCTTCAGGCGGGAGTACACGACGTATCTCGAGATCCACCGCGAGCCGTGACGCGTCCGGACGCCGACGCGGGATCTCGCGGCGGCCGGGCCGGACGTATTACGTCGCACCGCGAATATCTCCGGCAATAGCCGTACCCCGGGCGTCGGCGTAGCCGCACCCATGCCGAGCATACCGTCTCCGTTCGGGGAGAGCGACGACGAACTGTTCGACGGCTACGACGAGTTCGTCCCCGACAACGCGCCGAGGCCGGAGCGGTTCCTCGAGGGCCACGACGTCCTCGAAGGACGGGACCACGTCGCCTTCCACCGGCTGACTCGCGAGCTGTTCGAGGAGCGGAAGGTCTACGACATGACGTTCAACTACAACCTCGCCCGGTTGAACCTGGACACGCGTCACCGGAACGCCGGCTACCGCTACGCCGTCGAACGGACCGACGGCGACGGCGCCGTCGAGGAGGACGAGGTCGACCGCGTGTTGCGCGCGGAGTTCACGCCGACGACCCCGTTCTGTCCGCAGACCCACACGCTGACGATCGGGTCGTTTCGCGCTTGGAACGGGCTCACCGAGCGCCACGAGTACGACCTCGTCCGGGTCCGCGCGGCGCCGATGCACCACCAGAGCGAGGCGATAAACGACCAGCTCGCGGAGCTCGAGGAGACGTTCCTGGCGACCGGCGACGTGTCGGCGGACCCCGAGGACAGCGCTGAAGTCGGCTCGACCCCGATGGAACAGGCCAAGGAATCCGAGAGCGCCAGTCGGGGGTCGCCGGACGCCCCGTTCTGAGGAGACGGGCGGGCTTCAACGACAGCGCGACCGGCCCGACGGTCGCCGGCGCTGATCCGCCGGCGTGAACGACTCGTTCGCGGTCGGCACCGACCCGCGGAGCGGACACTGCAGTTCGTCCCGAAGATATTCACGCCAACATATTTTTAGGCCGGCCGAAAACGTGCGGGCAGGAGGGAATCGGATCGACCCGGGCGCGGGCGGTCCGAGGACCGAACCACGCCACAACATGCCCTACGTAGAACTCGCGATAACGGTCCCGGACTCGGTATGGATCGGCGAAGTCTCCCGAGCGAATCCCGACACCGAGTTCCGCGTCCTCGCGGCGACCGCGAACGACGCGACCGGCGTCGCCCGGATCGAGCTACTCGGCGGCGACCCCGCAGCGGTCTGTGACCAAATCCGGGAGTACGAATCGGTGACGGACCTGACGGAGTTCGAGACCGACGGCGACGGCAGACGGGTACAGGTCGAGACGACCGTGCCGCTGTTGATGACCTCGCTCCAGAGTTCCGGCGTGCCGCTGGACACGCCCTTCGAGGTGAGAGACGGCGAGATGACGCTCGCGGAGACGCTCCCCCAGCGGAACCTCTCGAAGCTCGGAGACACGCTCGACGACGTCGGGATCCCGTACACCGTGGAGCGGGTGCAACAGGACGTCGAGTCGGACTCGCTGTTGACCGACCGCCAGCTGTGGCTGGTCGACGAAGCGATCGACCGCGGGTACTACGACACGCCGAGGCGGACGACCCTGGTGGAGCTCGCAGACGACCTCGACATCGCGAAGTCGACGTGCAGCGAGATCCTCCACCGCGCCGAGGAGCGCGTCCTGAAGGAGTACGTGAACGACTTGCGGGACCCCCGAGCGACGCCGCGGTGACGGACGACTGAGGAAGCCATCGCTCACTCCGAGCGCGCCGCTCCGGGTTTGACGACCGAGATCGTCGCTCGTCTGGCGGCTCAGCCGCGGGACCTACCGTTCGACCACGTCCACCTTGTCGCCGACGCGGAGCGTTCGACCGCGGTCGGGCTCCGGGACCCGAGCGATGATCATCAGCGAGTAGTGGTGGTCGAACGCGCCCTCGTCGGCCCACTCCGGGAACGATTCTCGCCGTTTTCGCACGAACCGCTCCCGGAACTCGGGGGTCGGCTCGCCGGTGTCCGGGTCTCGACTCGGGACGACGCAGCGGCCGCAGGGCGTGACCCCCTCGAAGGGGACGCCGCCGACCTCGAAAGCCGGCGCCCCGTCGCCGACGAACCGGTCCTCCCAGAACGCCGGGACGCCCGAGACCTCGACGTTCGCGCGGAGCCGGCGGCGCGCGCTCTCGACGCTCATCCCGTCGAACCACGACGCGACCGTTTCGAGCGTGGCCGTGCTGACGACCGACGGCCCCATCTCGCGCCGGTCGACGTACCCCAGCGAGGCGTCTCGCCGGAGCGTCAGGTCCGCGTCGAAGAAGTCGCTGAACCACCGTTCGGCCCGCTCGCGGTCCTCGGCGAGGTCGAACCGACGGACCTCGCCGTCGGGCGCTTCGACCCGCAACGCCCCCGACGCCGGGTCGAAGTCGGTCGCGAGGTCGTGCACGCGGTCGGTCCGCTTCCCGTTGACGACGTCGCCCTCCGCGTCGAAGAGCGCGAACTCCCGGTCGCGGCTCAGCGTCCCACCGTCGAGGATCTCGGTCGCTTCCACGTCGATACCGTCCAGTCCTTTCACCGGAAACACCCTGAGTCCTTCGAGGCGGCCCATCGATCGGGGATGAGCGCCCCACGTCAATAGAGGTTCGTTCGAAGACGATCGTTCGAGGCCGGCCGATCGGGGCCGGCGAATATATGCGGGCACAGGTTTCTGTGAGAGCGTTCCCTACCTCGACCGGTGAGCGCCGTGGCAGTCGCTAGAGCCGAGTCCGAACGCCCGAAACGCCGTAATCGCCCGTCGAACGGACGCCAGCGCGTACCGCGCGGCGACCCCTCGATGACCGAAGACCGTTCGTTCTCCGAAACATGGCCGTCAGCGGCGGCCTGAGCCGGTGGACGCGGTGCTTCGCGGTCGCGAGCGCCCTCTCGATGGTCGCGCTGCAGGCCGCGTTCCTCGGCGATCCGTCGCTCCGAACGGTCGCCGTCGTCGGTCTTCTCGGCGCCGCGCTGCCGATGGTGTTCGGCATGGCGTACCTCCTGCTCCCGTCGTACGTCGGACGAACGCTCTCCGCGCGGCGGCTCCCGGGCGTCCACTTCGCCCTCGCGTACGCCGGAGTGGGGCTGCTCGCCGGCGACTCGGTCTTCGAACTCGGCGGCCCCGTCACCGCCGTCGGCGCGACCCTGTGGAGCGCGGGCGTCGGGATCTTCGTCTGGACGCTCCTCCGGACGGTTCTCCCCGCGATAGCGGCCGACCCAGAAGTCGTCCTCCGCGCCGGCGAACGGCCGCAGCGCTCGACGCGGCTCGGCACGGTAGCGATCCCGGTCGCGGTCGGCTACCTCGTCGTCGGAACCGTCGCCTTGCTCTCCGCGACGCCCCCGTTTCCGGACCCGATCGGCGCGACGCTCCCGATGGTCGTGCACTACTACGGGACCGGGTTCGCCGCGCTGCTGATCTTCGCTCTCGGGACCAGACTGCTGACCGGCTTCTTCCACGTGACGCCGCCGTCGGCCCTCTCGCGGACCGTGCTCTGCTGCGGGGCAGTCGCACCGGCCGTGCTGTCGGCGGCGTTCTGGCGGCCGCCGTGGTTCCTCGTCGGAGCGGGGCTGGAACTCGTCGCGATGGCGGGCTACGCCGCCCTTGTCGCCGTCGTCGCGTACCGAACCGACCGGCGGCGGGTCGGGCTCTACGGGATCGGTCTCGGGGCGCTCGGCGGCGTCGCGGCCGTCGGGGTCGCCGCCGTCGGCGCGCTCGGGATCGAGACCGGCCTCGCGGTCGCCGTCCACGTCCCGCTCGTCCTCGACGGGTTCCTGCTGCTGACGATACTCGGCTACGCCTACCAGTTCTTCCCGGTGACGGCCGGGGGGTTCCCGGGAGCGACAGAACGGGTCGCCCTGACCACGATCCTCGCGCTCTGAAGCGGCGGCGTCCTCAAGGCGGTCGGTACCCTTCCCTCGCTTCAGCGGATCAGAACGCTCGGCGCGGCGCTCGCGCTGCTGGGGACCGTCGGATACTCTTACCTGCTCGTCCGGCGGTTGGCGTGATGGGGGGTCGCGAATCGAGCGGCGATATCGTCGGAGCGCCCCGGCGGGCGGGTCAGCCGGACAGCCGCTTCTCGGCCTCCTCGAAGAGGACGTTGTTCTCCTTGTGAACGTGCATGTGCGTGTCCCGTTCGAGCGCTTCGAGCCGGTCGAGCATGCTCCGGTAGCTCGGACAGGCGTCGTCCGGCACCGCGTAGTCGTCGGTCAGGTCAGCGATCCGTTCGAGGCGGGCCGCGGTCTCGTCGTGGTCCGCTTCGAGGTCCTCGAACGTCTCGCGGAGCGTCTCGGCCTCGGCGCCGTCGAGCGGCTCGCCGCGGTCGAGCTTCTCGACGACCGGGAACGCGTCCGTTTCCTCCTCTTCGGTGTGGGTCCGCATCTCCTCCGAGAGGGCGATAAACTCCGACTCGACCTCGCGGAGCTCCGGGTGGTTCTCGCCGTGAACGCTCCGGACCTTCCGGACGAGCTCTTCGAGCTGCGGGAGCTCATCCCGGAGGTACTCGTGGTGCGTGGAGACGATGTCGTCGACGAGGGCCGACAGCGACTCGCGCTCGATCCGCTCGTCGGCGTCCGTCCGGCGCGCGTCCGCCAGTCGCTCGCGGACGGTCGAGAGGTCGAGGTCCGCCTCGGCGCACGCCTCGGCGAGCGTCCGGTCCCCGCCGCAGCAGTAGTCGATCCCGAGGGACTCGAGCGCTCGCGCGAGCTCGGGCGCTTCGGTGACCAGTTCGCCGAGCCGTCGGTCCGGGTCGAGAGACGTTTCGGTCATGGCGATCAGAACGGTGCGTTGGGGGTCTCGTTCGTAGTCGTCTCGGTGCCTGACGCGTCGGCCTTGCCGATGAGCACCCTGAACTTGCCGGGGTCTTTCAGCCGGTACTCCCACCTGAACTCGTCCCCGGCCTCGGCCTCGAACTGGTGGTAGAGCGGCTTCGGGTCGTGGTCGTTCACGAGGACGAACGCCTCGCCCGACCGGAGCCCCTCGTACTCCTCGAATATCTTCTCGTGGCGTCGAGCGGGCGGGAGATCGCGGACGTCTATCTCCGCCGTCACCTCCAGCGACTGTGCCGCCGCCGAGTCGTCTCCGCTCCCCGTCTCGGCGTCCTCCGCTTTGGTGATCTGCACGCGACAGCGGCCGGGCTCGTCCTCGATCACGTCCCACGAGAACGACTCGCCGTACCGTTCCCGGAACTCGCCGTACAGGGGGCGCGGTTCGTGCGGCGCGACGATCTCCATCGTCCCTCCGTCCGGGATCATCCCGTACCGGTGGTGGATCGTCGGGTGGCGCTCAGGCTTCGGGATCTCGCGGACGTCGAACTTCGTGACGACTCCGTCGTCAGCCGGGTCCGACGCCCCGGTCTTGACGATCTCTACCCGCCACTCGTTGGAGCCCTCGCTCAGGTACTCCCAGTCGATCACGTCGCCGCGGGTCGACCGCAGCTCGTGATACAGCGGTTTGGGGTCGTGGTCGTTCACCAGGACGAACCCCTCCTCCGGGTCGAGGGCGTCGAACGTGTCTAGGAGGACCTCGTGGCGGCGCTGGGGCGGCATCTCGCGGACGTCGAACTCGCTTCGCTCCCCGTCGCCGAACGGTTCCGCTTTCGTGACGCTGACCTCCAGCGCGTCGTCCGCCCTGGTCGTCCGCCAGTCTAACTGGCGGCCGCGTTTGATCTGGTACCACTGCAGATACAGCTCCGTCCGCCGAGGACCGACGATGTCCACCGAGTCGCCGCCGTCGACGTCGTCAAGCAGATCGAACACCTGTTCGCTGCGGTCCGCTCGCGGCCGGTCGCGGAGATCGAGCGTCATCGGTCCGACCTTGGCGGGAGTCCCGAATAGGCCCTTTGGCGAACGCCTTCATCCGCACGGTACGGCGGGAGGTAGGGATCCCGACCGTCACTCGCTCACCGGCTATCGGCGAGCGGGTGACGCGTTGTCGCTCCGGCGTTCGCGTTTGGTTTTAACTAGTATCGGCCCCTAACGAAGGACGATGCTGTCCACCGGAGATTCCGCACCAGTGTTCTCGGCGACGAAGGGGACGAGCGACCACGAGGATTTCGACCTCGGCGACCACATCGGCGACGGACCGGTCGTCCTCGCGTTCTTCCCGGGGGCGTTCACGCCGCCGTGTACGAACGAGATGGTCGCCATGCAGGAGCGCATCGACGACTTCGAGGGCGCCGGCGCGACCGTGTTCGGCGTGAGCGCCGATTCGCCGTTCTCGCAGGGGGCGTTCCGCGAGGAGCACGGTATCGAGTTCGATCTCGTCAGCGACATGAGCGGCGAGGCGATCCGGGAGTACGACCTCGAGACAGACATCCCAGACCTCGGCCTGTTCGGGATCGCGAACCGCGCCGTGTACGTCCTCGACGACGAGGGGACGGTCGCGTACTCCTGGGTCGCCGACGACCCGACGAACGAGCCCCCGTACGACGAACTGGTGGAGACAGTGGAGGCGGCGTAGGTCGGCGCAGGGGATCAGCGACGGTAAGACACGAGGAAAGGGCGACGCCGCCGGTCGTCAGTCGGTCAGCGACACGTTCTCCCGCAGGTCGTTCTCGATGGCTTCGAGCGACCGCCCTTTCGTTTCGGGGACGAGCCGGTAGACGAACGCGAGCCCGACGAGGCTACACAGCCCGAACAGCCAGAACGTCGACGGTGTCCCGAGCCGGGCCGTCAGGACGGGGAAGGTGAGGGAGACGAGGAGGTTCGCGCCCCAGTTCGCGACCGTGACGGCGCCCATCGCGGAGCCGCGGACGGCGAGCGGGTAGATCTCGGAGATGAGCAGCCAGAAGACCGGACCCAGCCCGATGGCGAAAAACGCCACGAACGACATCAGGCTGACCGTCGCGACGATCCCGAGCACGCTGCCGAACCCGGGCAGGTAGAACACGATCCCGAGGACGGCGAGCGTGACGACCATCCCGGAGACGCCGACGAGCAGCAGTTTCCGGCGACCGACGCGGTCGACTAGCGCGATGGCGACGACGGTCATCACTACGTTTATCGTCCCGATCCCGACCGTCGCGAGGATCGACGTGACGCCGCCGAAGCCGGTCGACTCGAGGATCGTGGGGGCGTAGTAGATGACCGCGTTGATGCCGGTGATCTGCTGGAAGACCGCGAGTCCGAGGCCCACCACGAGCGCGGGGCGGAGCCAGGGCGCGATCAGGTCCCGCAGGCCGCTATCGGCCTGTTTCTCCACCGTCTCGGCGATCTCGTCGAGTTCTGCTTCGACGCCGTCCTGGCGAGTGCGCCGGAGCACCGCGCGGGCCTCGTCCTCCCGGCCGCGCTCGAAGAGCCAGCGCGGGCTCTCGGGCATCTTCAGCATCCCGACGGCGAGCACGACCGCGGGGACCATCCCCGCCCCGAGCATCCAGCGCCACGCGCCCGCGTCGGCGAACGCGAAGTTGACGAAGTACGAGAGCAGGATCCCCGTGGTCACCATGAGCTGGTTCAGCGAGGTGAGCGCGCCGCGGATCCGGGGCGGCGCGATCTCCGAGATGTACAGGGGACCGACTATCGAGGCGAACCCGATCGCCACCCCGTCGATCAACCGCCCCGCGACCAGCACGGGGACGGTCGGGGCCACGGCCATCGTGAACGAGCCGAGGAAGAAGACGCCGGCCGCGAGGAGGATGAGCCGCCGGCGGCCGATCCTGTCCGCCAGTTGCCCGCCGACGGCCGCGCCGACCGCCGCGCCGGCCATCGCTCCGCTGACGATGATCCCCTCGACGAGGGGGGACATGACGAAGGTGTCCTCGATGAACAGAAACGCGCCGGAGATGATGCCGGTGTCGAACCCGAACAGTAGTCCGTTCAGTGCCGCCAGCGCCGAGACGATGTACACGAATCGGTCACCGTCACCGCGTATGACGTCCCGTATCGTGGCTGTAGACATCCAAGGAAAAAGTTACTCGGCTTCGTGTAAATATATTCTCTTTGCCACGCGACCGGGGCTGAACCGCCGCCGAAATCGCCGTACGCGGCCGCGACGGCGGCGCGAACGCCGGCCGCCGCGCCGCTGGTGAGTCGCCGTCCTTAGCCGCTGCGTCGCTGGCGAGCCACAGGCTCTAGCCGCCCCTGAGACGCGGTGGATGGATCGATCCCCTCGCGGCGCTCTCCGCACCGGTCTTTCGCGGTCGGGGAGCCAAACGTCGGATGAGTCGAAAGCGACGTTCGCCGGAGCGGCCCCGGGAACGGCCCCGTGCGGGCGGTCAGTACTTCGCCTCGGATCCCGAGACCCCCAGCCGCTCGTTCAGTTCGGCGTCCAGCGCGTCCCGCTCGTCGCGCCAGCGGAAGAACTCGTCGCGGTCCGCTGGGTAGTTCTCGTACTGCCGTTCGAGTTGGTCGGCGTAGCGCCGCGTCGCGACGAAGTCGGCGAGCGTCTCCACCACCTCCCGCTTCGAGGTGTCGAGTTGATCGAACCCGCCGCCGGCGAACAGGCTCCACGCGTTCCGAGCGACGCCGGCCGCGAGGGTCGCGACGTTGCCGAGGCCGAACGAATCGCCCTCGGAGGAGACGACGTCCGTTATCTCCGCTTCGGGGAGCAGGGCGACGGCCGCCCTGACGTTCTCCATGCCCGCCTGCGACGCGGCGATGTTGTACGGGTCCTTCGAGGCGATCCGGGTGCCGAGGCCGTGCTCAACGTAGACGAAGTAGTTGTGGTCCCAGAGGTCCGCCTCCGAGATGAAGCCGTCCTCGTCCCCGAGAACCGCCTCGGCGCCGTGCTTGCCCGCCGAGTACCCGGTCACGGCGGCGCCCCTGATGCCCTTGCCCGAGATGGGGTGGGTCGTGCCCGCGTTACAGCCGACGGTGACGTACCCGGGCGCCACCATCGAGTCCAGCGGTCGCCGGAGCCCGAGCGCGGCGCCGAGCTTGTCGGGCTCGCCGTTGACCTCGTCGAGTTCCGCGCCCTCGTACTCCGGCCTGTCCCGGACGTCCTCGCGGAGGCGGTCGACGAGTTCGACCGGCTCCTTGTTCATCTGGAAGCCGAGCCCGACGTTTATCTCCCGGGGGGTCCGCGGGAAGTACCAGACGTACCCCATCTCCTCTAAGGGCTTCCCGACCAGCGCGTTGTCGTACGGCACGTCCTCCGGCGTGACGAGTATCTCCCGGTAGGCGGAGCCGAACTGCTGGTAGTGCGGCTCCTCGAAGCTGGTCTCGGGACGCGCGTCCAGGTCGTCGAAGTCGACGGACGCCATCACGCTCGAGAGGGAGCCGCCGGCGTCGATCACGAGGTCGGCGCGGTACTCGACGGTCTCGCCGTCGCGCACCGCTTCGACCCCCCGGACCTGGTCGTCCTGAAGGACGCCGTTGACGACGGTGTCGAAGTGCTGGTCGACGCCCTGTTCCGCGGTCTGGCTGAGGAGCGCCTGCCCGAACTCGTACCGGTCTATCACGTTGCTGCCGCTGTCGTACGGCAGGACTTTCCGCACGTCGAGGTCCTCGTCCCACCACTCGATCTGGTCGATGTTCTCGTCTACCAGGACGTCCTCGTTCGCCGCGATAGCGTCCATGTCGATCGGGCCGGGGTACAGCTCCGAGTCGGTGGGGCTCTTTATCGCGTCGCCGCAGGCGATGTGGCCCGCCTCTTCCTCCGACTTCCGTTCCAGTTGAACCACGTCGGCTCCCCGGTCGGCGGCGGTCGCCGCCGCGAAGCTTCCCGCGACACCACCACCGACGACGACTATGTCGTAGTCCGTAGACGCCGTCGCGTCCGACCCTTCGGTGACGCTATCCATCGTTCACAGGGAAGGGCCTCGGAGACATAAATGGGTGAGATCCTCCGTCACCGAAACCTGTCGGCTAGATCGATGGCGACGAGGACGACGACCACGTTCCTGAGCGCCGACTGCGACACCCCGAGCGCGTCCGCGGCGTCCGGCGAGAGGCTGACGAGAAACACCGCCGCCGCGAGCGCGACGAGCCCCCACCGGCGCAGGGCGCTCTCCTCGTCGGGGTTGTCCGCCTCGGGCAGCGCCGCGTACTCCGCGCGCGACAGGGTGAAGACCCGACCGTCGTGAACACGCTTCCCCGACGCGTCGCCGACGCGGAGGAGCGTCACGCCGTCCTCGACGCCGACGACGCGATACGTCCCGTCGGGGATCGCCGCGTCCGTCGCCCAGACGTGGTCGTACGGTGCGGGGTCTCCGGTCATCGTGGTCGGCGCAACGACCCGGGAACGGATATAAGCTCGTGCCCGCGGACCGCGCACGTCTCCCCCGACTATTAAGTAACGAGGTGTTGCTATCTCGGAACGAGGATAATTCAAGATGTTCGACCTGACTGGTTTCCAACGCGATCTCCTGTACGTCATCGCCGGGCAAGAGGAGCCCCACGGGCTGGCGATCAAAGAGGAGATGGAGAGCTACTACGAGAAGGAAGTACACCACGGCCGGTTGTATCCGAATCTCGACACGCTCGTCGACAAGGGCCTCGTCGACAAGAGCGAGAAGGACCGGCGGACGAACGCCTACCGGCTCACGAGCCGCGGACGGCGGGAGATCGAGGACCGACAGCGCTGGGAGAAGCAGTACCTCGGCGAGGACGCCGAAGTCGCCAACCCGGCGCAGTAACGGCTCAGTCGGACCCGAACCCGCCGGGATCGTCGCCGACGTCGAGTCGGTCGTCGGTCACCCGAAGCCGCGCGACCGCGGCCGTGACGGCCCTCCGAACGTCGACGGACTCGCTGCCGATCACGGCGAACCCGGCGAAGATCGTGACGAACCCGGCGACCGCGCCCGGCGATATCGTCTCTCCGAGAACCGCCCACCCGCCCAGCGTCGCGACGACCGGCACGACGTAGAACACCAGGTTCGCGCGGATCGCGCCCGCCGTGTCGAGTAGGCCGAAGTAGGCGATGTACGCCAGCGCGCCGGCGAACACGCCGACGTAGGCGAGCGAAGCGACGGCCTCCGGTCCCCAGACGACGGCGCCGGGTGACTCGCCGGCCGACCACGCGAGGAGGTGACAGAGGGCCGCGCCGAACGGCAGCCCCCACGCGGTGCGGACGGTGCTCGACAGCGTGCCGTCGGACCACCGGATGAGGACGCTCCCGAGCGCGCCGGCGACGGCGCCGGCGAAGAGGATCGCCTTGCCGACGGCGTCTCCCCCGAGGAGGTTCGCCGGGTCGGGACTGACGACGAGCGCGACGCCGACGAGGCCGACGAGCATCCCCGTCGCCGCGCGCACGGAGAGGCGCTCGTCGGCGAGCAGCGCCGCCGCGAACACCGGCGTCAGGATGGGGTTGAGGCTGAAGACGATGGAGGCGACGGCGCTCGTGGCGTACTGCTGCCCGACGAACAGCAGCGCGTTCGTGAGACCGATCGAGAGGACGCCCGTTGCCAGGATGCCGGCCGCGTCGCCGCGCGAGCGCGGCACGAGTTCGTCTCGCGTCGATGTGAGGACGGCGTACGCCGCGAGGACGACCGCCGCCACGTCGAACCGGAACGCGACGAACAGCAGCGGCGGGAAGTACTCCAGTCCCGCCTTCGCGGCGACGAACGTCCCGCCGAAGAGGACGCTCGCGGCGGCGAAGAAGACCACGGCGCGTCGGTCTACCACGGTGAACTCACCCCGTGGAGCGACGATACCGGAAAACTGCGAAGCGGCGAAAGGGAACGACGTATCATCTTACTCTCTCGTAGGAGATGACCGCTTATAGTTTCGTTCAGAAACTATTTCACGGGAAGAGACGATCAAGCACCGCCGCACCTATTCACGGTGTGAAATAGTTTCACGGTGCGAAAGTCCTTTCCGCGCGACGGGGAAAGGAAGGAGTATGGAGTCGGCACTCGAAGAGATAGAGTTCCTCGCGCTCTCGGCGAACCGCGTCGAGGTGCTACAGTTGCTCGCCGAGGGACCGCACGCGCGCAGCGACCTGGCGGCGGAGACGGGCGCTTCGCAGGCGACGCTCGGACGTATCCTGAGCGACTTCGACGATCGGTCGTGGATCCGGCGCGAGGACGGGCGGTACGAAGCGACGGCGACGGGTCGACTCGTCGCTGAGGGGTTCACCGACCTGCTGGAGATCCTGGAGACGGAGAGCGAACTTCGGGGCGTCGTGCGGTACCTGCCGACGCGAGAGATGGACTTCGACCTCCGGCGTCTCGCCGACGCCACCATCACCGTCCCGTCCGGTACGCGCCCGAACGCCCCGGTTCAGCGGGTGGTCGACCTGATCGCCGGCGCCGACGAGGTGCGGGTGTTCTCCCACGCGTTCAACGAGCAGAGCCTCGCGGCGGTGGAGGACCGCGTGACGGAGGGACCGGCGACCTTTCGGGGCGTGTTCTCGAAGCGCGCCGTCGACGCGCTCGCCGAGGACGACGAACTGCGCCGGCGGCTTCGGTCGCTGCTCTCGGCCGACGGCGCGGCGGTCAGAGTCCGAGACGAACCGATACCGCTCGCGGTGACCGTGGCCGACGGCGTCGTGCACCTGCTGGTCCGCGACGACAACGGCGTTCTGCAGGCGTCGGTCGACGCGGACGACGCGGCGGTGCAGTCGTGGGCGAGAGACACGTTCGACCGCTACTGGGAGTCGGCGACGCCGCTTTCGTTCGACGACCTGAGTCGGTAACGGCGAGCGCTTCCTTCCGTCAGTGCACCGTACCGGATCGCTCGACACCCGGCCGTGGACTGCGTGTCCGTTCGCTCGTCGCTCTGCGGAGCGGAACTCCGAAGCCGTTAAATTGTTTTAGGTTAGCCTAAAACACTATGGGAGAGATGTCCGAGGGGACGCGCGCGGACGCCATCAGAACGGGGAAAACCGACGCGCCGACCAGCGAGGAGTACGACGTGGCGGTCGTCGGCGGCGGCGCGTCGGGGCTCGCGGCGGCCGTGTTCGCGGCGCGGTACGGGCTCGACACGGTCGTCCTCGACCGCGGGACGTCGGCGATCCGGCGGTGTTATCTCGTCGAGAACTACGTGGGCTTTCTCGGGATCGACCCCGAATCGTTCCTCGCGCTCGCGAGGGGCCACGCCCGGTACGAGGGCGCCGAGGTCGTCGACGGCCACGTCCGACGGGTCGAGCGGGACGGCGACGCGTTCCGCGTCCGGACCGACGGGGGCGAGGGACTCCGCGCGACGTACGTCGTCGCCGCGACGGCGTACGACGCGGACTACCTCGCCGGCCTCCGGGACGGCGAGTTCCACGAGGAGGGCAACCACCCCGTCGACGCCGACGAGGCGACGGGCAGGACCGACGTGGACGGCCTCTACGTCGCGGGGTGGCTCTCAGGCGACCCCCATCAGGTGCTCGTCAGCGCCGGGCACGGCGCCCGCGTCGCGAAGTCGCTCGTCCGGGACCACCGCGCAAGCGAGGAGGGCCTCCCGGGGGAACTCGCCCAGTTCTGGGACTGGCGCGTCGAGGAGGGGACGTACGGCGGCGAGGAGTGGGAGGCCCACGTCGACGAGTGGATCGACGAGCGGATCCCCGGGGACCGCGACATCGGCGAGGAGCGGGTCGCGGCGATCAAACGAGCGCTCAAGGAGGAGCGCCTCGACTACCAGCAGTCGCCGGCGGAGCGCGAGCGGCGTCGGCGCGACGCCCGTGCGCTCCTCGACGCCGTGCTCGGCGAGTCGCCGGAGTGAGTCGGGAGCCGTCTTCGCGGCCGTCCTCGGATCGGGAACCTCTTTGCATCGGGGGCTTCTGGTGGGGAGCATGGAACCCTGCGGGCCGCGGCTACGCCGGGCGTCGCTCGCCGATGATCGACGGACCCGTCGCCGCCCGTCGACGTCGACCGACAGCGGGCGCGCGGACGCCGCATGATCGCCGGCGCTCGGCGGTCGGTCCCGGGCCTGCTTTTGCTCGTCGCCGTCGCCGGCGCGGCGACGCTTCTCGGGCGCGCGATCCCGCTGGTGACGCCGCTCGTCCTCGCCATCGCCGTCGGGGCCGTTGCCGCCAACGTCTTCCGGATCCCGGCGTGGGCGGAGCGGGGCGTCGCGACGCACTCGACGCTGCTAGAGGCCGGTATCATCCTCCTCGGTGCGAGCCTCTCGGTGGAGGCGATAGTCGCCGCTGGGCCGGTGCTCGTCGGCCTCATCGTCGCCGTGGTCGCCTTCGGCCTCGCGCTCGTGCAGGCGCTCTCGCGGGCCGCCGCGCTGGGCGACCGCATGGGGTCGCTCCTGGCGGCGGGATCGAGCATCTGCGGCGTCTCCGCAATCGCCGCCGTCGCGCCGGTCTGCGACGCCGACGAGTCCCAGATCGCCCACGCCGCGGCGACGATCCTCCTGTTCGACGCGGTCACGCTCGTCGCGTTCCCGGCGGTCGGTAGCCTGCTCGACGTCGCGCCGCGCCCGTTCGGCGTCTGGATCGGCCTCTCGATGTTCTCCACCGGTCCCGTCGCGGCCGCCGGGTTCGCACACTCCCCCGTCGCGGGGAAGTGGGCGACGATGACGAAACTCGCCCGCAACGCGCTGATCGGCGTCGTCGCGGTCGGGTACTCGATCCGGTACACAGGCCGGACCGCAGGGGCGATCGACCAGCCCGTTCGGCAGGTGTGGGTCGACTTTCCGAAGTTTCTCCTCGGGTTCGTCCTCGTCGCGCTGCTAACGAACGTCGGCGCGATACCGGGGTGGGCGGTCGACCCGATCCTGACGGCGTCGGACGCGCTCTTCCTGCTCGCGTTCGCCGGCCTCGGGTTCGAGATCCGCCTCGGTGAGCTGCGTAACGCCGGGGTCGTGCCCGTCGGCGTCGTCGGCGGGTACCTGCTCGTCGTGAGCGCGCTGACGTATCTGCTCGTCGGCGCGCTGTTCTGAAGAGACAGACGTACATCCTCAAGGAGGTGGCGCCCCAACCGTCCCGTAGCCGATGCCCGAGACGCTCGAACTCCCGAACGGCGAGGTCGTCACCCCGGAAGACGTCTTCCTCTTCAACGACTACCCCTACCGCTTCGCGCCGCTCGACACCGGTGAGCAGGACTCATCGATCCCGCGGACGGGGGCCGAGAACCACGAGGAGTACGACTTCAAACTCGTCCCCCTGTACTGGGGCGGGAGCGACATGGACGTGCCCTTCCCCGACGAGGAAGCGCTCGCCGAGCAGTGGGGCGAGGACTCGCGCGGCACGCTGCCGCCGGCGGAGTGGGAGGCGTGGCTCCGGTCCGCCCGGAAGGACGAGCGCTTCGGCGACGACGAGGTCGACGCGCTGGCCCGCGAGCTACCGACGGGCGACGACGGCGTCCTCGCCGCTATCCGGGACGCGCTCGGCCTCTGACCGGAGAACCGTGCCCGTCAGTCGAGGTCGCTCTCCCCGGCGAGCACCCGATAGCTCTCCAGCGTCGCCGCCATCTGCTCCGCGCCCGCCGTTTCCTTCTCCTCCTCGCCGTAGTAGGTCCACTCCGGTTCGCCGTCGCCAGCGGCGTAGCTGTACATGTGGAACGACCCGCGCGTCTCCAGCACGATCTCGATGACGGCGTCGCCCGGCGCGTCGGGGCCGAGGACGGCGGCCCGCGTCGCCGGGTCGTGGTCCATCACCCACACGGCCGTCACCGGTTCGTCGAACGCCGGATAGGGTCGGTCCGGGGTGTCACCCAGCAGATCGGACGCCTCGGTCTCGGTGAGGGGCCGTTCCGGCCACTCCGCCGCGGGAGTCGGGTCCATGCGGTCGAGTAGGAGCGCGGTGTCCTTGGTACTATCTGTCAAAGGTTCGGCGCGGATCAGTCCGCACCGCTGTCGTCGATCGGCCGCCATCGACGGCTCTCCGACGCGGTCGTCGTCACCCCAGGGCTGTAGAGGTGGACGGGATCCGACTCCGGCGGCCGGAACCCGTTGGCGCGAAACAGCGTGTTCCGGTCGATCCGGACCTCGGCCTCGTACAGCGGCCACGGGTCGTGGTCGATGGACGCGTACCGCACTGTGCCGTCCTGCGCCTCCGTGAAGTAGCGGAACCGGGCCGTGAGAAACGCCGCGAGCGATCCCTCCTCCGCGTAGAACCGGTCGCCGGTACCGCGGTACGTCGCCGCGAAGTCGACGGGTCGAGCCCCCGGATGCCGGCGGCGGCTGGTGAACCGGGTCCCGTCGTCGGTCTCGTCGATCGCGATCCGGGCGTTGTAGTACGGGAGGTGGTTCATGACGCGAGCGCCGAGGACCCCGAGCAGCCCCTCGGCGTCGAGGCTGAAGAAGTAGACCCCCGGCACCCCGTCGCGGGTGACGTACGTGCGGAGGTTCAGCTCCGGGAGCGAGAGGCCGGCGACAGCCGGGACGCCGAGCGGGCGGACGTCGTCGTTCAGGAAGGGGACCACCGAGAGCCACGCCCGGCCCTCGTGCGTGTCCACCGACAGCGACGGCGGCAGGTGGGCCGCGACGAGGTCGGGATCGACCGGCCAGTTCGCGAACAGCACGTCGCGCCACTCCATCGCCACCGGCAGTCCGGGCCGGAACCGCGGGATGCGCCGGGTCACGGTCCGACTAGGCGCCGGGGGCAGTTCGTCCTTTCGGGCGGCCGAGGCCTACTCCCCGGCCCGCGTCGCCGCGTCCGCCTCGTCGACCGAGACGAGTTCGCCGGACTCCCCGGACCGGTAGATCGCGTCGATGACGCGCTGGACCGTGAGCGCCTCCTCGACCGTGGTCTCGGGCTCCGCGCCCGCGGCGACCGCGTCAAGGAAGCGCTTGTCGCTGCCCTCCCAGCCCGTGTGGTCGATCGACCCGGTGTCGATGGCCGAGTCGACCAGGTGGTCGGTCCCCTGCTTGCCCGACTCAAGCATCGTCAGTCCGTCGCCGCCGAGGTCCAGCCTCGCGCCCGCATCGCTCCCGCGGACGACGAACTCCTGCGAGGACGCCTCGTTCGCCGCCCACGCGATCTCCAGCGATATGGTCCGGTCGTCGGCGAGGCGGATCATCGCTGTCGCGGAGTCCTCGACGTCGAACACGGCCTCGTCGGTGGCCTCGTACCAGTCGCCGGGATCGACGTAGTCGTCCCGGGTGCCGAACTCCGAGCGGGTGACGGCAAACACCTTCTCGACGGCCGGGTAGTCCATCAGGTGGAGCGCGAAGTCGATGGCGTGGACGCCGATGTCCACGACAGCGCCGCCGCCGGACAGGTTCTCGTCGGTGAACCACGAGCCGACGCCCGGGATGCCGCGCGAGCGGATGTAGTTGCCCCGGACGTGGCGGACGTCGCCGAAGCGACCGTCGTCCTGGTAGCCCTTGAACAGTTCCGCCGCCGTCGAGACGCGGTTGTGGAAGTTGACCGTGCAGAACGCGTCCGCCTCGCGGGCGGCCGCGGCGATGCGCTCCGCGCTCTCCAGGTCGTGTGCGAGGGGCTTCTCGCAGATGACGTCGTACCCCCGCTCCAGCGCGGGAACGACCGCCTCCTCGTGGAACGCGTTCGGCGTCGCCACGGCGACGGCGTCGAGCTCCTCCGCGTCGTACATGTCCACCGGGTCCTCGTACGTCGCGGCGCCGTACTCCGCCGCGAATTCCTCGCGGGATTCGGGGACCACGTCCGCGCCGGCCACCACCTCGTGTCCGAACGTCTCGGCGTTCGTCGCGTGCGTCTGGCCCATGAACCCGAGCCCTACGACTCCGAGACGAACTATCTCATCGTTCATTGGCAGAGAAAGGCGTTCGGGCGGCAAATAGCTGATCCTTGCGGTGAATTCTCTCTGGGTTGTTTTCCGTTCACAATCCCCACAATTTTGCCCCTATCGACCGATCAGGGGATATGGCCGAACTCGACCCCCAGGTCAGCGACTACCTCGACTTCCTCGACGAACTGGGCCAACCCGACCTCGCGGACGTCGGCGCGGAGCAGGCCCGGGAGCTGTCGGCGGCGTTTCTCTCGGACCCGTCGGACCGGGAAGACGTGGCGGCGACAGAGGACCGGACCGTCCCGGGCCCCGACGGCGAGATTCCGATCCGAGTGTACACCCCGAGAACCGACGGCGGCGGGCCGCACCCGGCGCTGGCGTTCTTCCACGGCGGCGGGTTCGTCCTCGGGGACCTGGAGACCCACGACGCCGCCTGCCGCGCGCTGGCGAACGCGGCCGATTGCGTGATCGTCGCCGCGGATTACCGCCGCGCACCGGAGCACCCGTTCCCCGCGGCCGTCGAAGACTGTTTCGCGGTGACCGAGTGGGTGGCGGAGAACCCCGCCGCCGTCGGCGGCGACGGCCGCCTCGCCGTGGGCGGCGACAGCGCCGGCGGCAACCTCGCCGCGGCCGTCACCCTACTCGCCCGGGAGCGTCGCGGCCCGGCGATCGACGCGCAACTGCTGATCTACCCGGTGACGAGCGCGAGCACGCACTGGGACTCCTACGAGAACGCCGAGGGGTACTACTTGACCGAGGCGGATATGCGGTGGTTCGAGGAGCAGTACTTCCCGAGCGATCTGAACCGGGCGAACCCATACGCGTCGCCGCTCCGCGCGGCGAGCCACGCCGGGCTGCCGCCCGCGACGGTCCAGACGTGCGGGTTCGACCCGCTCCGCGACGAAGGCAGGGCGTACGCCGACGCGCTCGCCGAGGCCGGCGTCCCGACGACGCACTACCACTACGACGACCTCGTCCACGGGGTGTTCACCATGCTCGTCGAACCCGGCATCGATCGTACCCGTGACGTGGTCGAGGACGCCGCAGCGGGCCTCAGGGCGGACCTGTCGGACTGAGTCGCCCTGCAGGCGACCCCGCCGGCCAAAGCGGACGAGGACGGCATCGCCCGGGGGAACGGGCGCCGCTACGCCTCGTCCCCGGTCGGTTCCCGGACGGTCATCACGGGTACCGGCGAGGTGCGGACGAGTTTCTCGGCGACGCTCCCGAGGAGGTACCTGGAGACCCCGCTCCGGCCGTGCGTGCCCATCACGACGAGGTCGACGTCGTTCTCCTCGACGTACGCTCGGACGCACTCCGACGGCAGGCCGTGGTCGACCGCCGTCTCGGTGTTCGCCACCGACGCCGCCGACGCCCGTTCCGCGACCGCTTCGACGGCGTCCCGGGCTTGGTCTTCGAGAGCGTCCACGAGCGCGCTGGAGCGGACGTCGATCCCGAGCGACCGCGTGTCGACGACCGAGAGCGAGTGCAGGGTCGCGCCGTACGTGCCGGCGACGCTCGCGGCGGGACCGACTGCGGCTTCGGCGCCGTCGCTGCCGTCCGTCGGCACGAGAACGTCGTCGTATGGGAACGTGACGGCCGAATCGTCCATCGTCCGGACCGTGAGGACCGGGGCGTCGGAGCATCGAACCACTCGTTCGGTGACGCTCCCGAGGAGGTGCTCGTCCACACCGGTTCGCCCGCGCGTCCCCATCGCGACGAGGTCGACGCCCGCCTCGGACGCGTACGCTTCGATCTCCTCGTACGGGACCCCCGTCCGCACGGCCCGTTCGGCCCCGAGCCCGTCGTCTTCGAGCCGATCCGCCGTGGAATCGACCAGTTCGGCGGCCGCTTCACGGCGCTCGTCGTAGTGCGGGCCGTGTTCGACGCGCCGGTTGTCCACCACGTTCAGCACGTGGACGTCGGCGTCGTACCGTCCCGCAAGGTCGGCGGCGTACTCGACCGCGACGCCCGCACAGTCGCTGCCGTCGGTCGGAACGAGAACGTCTCGGAACATCCGTTGGACGGTTGTTCGTTCCCGGGAGTCATCAAGCCGCAGGTCGGAGCGGGGATCCGGAACCACGTGATCGGTGGGTGCCTGCGCGGATCACCACCTATTTTCCGAGCTGTGGCGTACCAACGAGTATCGATGACGGAGTCCCCACGGACGGCGGCGGAACGGACGGCCGAAGGCGGTATCAGGTGCGCGATACTCGGGGTGTTTCTCGCCGGGCTTCGGCGGCGAAACCCCGGGGCGGTGGTCAACGCCGCCCTCTCGTTCGCCGCCACGTACCTCCCCGGGCTCGCGGAACGCTGGTACGGCGTCGAGTTCCGCCCGTGGCAGCGGCTGTACGTGGAGTCGGCGATGGTCACCCACGCCGCTGGCATGCTCGGACTGTACGACGACGTGTGGTGGTGGGACCATCTCACGCACGCCCACTCCGCGACGCTCCTCGGCGGGACCGTCTTCGCGGCGGCGCGTCGGAACGGCCGCGATCCCCGCCCGCGAGTCCTCGCCGCCGTCGTCACCCTCGGACTCGCGTGGGAACTCCTCGAATACGGGATCCACGCCGTCGCAGAGCGCGTCGGCCTCGAACCGATACTCGTCCACTACGGGGCGACCGACACGCTGCTGGATCTGGTTTTCGACCTCGTCGGCGCGCTGCTCGTCCTCGCGTTCGGCGACCGCGTCCTCGGAAACGTCGTCGGTGACGCCGCGTAACAGCCGTCTCGTAGCGTAGCCGCGGTCGTCCGCGCTCGACGAGAACCGACTGGGACGAGTATTAGGCCTGCCTAGGAATCGGAATCACTATGGTGTTTTAGGGTAGCCTAAACCTCATGGGCAGCGATTCCACGCGATCACCGGAACCGACGCGACGGGAGGTCCTGACATACGGCAGCGCAGTCGTCGGGAGCGGGCTGCTCGCCGGCTGTTCCGCCGGGGGTGACGCGGAATCGGGGGGAAAGACCGACGACGAACCGGCGTACACGGCGTCGATAGCCCCGGTCGGAGAAGTAGAGTTCGAGTCGAAACCCGAGGACGTGTTCACGGTGCTGAGCCACCACGCCGACATGGCGCTCGCGCTCGGCCGGGGAGACGACCTCACCGGCGTCTACTCGCCCGAGTACACCGACTCGCTGATGAGCGCCTTCGTCGACCCCCTCGACGGCGTCTCGGTCGACTGGGCGGACCTCTACGCCGCGTGGAATCCCGACAAGGAGACGCTGTACGAACTCGACAGCGACGTCCACCTCGCCGACCCCGCGAACGTCCTGACGATGGAGAACTGGGAGCAGTCGGACATCGAGGAGGTCCGGGACACGGTGGGGCCGTGGTTCGGCAACACGTTCAGCGACCAGCACCGGGAGCCGCCGAGCGAGTACGCGGACGACTACGAGTACTACACCCTCTGGGAGCAGTTCGGACGCGTCGCCGACGCGCTCCGGGAGCGGAACCGCTACGAGGCCCTGCTCGAGGAGCGCGACGCGATGCTCTCGACCGTCCGCGAGAACCTCCCGCCCGAGAACGAGCGGCCGAGCGTGGCGATGGTCCTCACGTCGACGACGGACGAGAGCATGTGGGTGTACCGGGTGAACGCGCCCGGCTACCACACGTCGCACACCCGACCGTTCGGAGCGGTCGACGCGTTCGGGGACGACGTGGGCAACGGCGACCAGATCGATTACGAGGCGCTCGTCGAAGCCGACCCCGACGTGCTGATCGTTCTCGGCGGGACGGTCGACCTCCGCGACATGGCCGCGATCCGGAGCGGTCTGGAGGACGACCCCGTCGCGAGCGTGATCACCGCCGTTCAGGACGGCCGAGTCCACGCGCAGGGGACGCGCCACCAGGGGCCGCTCGTGAACCTCTTCCAGATCGAGATGACGGCGAAACAGCTCTACCCCGAGCAGTTCGGCGAGTGGCCGACCTACGACGAGGGCCCCTATCCGAGCCTCCCGGAGGAGGAACAGCTGTTCGACCACCAACGCGTCGCGAACGTGATCCGCGGAGAGTTCTGACGGGACGACGAGCGGGCGCTACGGTTCGAAGAGCGGTTCGAACTGCTCGTTTCCACATCCGCAAGAGCCGTCAGTGCCAACCGGTCTGATGTTCCCCTCCTTCGTCCGCTGTACCGCGTAGACGGTACCGCACGCCGTACACCGTCCGAACGTCTGCGGTTCACCCCCCGATGCTGGTCCGTCTTCCATCGAACACCTGATTAGGTGGTATTTCGATATTAAACGGTACCGTAATGAAAGAAGTGAGAACGCGCGCGTCACTACTCTCGTAACAACGGCTTCACTACCGGACGAATCGCGTACGCGTCCCGGAATGACAGACAAGGATGCGTAGCGGTCTGCACCGCACACCGACAGTACGCGCGGGATTCGGCAATCCTGGCCGGTTACTGGGAGGAACTTGACACGAGTTTTCGGTATTACTCTACTATCATAAATTAGCATTAAGTTACAGCGGACGTTGCCTATGTGTGGGCTGTTAGACAATGTCAATGAAAGCCGTCGTGTACAAGGGGGAACACGAGGTAGCGGTGGAAGAGGTAGACGAACCGGAGATCGAGCATCCGAACGACGTGCTGATCGACATCACGACGTCGTGCATCTGCGGGTCAGACCTGCACATGTACGAGGGTCGGACCGCGGCCGAGCCGGGGATCGTGTTCGGACACGAGAACATGGGGGTAGTGACGGAGGTCGGTGACGCGGTCAGCTCTCTGGAGGAGGGCGACCGCGTCGTCGCGCCGTTCAACGTGGCCTGCGGGTTCTGTGAGAACTGCGAGGACGGCTACACCGGGTTCTGTACGAACGTGAACCCCGGCTTCGCCGGCGGCGCGTACGGTTACGTCGCGATGGGACCGTACAAGGGCGGCCAGGCCGAGAAGCTCCGCATCCCGTACGCGGACTTCAACGCGCTCAAACTGCCGGAGGGCGACGAGCACGAGGACTCGTTCGCGCTACTCGCGGACATCTTCCCGACGGGGTGGCACGGCACCGAACTGGCGAACCTCCAGCCCGGCGAGTCGGTCGCCATCTACGGCGCGGGGCCGGTGGGGCTGATGGCCGCCTACAGCGCAAAGATCAAGGGCGCGGCGGAGATCTACGTGGTCGACCGCGTCCCGAGCCGCCTCGAACTCGCCGAGGAGCACTGCGACGCGACCGCGATCAACTTCGAGGAGGCGGACCCGGTCGAGCAGATCAAGGAGCACCACGGCGGCGGCGTGGACAAGGGCGTCGACGCGGTGGGCTATCAGGCCATCGACCCGGACAAGGAAGGCGACGACGCGTACGACCCTGCGCGCGAGAACCCGGCGATCGTCATCAACAACCTCATCCGGACGGTCCGGCCGACCGGCGAACTCGGGATCCCGGGCCTGTACGTCCCCGAGGACCCCGGCGCGCCCGACGAGATGGCCGCGCAGGGTCGGCTCGGGATCGACTTCGGCCTACTGTTCGAGAAGGGTCAGAAGCTCGGCACCGGCCAGTGCAACGTCAAGGAGTACAACCGCGAGCTCCGCGACCTGATCATCGAGGGCCGCGCCGACCCGAGCTTCGTCGTCTCGCACCGGGTCAGCCTCGACGAAGCGCCGGAGATGTACCAGAAGTTCGACGACCGCGAGGAGGGCGTCACGAAGGTCCTGCTGGAGCCGTAAGCCACGGTCCGCACTCGTTTTTTACGCGACGCCGCGGGACAGGGAGCCGTTCGCGCGGCGGGCCTGACTCAGCGGTTCATGTACTCTTCCATGCACGTCGGGCAGTACTCCCACTCGGACGCCGCGGGCAGCACGGAGACGAGCCGGAACGCGTCGCCGCACTTCTCGCAGACGCACGCCTCGCCGTCGCCGCGGGGATTCGCGCTGTCGCTCACGCGCCCACACCCCGCCGGACGGCGGCATCCATTGCCGTCTCGACCGTCGTCTCCATCCGCGCTTCGCTAGTCGTCTCCCGCTTCGAGTTCGTCATGCCATAGCTTGGCGCTCAAGTACTGATGACCCTTGTTCCAAACCACCTTGGTGGCGAGAACCGGCGCTTTTCGGCCGTCACGTGAGCTTTTGTACCTGGTCGGCGAAGGCGAAAGCAACCGTGGCTCCAGAGTACGAACCGGTCGATTCGCCGGACGAGACCACCGTCTTCCCGTACCACGACCTCTCGGCACCGTCCGTCGCGGACGTTTACCGCGCCCGACGGACGGTCCGCGAGCACCTTCCCCGGACTCCGCTGGTTCGGAGCGAACCGCTCTCAGCCGAGTTCGACGCCGACGTCTACCTGAAGCGCGAGGACACTCTCCCGACGGGGGCGTTCAAGGTGCGCGGCGGGATCACCCTCGTCTCACGACTCGACCCCGAGTTTCGCGACCCGGGGCTGATCGCCGCGAGCACCGGCAACCACGGCCAGTCCGTCGCCTACGCGGGGCGGACTTTCGACGTGCCGGTCACCATCGTCGTCCCGGAGGACGCCAACCCGACCAAGGTGACCGCGATGGAGCGCCTCGGCGCGGACGTGCGGGAGTACGGCGACGACTTCGACGAGGCGCGCGAGCGGGCGGAGGAACTGGCCGCCGCGGAGGGGTACCGGTACGTCCACTCCGCGAACGACCCCGACCTGGTGGCCGGCGTCGGCACCGCCGGCCTTGAGGTGGTCGAGGACCTCCCCGACGTGGACTACGTGTTCTGCCCGGTCGGCGGCGGGTCGAGCGCGTCGGGCTACTGCCTCACGGTCGGCGAGTTGACCGACGCGACGGTCGTCGGCGCGCAGTCCGAGGCCGCGCCGGCGATGTACCGGGCGTGGGCGGAGGACCACCTCGACCCGAGCGACCGGATGGAGACGTTCGCCGAGGGACTGGCGACTCGGGTCCCCTTCGCGCTCACGACGCGCCTGCTCCGCGAGCGACTCGACGACTTCCGTCTCGTCAGCGAGGAGGCGCTCCGGGCGGGCGTCCGCGACCTGCTCGTCGACGAGACGGTCGTGATGGAGGGCGCCAGCGCCGCCGCCGTCGCCGCGATGCGGCAGCGGTCCGAGGAACTCCGCGGCGGGACGGTCGTTCTGCCGGTCTCCGGCCGGAACCTCGACGCGGAGAAGCTGCGACGGATCCTCGCTGAGGGGGAGTAGGAGACGCCGCGGATCCCCTCCGAGAGGGCGTCGGTGGTCGGCCGGAGGAAGCGCCCGCCGACACCTCTTTGTTCGTCGTCGCGGTACTCGTTCACATGTGTCAGTACTGCAGCTATCGCTACCACGACGGCTGGACGGCGCTTCTGGAGTACGACGACGTGTATCAGGACGCCGTCGTGGGCGAGTCCCGGTCCACCTACGGCTTCCACGAGTCCTGGGACGACCTCCGCGAGGAGGTCGGTTACGGCACGGACTGAGGGATGCGGCGGAGACTGAGGACTATGCAATGCGGACTGAGGACGATGCAGCGCGGGCTGGGGCGGCGCAACGCGGACCGAGGGCAGGCAGCGCGGAGCGAGGACTGCCATTTCTAGGGCATCCGAGCGCCAGGATCTATCCACCGCCGCGCCGTCCCTCAGCCGGAGCCGCGAGGGAACGCGTCGTCCGACCGCGCCCACGAACCAGCGTCCTCCGTCACGAGGCAGTCGTCGAGCTCCGCCGTGATCGCCGTCTCGTCCACCTCGCGGCCGATGAACACCAGTCGGGTCGCGGGGTCGTCGTCCCCCCATTCGCCGATCGGTCCGGCCTGCACCGCGGGGCCGGCCTGGCTGACTCCGACGACCTCGTCTGGTCGGCTCGCCAGCCAGGCGAACCCCTTCGCGCGGATCACGTCGCCGCGCCAGTCGTCCAGCCACGCGTCGAAACGCTCAGGGTGGAACGGACGGGCGGCGCGGTAGACGAAGGACTCGACGCCGTGGGCCTCGGCGGCGGACGCGTCGCCGTGGTCGTGGTCGGAGTCGCCGTGGTCGTGCGCGTGAGTTCCGTCGCTGCCGGCTCCGTCGCCGCCATGCGTACCCTCACCCGCCGCGAGCGCCCGCTTCCACCCCTGTTGCCGGCGTGCCTCCTCGAAATCGAACAGGCCCGTTCCCAGGACCGTCGACGGGTCCACCTCGGAGTACGTCGTCCGATAGAGCATCGCCCGAGGCTGGAGTTCCCGTATCGCCGCCTCGACCGCGTCGAGGGCGTCGTCGGGCACCATGTCGCACTTGTTCAGCAGGAGCACGTCGCAGAACTCCACCTGATCGACGAGCACCTCCGTCAGGGGCCGCTCCGGGTCGGGCGCGGCGGCGGGCAGCGACTCGTCGGGGTCGAACGCCTTCCAGAACCCGTAGGCGTCGATGACCGACACGGTCGTGTCGAGTCGGAACCCGTCCGGCGGATCCCGGTCCTCGGTGCCAACCGTCATCGCCCGGGCGATCGGGATCGGTTCGCTGATCCCCGACGCCTCGACGACGAGGTAGTCGAACGACCGCGCCTCTGCCAGCCGCGTCGCCTCCGTGACGAAGTCGTCCTGCAGGCGACAGCAGATACAGCCGTTCGAGAGGTCGACGATCCCCTCGTCCGTCCCGTCCTCTATCAGCGCGGCGTCGACGTTCACCTCGCCCATGTCGTTGACCACGACGGCGATGCGCCTGTCGCCCGGGTCGCTCAACAGCCTGTTGACGAGCGTCGTCTTGCCCGCGCCGAGCGGCCCGCTGATCGTGGTGACGGGGATGGCGTCACCGTCGATCGGAGCGTTCATGTCACAGGTTAGCTAGCATCGTACCAATAAGAACCCTTTCATGATATTAGACAACATTTAACATTACAGCATCCGTTCACGTGTCCATGCCGAAACGAACCGAGGGAGCGGGGCCGACGGTGCGAGTCACCGTCGGCTCACGCGGGGGTGGAGACGTGTTCCGGGCGGCGCGGGAGGCCGCCGACGCGGGCGTCGACGTCCGACAGGTCGGGCCGACGGGGGCGACGTGGCGGGAACCCCTCGTCGCGATGACCCGTGACGGCCGGACCGCGGTGTACGGCGGCGTGACGCCGACGGGGGTTCGGGGGCTTCTGAACCCGTTTCCAGACGAACTGCTGGAGCCGCCTGCAGAGACTGTCGGCGACGGGGACGCGCTCCCGTGGCCGTCGGAGGGCCCGCTCGCGGCGGGCGAGCGGCGCGTCCTCGCGCGCTGCGGCTGGGTCGATCCGACGGACCCGGCGCCGATGGGAGAGACCGACCCCGAAGCGCTCAAATCGGTCGCCCGCGAGACGGGCGTCCGGGGACGCGGCCGCGCGGACGCCGCCGACGGCCCGGTCGTCGAGGAGTGGGACGAGGCCCGCGAGGCCGACGGCGACCCCGTCGTGGTCGTGAACGGGAACGACGCGGACCCGAACGCGGACGCCGACCGCCTGCTCCTCGAATCCGATCCCGCGAGCGTCGTCGACGGGGCGCTCGCGGTCGCCGACGTCGTCGGAGCGACCGACGTGGTGGCGTTTCTCGGCGAGCGACACGACCTCGCCCGGTCGCGCCTCGATGCGCTGAAGGAGAACCTAAAGTCGTCCACCGTCTCGGTCGGCCCGGGAACGTTCGAGGTCGCGACCGGCCCGGACGCCTTCGAGGTCGGCGAGCCGACGATGGCGCTGGAGGCGCTGGAGGGCAACGACCGAATCGAGGCGCGGCGGCGGCCGCCGGGGCCCGCGACGTACGGCCTCTACGGGCGGCCGACCGTGGTCCACACGCCCCGGACCGTCGCCCAGCTGCGAGAGGCGGTGCGCGCCGAGGCCGCGAAGGACCACGTCGGCGCGCCGGACGACCCGGAGACGTGGCTCGTCACCGTCTGCGGCGACTCCCCGCGGGCGACGGTCGAACTGCCGACCGACGCCTCGCTGTCGCGCGCGCTCGACGCCGTCGACCGTCCCGGGCCCTCTGACGGACTGGACTTCGAGATGGCCTGCGTCGGCGGGCAGTTCGGCGGCCTGACGCGGTCGCTCGACGTGCCGGCGAACGCCGACGCGATGGCGGCGGCTGACCTCGGCGAGAACGGCGTCGTGGAGCTGTTCGACGGGTCCCGCTGCGCGGTCGCGGTCGCCGGCAGGCGGGCGCGTTTCGCGGAGGAGCGCAACTGCGGGCGGTGCGTCCCCTGTCGCGAGGGGTCGAAGCAACTGCAGGAGAAACTCCGTGACGTGTACGACGGCGACTACGACGCCGCCGGCCTGCGCGAACTGCTGCGGAGCATGCGCGACACGTCGCTGTGCCAGTTCGGCGTGGCCGCCGCGCGGCCGACCCGGACCGCGATGGACGAGTTCGAACCCGAGTTCCTGGCCCACGCCGACGGCCGGTGCCCGTCGGGGGAGTGCGAGCCATGAGCGCCGACGATCCCGATCCCGACGCTGACGGGTCGTCCGGTCCCACACCGGGCGTGCCGGACGTGGGTGAGGCGGGCCCCGACAGCCCCGGCCCGGCCGACTCCACCCCCGGTGTCCGCAACGTGACCGATCCCCGCGAGGAGACGCCGCTGACCGAGGACTTCCGCACGGGCACGGCGAACGATCCGCCCGTCGGCGCAGGAAGGTCCTGCGGTGCGGCCGACGGTCCCGTCTCGCTGCATGTCGACGGCCGGGAGGTGACGGTCGAGGGCGAGGCGACGCTGCTCGACGCCCTCGAAGCGGCCGGGCGGGAGGACGAGGTCTCCGCGCTCTGTAACTACGACCGCGACACAGAAGCCGGCGACATCGTCGGCCCACGAACGACCTGTCAGACCTGCGCGGTGGAGGCCGACGGCGAGGTCGTGCCGTCGTGTTCGTACCCCGTCCGCGACGGGATGCGCGTGCGGACTGGATCGGAGGCCGCCGCGGAGGCACGGAGCGTGAACCTCGATCTGGTCCTCTCGAACCACAACCTCCGGTGCACGACCTGCGGGAAGAACGGCCGGTGCGAACTCCAGGACGCATCTATCGAGGCCGACGTCGAACACCCGCGATACGGCGTGCTCGACGACCGGGACGCCTACGAACCGATCGACGACACGTCGCCGTTCATCCAGATCGACCGCAACAAGTGCATCCTCTGTAACCGCTGCGTCGAGGCGTGCAACGACGTGCAGGTGCAGGGCGTCCTCCGGATCGAGGACGGCCCAGACGGCGACCCCCGGATCGGTTTCATGAGCGACGCCGACACGATGGAGGACTCGACCTGCGTCTCCTGCGGCCACTGCGCGACGGTGTGCCCGACCGGGTCGCTCGTCGAGAAGGGGCTCGTCGACGAGACGACGCTCCCGCTCCCGGGGTTCACGCAGAAGAACTCCGTGGGGACGGTCATCGAGAGCGACGCGGTAGTGCGGACGGCCGACCAACAGCAGCCCTTCGCCGGCGCGCCCGAGCGCTCGGGCGTCGCCGGGTTCATGCAGCGAGCGAAGCAACAGGCGAGCGACGTGGCACGGCAAGCGGGCATGCGTGCCTTCCTGGAGGGCGAGCACGCGGCCGAGTGGCTCGTGGGGAAGACGGTTCCGGAAGGCCGCCTGTTCGACATCGCGACACTGGTGGCCCGAGCGCGGTCCCGCGACATCGAGCAGACGGAGACGACCTGCGGCTACTGCGCGGTCGGCTGTCGCTTCGAGGTGTGGTCGGACGATGACGAGAACGAGGTGCTCGGGGTCCGGGCGACTGACCCCGACGGCGCGCCCGCGAACGACTTCTCGACCTGCGTCAAGGGAAAGTTCGGCTACGACTTCACCGACGCAGAGGACCGCCTGGAGACGCCGCTGATTCGGGAAGACGGCCGGTTGCGGCCCGCGACGTGGGACGAGGCGCTGTCGCGGATCGCAGACGAGTTCGAGGCCATCCGCGAGGAGCACGGCCCCGAGGCGCTGGCCTGCTTCGCCTCCTCGAAGTGCACGAACGAGGAGGACTACCTCATGCAGAAGTTCGCGCGCGGCGTGCTCGGAACGCCGAACGTCGACAACTGCGCGCGGCTCTGTCACTCCTCGACGGTGGCGGCGCTGAAACAGACCGTCGGCTTCGGCGCCATGTCGAACTCGATCGAGGACGTGGCGAACGCGGACGCCTACCTCATCACGGGATCCAACACGACTGAGTCCCACCCGGTGCTCGCGACGCGGATCAAGCAGAACGTCCGCGAGGGCGCGGACCTGGTGGTGTTCGACCCGCGACAGAACGAGATCGGCGAGCACGCCGACCAGTACGTCCGGACGCGGCCGGGCTACGACGTTGCGTGGCTCAACGGCCTCACGCGGTACGTGATCGAGCAGGGTTATCACGACGAGGCGTTCATCGAGGAACAGACGCAAGGGTTCGACGACCTCCGGGAGAAGGTCGAGCCGTTCACGCCCGAGCGCGTGGAGGAGCTGGCCGGCGTCCCCGCCGAGGAACTGGAGCGGGCCGGTGAAACGCTCGGCACCGCCGACAGCGTCGTCTTCGGCTGGGCGATGGGGATGACCCAGCACTCCCACGGCACCGCGAACGTGCAGGCCGTCGCGGACCTCGCGCTCGCGCTCGGGCAGGTCGGGAAGCCGAACGCCGGGCTGTCGCCGTTCCGCGGCCACAACAACGTGCAGGGCGGCGGCGGGGACATGGGGACGCTCCCCAACGTCCTGCCGGGCTACCTCGACGTGACCGACCCCGACGTGCTGGACGTCTACGAGGTCGCGTGGGGAACGCGCCCGCCGGGCGAGATCGGGCTGAAGGTGCCCGAGATCGTCGACGCGATGCACGTCGGGGACGTGAAGGGCCTCTACGTGATGGGGGAGAACCCCGCGCTCTCGGAGCCGGACATCACCCACGCCGAGGAGGCGCTGGACGACTGCGACTTCCTGGTCGTGCAGGACCTGTTCCCGACGGAGACCGCCGAGTACGCCGACGTCGTGCTCCCGGCGGCCTCGTTCGCGGAGAAGGAGGGGACGTTCACGAACACGGAGCGCCGCGTGCAGTTGGTCGGGCAGGCCATCGACCCGCCGGGCGACGCGCGGCAGGACTGGCAGATCCTCCAGGACCTCAGCCGGCGCATCGCCCACGACGGGGACCGCTGGTCGTACGACTCGCCCGCCGAGGTGATGGACGAGATAGCCGACCTCGCGCCCATCTACGGCGGCATCAGCCACGACCGCCTCGAACGGGAAGGCGGCCTCCAGTGGCCCTGCCGCGACGCCGACGACCCCGGAACGCGCTTCCTCTACGAGGACGGGTTCAACTTCGACGACGGCAAGGCGCGGTTCGTCCCCGCCGACTCCGGCCACCCCGAGGAGGTGCCCGGCGAGGAGTTCCCGCTCACGCTCACCTCCGGGCGCGTCCTGTATCACTTCCACACCGGGACGCTCACCAGACGGCAGGAGGGGATGATGCGCCACGCCGGCGAGTCCTACGTCGAGATCCATCCCGCGACGGCGGAAGCGGCGGGCGTGGGCGACGGCGACCGCGTCACCGTGCAGTCGCCGCGGGGCGAGATCACCGTGACGGCGCGTGTGACCGACCGGGTCGGCGAGGGCGTCGTGTTCGTGCCGATGCACTTCGCGACGGGCGCGGTCAACCGCCTGACGAACGAGGCGTTCGACCCCACGAGCGGGATCCCGGAGTACAAGGTGTCGTCGGTCCGGGTCGCGCCAGCCGCTACGGAGGAGGGCGAGTCAGCCGGCGCAACGGTCGACGACTGAGCCCGCCCGGTGTTTCGCTGCGTTCCAGTCTTTAGTCTATCATATCGGCCACGAGATTTTAATAGGGTTCCTCCGTGGGGTCAGACAGATGGCGACCATCTACCAGTGCTCGGACGGCGGCTACTACAGCGACGTGCAGGTGTGGGAACGGTTAGAAGCCGGGCGGTGGCAGCCCTGTTGCTGGGAGGAAGACACCGGTCGGGAGTGGGTGGAGACGGAAGCCGAGGAACTGCTGCTGCTCGATCCGGTCGCGCGCTCCGAACTCCCTGAGGGCGTTCAGATCGAGTCCGCGTCGAGCGGGGTGCTCGTCCGCGACGACCGCCTCGACGCCCTCGAGTGTTAGGAGAGGACCGACCCGGCATACCGGTTCCCGTAGTTTGAACCGTCGTCCTGTGGAACGCTCCGGGCATGGCGTGCAAGATGGTCATTTTCGCCACCCGAAAAGAGGGGACCAGTCACGAGGAGTGCATCGAGTACATGGAGGAAGAGCACGCGCCGCTCGTCGAGGAGTTGCCGGGGCTCCAGAAGTACACGTCCTCGGTCCCACTGGACCCCGCCTCGGCCGGCGTCGACTACGTCGCGCAGCTGTGGTTCGACGACCCCGAGGCGATGGACGCCGCTTTCGAGTCAGAGACCGGTCGCGAGGTCACCGCGGACGCCGAGAACTTCCTCGACACCGACGCGCTCCGGATGGTCGCCGTCGGCGAGGAGACGACGCACGTCGAATAGACCCGAAGAGAGGGAGGATTACGCCCTAGCCCGTCAGTGGAACTGTACCGTCTCGTCCGCGGGGTCGACGGTCACTCTCTCGCCGACGGGAAGCGGCGCGACCGGAGTCGTGTGTCCCCAGTCGAGCCCGCAGACAACCGCCGCGTCTGGATTGTACCGACCGACCTCCTCGACGACGGCGTCGTACACTTGCTCGCGGTAGGCTTCCCGTTCCTCGCGGGGCGGTTCTTCGAGGAAGCTCCGACCCGGCGGCCTCCCCACGAGCACCCCGGAGAATCGCTCGAGCAGGCCTCGCTCACCCATCGCCATCAGCGTCCCGCGAACGTCGGTGGGACTCGGCAGGTCTTCTGCGGTTTCCAGGGCCAGAACGGCCCCGTCCAGTTGCTCGGCGTCGGGGACGTGTCGGTCGGCCGCGAGGTACCACTCCACGATCTGCCGGTTCCCGCCCCAGAGGCGACCGGTGACCGCGTCCGTTCCGCCGGCCCACTGCCACCCGGGGTTCGGCTCGTACGCGGGCGGCGAGTCGAGTTCGTCGGGGTTCGTCCACCACGTGCTCGGTTCGTCGGTCCACTCCGCCGACGCGTCGAGGTCGCCGAGCGACTCCTCGAAGAACGCGCGGCGGCAGTACCGCTTCGTGTACTCGGGGAGTTCCCCGGGGACGGCGAGTTCGTTCAGCAACTGCCCGCCGTTGTACGAGACGACGCCGGCGTTCCACAGCGCGAGCGAGAGGTTGGTGTTGTCGCTCATCCCGTAGAACCGGGTCGGGTTCGCGCGCAGGACCCCGGGATCGAGGTGACGCAGGACGCGCAACTGGTCCCAACCGCCGATCGTGGCGACGACCCCAGCGATGTCGGGGTCCCGGAACGCAGCGTGGACGTCGGCCGCCCGCGCTCGCGGGCTGGCAACCAGATACTCGTCGCTCTGTCGCGCGGTCGGATACACGACCGGTTCGAGGTCGAACTCCTCGCGGAGGCGGGTCAGGCCGAGTTCGAACACGTGCGGCGCGTTACGTGCGCCGCCGCTCGACGGGGCGACCACCGCGACGCGGTCGCCGGGCGAGAGCGGCGGCGGCGTGACGAAGTCGGTCGGCATACGCCGCCTATCGAAGGTTTCTCACAAGGTGTTTTCGGACGTTTGCGAACCGTTCGGAGCTTTGCGAACCGACGGAGATCGATGCTGCGTCGGCCGGGGCCGGCCCCGTCAGAGTCCATCAAAAGGGGGATGCCGGGAGCGTTATCTCCGGTGAGACACCTCTATCGATTTGTTCGTCCCTGGATCGGGGTATTCTACCGGTAGTCGCCGTCTTCGACCGATAGCCACCGTCTTCGAGTTTCGGGCGCGGTATACTACGTTCGATCTCGGCTTTCCACGCTCGGGGTCAACCGCCCACCTCTATCGATTTGTTCCGACTGTCCCCTGGTTTCCCGTCTCACTTCTATCGATTTGTTTGGGCTGCCCGTTCGGACGACCGGTAGGGGCCATCGACTCACCTGTCCCGATTTAGACCGGGGTTTAGACCTTGCTACGGTGATCAGGATAGGTGACCGATCGCACCGTTATCGATTTGTTCGGAAGGTCATCGCCGCCACGGAGACGCCGTTATCGATTTGTTCGGCCTCACTTGAAGACGCCTCCGACACCAACACGTCGGACAGTTCGTCCTTCGGTAAACGGCGTCAGCACACCCTTATCGATTTGTTCGGGGCGTCGTCCGCGCTCCCCCACACCTCTATCGATTTGTTTCGCCGCGGATGCGGGGACGCCCACACACCTCTATCGATTTGTTCGCGCTCACTCCCGGAGCTGCGCGTTCACGACCGCGCGGAGCTCGTCCTCGTGGACGTCTTCGATGCGGGAATCCTCCCGGAGCGTCTCGATGATGGTGTCCGGGTCCTCGCCGAAAGTGAACTCCAGATAGCTCCCGGAGTTCGGTCCCTGGCTCTTCCGCTCGGACTCGACCAGCGAGTACGTCGTCAGTTCCTTCATCTTGTTGACGTACGTCTCCTGATGGTACTGCTCGGCGTCGAGCGTCTGTGTGAGGTACTGGTACACCGTGTACCCGTGCGGGCTCTTGGCGGCGCTGTCCCCGGTCTCCGTCGCGACGGCGGCCGTCGCGTACAGGCAGAGCTTCTTCTGGGTCGAGATGCCGCGCGTGACCTCCAGTACGCGGTTCTTCTCGACCTTGTCCTGTGCCCGTCGGACGTCCTCCTCGCGGACCTGTTCGGCGCCGGCGCGCTCGGCGATCGAACCCGCGGTCCGGACGAGGTCGATCGCCTTGCGGGCGTCGCCGTGGGTCTGAGCGGCGAACGCAGACGCGAGCGGGATGACGTCGCCCGAGAGCGCGCCGTCGTGGAACGCGTCGCGGCGGTGTTCGAGGATCTCGCGGAGCTGGTTGGCGTCGTAGTCGTCGAAGTGGACGTCCTCCGGAGTGAACGAACTCAGCGCGCGGGAACCGACGTCCTCCATCATCTTCGTGTCGTTTGAGATCGCCGCGACGGAGATCTTCGCCGTGATCTCGTTGGTGCTTCCTGCACGGGAGAGTTGGTAGAGAAGCCGTGAGAAGGCCGGTTCGTCCTTGTCCCGGCGGCCCACGAGCATGTCGAGTTCGTCGAGGACAAAGACCGCGATGTCGTAGTGCTCGTTGACGAGCCGGTAGAGCTCGTTCCACTTCTTCTTCGTCGGGATGCCGTGCTCGGGGACGCCCACCTCCACGCCGGCGTCGTCCGCGACCTTGCGCGCGAGTTCGTAGACGGCCGACCCGAGGGTCCCGACGTTCTGGCAGTTCATCTGGAAGACGCCGAAGTTCGTGTCGCGGTTCTCGGTGAGGTCCACGATGTTCTGACAGACCGCGTTGATGATCAGGGACTTGCCCGTCCCGGACGGGCCGTAGAGAAACAGGTTCGGCGGTCGCTCGCCGCTTATCGCGACGCGGAGATGGCGCGTTATCGCCGACAGCTGCTCGTCCCGGCCGACGATCCGGTCCTCGTCGACGATCTTCGTCGGGTCGAGCAGCGTCCGGTCGCGGATGAGCGTCGCCGTCTCCTCTTGCTCCAGGATCATGTCCTTTATCGACCCTGCGTTCCTGGAGTCGCCGTCGCCGGGACCTGACATACCTACCCCATTCCGTTCCCCCGGCAAAAAGGTTCCCCCTGTCGATTTGTTTTGCCGCCGAATAGCCGTTCTTCGGGGAGAATACCGACGTATGCGGTCCTCTCCGTGGGACCTCCGACGATTTGTTCGACCTCGGCGAAGGTACGTCGTCGCTTCCGGATGAGAGAGCTTGGGAGGTCGGGATGAGGGGTCAGTGTCGTCTCAGTGCAGCTAGACGTATCGAGGACACACAGACACACCTCTATCGATTTGTTCCGGCGTGAGAAAGGGGCGGGGTGTAGAAGACGGAACGCGCGGTACGGTGGACGTATCCGTGTCGTTTCGGTTGGTTCGGTTCTACTCTTTCTCTTCTTCTTTCTAGTCTAGTTCTAGAAGACTAGAAGAACACACCCCGATATCGATTTGTTCCATTAGCGTGCAGTCCGTGGATTTTCGCTGTTCGTGGATACTTAAATCCTCCTTCCTCAGACCCTCGTTAGATCGCGGCTGTTCGACTGTTCCCGGTCCTCCCCGTTCTCTTCATCTCGAACAAATCGATAGAGGTGTGTGGGTGTCCCCGCATCCCCGACGGAACAAATCGATAGAGGCGTGGGTGGGTCGTTTCGTCGCGACGGTCCGTCGTCGCCACCTCGAACAAATCGATAGAGGTGTCTGTCCGTCAGCAACGGCGACCGTAGACCGTCCCGCCGTCCGTCACACCGTCCACGGCTGCTCCCGTCACGGGACCCGTCCCATCGAGCCGGAGCCTTCTCCGTCGAGACGAAGCGACTTTGTCCTTCTCGCGCTCTCGACAGAGTATGTCGCGACTCGAAGCGCACCACTACGGCGTGACGGTGACTGATCTGGACGAGGCCGTCGAGTTCTACGAGGACGTGCTCGGTCTCGACGTCCTGGACCGTTTCTCGGTATCGGGCGAATCGTTCGCGACCGGCGTCGGGGTCGACGGGGCCGCCGGGAACTTCGCCCACCTCGACGCGGGTGGCGCTCGCGTCGAACTCGTGGAGTACGACCCCGCCCGCGACGACGCGACGGCCGAGAGCGTCAACCAGGCCGGCGCGAAACATCTCGGCTTCGCCATCGACGACCTCGACGCGTTCTTCGAGGGCCTCCCCGAAGACGTCGAGACGGTGAGCGAGCCCCAGACTACCGCCAGCGGCACGCGTATCCTCTTTCTCCGCGACCCCGAGAACAACCTCGTCGAAGTCCTCGAAGCGTGAGCGACGAGATCCGTCGACGAACGTAATCCACCAACGAACGTAATTCACCGGCGGCAAGTGACGGACAGCGGCCCGAACGCTCTTGCCGGACCGCTTCGATCTCCAGCTCATGGCAGGCGCGACGAGGGAGTTGACGGAGCCGACCGTGCTGGCCCACGCCAAGCGACGGATCTTTCCGGAGGCCGACGCGGAGGGATCGTACGCGGTCGTCGACACCCAGTTCGCGACGGACCACTGGATCGACGACCGGCCCGTCCGAGACGAAGTGAAGGCGGCGCTCGCACCGTTCAATCACGTTCGCGTCGGATCGGGGTATCCCGACCTGGTCGGCGTCCGGAACGTCGACTCGGATCTCCTCGCTGTCGAGCGGTTCGGCGACGACCCGCCGCTGGTCGTCGTGGAAGCGAAGGGGTACGTCGGCCGGGGCGGCGTCGACGTGGGACGCGGCGTCGTCCAGGCGTACGACCGCCTCCACGAGGCGAACGCGGCGTTCGTCGCCGCGCCGACCGACGCCGTCTCGGAGTCCGACCGGACACTGGCGCGGGAACTGAACGTCGGCGTGCTCGGCGTCTCCGCCGACGGCGACGTTCGCACGCTGGAGGTCCCCCGCGTCGTCGGCAACCGCAACCCCGACGAGGCGTCGTCGATCCGATTTCAGGCGAGCGCGCAGGGCGTCGCGAACAAGTCGTTTAGCTTGAACCACCCGAAGAACTACCTCGCGTACCCCCTCGCGCTGTATCATCCGGACGAGACCGCGGCGGTGCTCAGCGATCACGTGGTCGATGCCATCGACGGCGCCCGAACGGGCGCGTCGTTTCTGAACCTCGTCGACGTCGACCCGCCGCGGGTGAGCCTGACGCCGCTCGGTCGGGAAGTCGTCCGGTTCGCCCGCGCCGAGTACGGCACCGTCGACGCCGCGCTCCGGGAGTTCGACGCCTGGAAGCGGTCGCGGCAGCGCTTCCGCGACCTGGCCCCGAAGTGGGGCCTGTTGACCCGCCGGATCGTCTATCACTACCCGGCGACGCAACTGCTCGTCGAGGAACTCCAGCGTCTCCACGAGGACGGTTCTGAACGACCGAGCCTCCGCAAATTCGTCGAGTACCTCCACGAACTTCATCCGACGTTCGCGATCGAGCTATTCGTCCGTGGCGACGACACCGTGCGCGAGCGCGTTCTGACCGCGGACGGCGACCTCCGGACAGCGGAACTCGCGGACGGCGACGTGTATCACTCGCCGACGGTGTTCCAGCTGAAGGCGATACTGTTTCACGCGGGTATCCTCACGGAACGAGGTGCGGAACCGTCGAATTTGGACCCCACGGCGGACGTCTGGACCCTGCGCGAACGCCTCTAACGAATCTGCGAGGCCTCCTCTAACGAGGTACTCGGACCGATACGACTGCGCCTCTGGAGTCTTCACAAAGTGGCTACAAAGCTATCCCGAAAACTCCCCCTTGCACGAAGCGCAAGACCGGAAACACCGAAAGCGTCCAGCCCTGATGACACGATAGCGTCCAGCACTAACGACCCGATTATGACCCATCGGGGACGTCGAAAGCGCTATTTCGGTGCTGTCAGGTGTAACTCAGATTGATCTCCACCTCGTTCGTCACGCCGAGCAGGAGGTCCGGGAGCTCTTTGGTCAGAAAGTCCCCCTTCACGCGGTTCGACGGACCGGAGACGCTGATCGCCGCGACGGCTTCCCCCTCGTCGTCGGTGATCGCCGCGCCGACGGCGTTGAGCCGGGGGATCGACTCGCCGCGGTTGAACGCGAACCCCCGCTCTCGAACGGCGGCGAGTTCCTCGAACAGCGGCTCCGTATCGGTGATGGTTCTGTCCGTCGCCGCCGGGAGCCCGTGCTCGTCGACGACCCGTTCGACGCGCTCCCGTGGGAAGGTCGCGAGGATGGCCTTGCCCGCGGCGAGCTGGTGCAGGTACCCCTGTTCGCCCTCGCGCGCGGGCGTCCGGACCGACCGCTTCCCGGTCGCGCCGTAGAGGTGGACGCTCCGCCCGTGCTCGTGAGTGATCAGCCAGACCTTCTCGCCCGTCTCGGCGGCCAGTTCGTCGACGGTGTCCGTCGCCTCGTGGAACACGTCCTGCTGTTCGCGCGCGTGAATGCCGAAATCGAGCATCCGTAGTCCGACTCGGTACTCGTCGCCGTCGCGGACCACGAAGTCGAGTTCCTCCAGCGTCCCGAGGTGACGGTGGACGGTGCTCTTCGCGAGGTCGAGTTCCGCCGTCAGTTCGGGGAGCGTCGCGCCGCCGCGCTCCTTGATGCGTTCGAGGAGCGTCGACGCCGTTTCGACCGTCTGAACCGGCCGGGGGTGCTCGCGGTCGCCTTCCATGCCGTGCTGTCCGACCGCCGACACAATAAAGGTATTCGAGTAATTCGGACCGCTCGCAGCGAGTCCGTCCTGATTTGGTCCCGCTTCCATCCTTTCGCAGCGCGGCGTTCTCTATTCCGTTCGACGTCACCTCTCCAACGTACTGTGTTCCGTTCCCGCTCCCAGCGCCACATTCCTTCTGCCCGATCTGTCCATCCACAACGGTTTTGGCGATCGTCAACGATCACCACTGACCATGGACCCCGATCAGGCGGTCTTAGCCGACGGTATCCCCGACGAGTACGAGTTCGACAACCTCTTCGAACCGACCGCGGTCGGCGACGTCGACCTGCGGAACCGGTTGATGATGACCGGTCACACGACGAACTACGCGAGCGGGGACGAGATAACGCAGAAGCTGATCGACTACTACGTCGAGCGCGCGGAGGGCGGCATCGGCCTCATCGTGATGGCGTACCTCGCGAACCACCCGTCGTCGGTCAGCGGGAGCGCGATCCGCGGCTGGGACGCCGAGACGATGGTGCCCCAGCTCCGCGAACTCACCGACGCTGTCCACGACGCCGGCGCGAAGATATTCTGTCAGAACCTCCATTACGGGCGCCAGATCACGAGCCTTCAGTCCGAGCGGCCAGTCGTCTCGGCCAGCGACATCCCCGGACCCGTCAACGGCGAGATGCCGCACGAACTGACGACCGACGAGATCGCCGAGATCGTCGAGGCGTACGCTCACACCTCCGAGATCATCCAGCGGGGCGGCTTCGACGGCGTCGAGATCCACTCCGGCTACGGCGGCTACTTCCTCTCGCAGTTCATCTCGCCGTACTCCAACGACCGCGACGACGAGTACGGCGGGAGCCTGGAGAACCGGCTCCGGGTGGTCCGCGAGACGCTCGACGCCACGCGCGACCGCGTCGGCGACGACTTCGTCGTCGGCCTGCAGGTCAACGCGAAGGACTTCGCGCCGGGCGGGATGGACGTCGACGAGTACGCGGAGGTGGCCCGACGCCTCGCCGCGACGGGACAGGTCGACTACCTCGTCGTGAAGGCCGGGACCTACCTCCGGCAGGACTACATCGTCCCCGACATGCAACACGAGCAGGAACTGTACGCCCCGCTGGCGAACCGCATCGCGGAGACCGTCGTGTCGGAGGACCCGGAGGTCTCGGTCGCCACCGTCGGCCGCGTCACCGACCCACGGGACGCCGACCGGATCCTCGGCGAGGGCGGGGTCGATCTGGTCGCGATGACGCGAGGCCACATCGCTGATCCCGCCATCGCGAAGAAGGCGAAGGAGGGGCGACTCGACGAACTGATCGAGTGCATGGGGTGCAATCAGGGCTGTATCGAGCGCATCTACGACGGCGCGGAGTGTCGCTGCGTGCTCAACCCGGCGACGGGATTCGAGGCCGACCTCGGGATGGGGACGCTTCCGGAGGCCGACGAGCCCCGTTCGCTCCTCGTGGTCGGCGGCGGGCCGGGCGGAATGAAGGCCGCCGAGGTCGCCGCACGGATGGGCCACGACGTGACGCTGTGCGAGCGAGACGAAACCCTCGGCGGGCAGGTTCGCGCAGCCAAGGAGATCTCGGGCCGCGATGAGTTCGAGAAACCGATCCTCTGGCTGCGGGCCGCGCTCGACCGGGAGGGCGTCGCCGTCGAAACCGACACCGAGGTTACCCGGGACCTGATCGAGGAACGCGACCCGGACGCGGTCGTCGTCGCAACCGGGTCCAGTTCCCCGTCGTTCCCCAGGGGGTACCGCAGTTTCGGGATCGAACGCGAGGACGTGCCCGGCTGGGACGAGGCGCGAGTGCTGTCGGCCGCGGACGTGTTGAACGGCTCCGGCTCCGGCTCCGGCTCCGGCGACGACCCACCGACGGCTCCCGGCGACCGCGTCCTCGTCGTCGACGACGGCGAGCACCACTGGAAGGGGATCGGCACGGCGAAGACGCTCGCGGAGGCCGGCCGCGACGTCCACTTCGCCATGCCCGGCGCGGACCCGGGCGCCGACCTCACCGGGCCGACGAAAGCGAAGCTCCGCGCCGACCTGTTCTCGCTGGACGACCCGGTCGAACTCCACACGTTCGCCACGGTGGATGCCGTCGAGTGGCCCGACGTCGTCCTCGACAAACAGGGCCGCTCGGTCCGGGTCGAGAACGTCGACGCCGTCGTCCTCGCGGGCTTTCGCCGCGCCGAAGACGACCTCTGGCGGGCCGTCGACGACCGCCCGATCGAACTGGTCGGCGACGCCGCCGCCCCGCGAACGATCATGGAAGCCATCCACGAGGGGGAACGCGCCGTGCGGGAACTGTTCGGATAGCTCGCTCGCACAGAAACCCCTCACACTGCCAGCACCACGCAAACCGGTGGTTCACCCACGAACGGGTCCCACTCGGAGAAAGTTTTATAGAGTTTTATGACGCCGATCCGATCGTATGCCGAGCGCTAGCTATCGGCACGAAACGGGGCGGTACCGCACGCCAGATGGGAGTGACGGAACTCCGGGACCGACCGAGGGGTCTGACGGGACTCGGCGTCCGACCGAGGGAGGTGGGTAACGATGCTGTCGCAACTCTGCTCGGCGGCGACTGCGTCCCTGTTCGGCGTCGCGACGCCGACGTACCTGCTCGGGTTCCCGACGCCGGTCGTCGAGATCTACCTGCTGCTGGCCGCCGTCGTGGTCGGGTTCGCGCTCTACTTCGGCCTCTCGTTCGAGGACGTGGACGTGTCCGACGAGGTACCGGTTGAGGACCGCGAGACCGACGAGGAACGCATGGGGGAGATCGGAGGATGACCGGGGCGCTGCTCGCACCCGCTCAGACATGGGGCGGCGAGATCGGCGTCGAGTACTACTCGCAGACAGCAGTCGTCTTCCTCGTCCTCTTCGCGCTCCTGATGATCGGCATCGGCGTCCTGGCCAGTCGGTACCAGACCGACCAGGAAGAGTACTTCGCGGCCGGCAGGCGGGGCGGCCTCGTCGTCATCGCGCTCTCGATGTTCGCCGCCATCCAGAGCGGGTGGGGGATGGTCGGCGTCACGGGGACCGGCTCGGTCATCGGTCTGGAGTACCTGATCGTCATCGCCGTCGGAACGCCGTTCGGGTTCGTTCTCTCGTACTGGCTGTTGGGCCGGAAGATGCGGATGCTCGGCGAACTGCGCGACGCCATGACGGCACCCGACGCGATGTACTACCGGTTCAAAGACGAGCGGGTTCGCCTGCTGGGAATCGTCGCGGTGATCCTCGGCTGCATGGGCTATCTCGCGGCGCAGTACGCCGCGCTCGGCATCATCGGCGCGCTCATCCTCCCGGTGAACTTCTTCGAGGCCCTGATCATCGGCCTCGCCATCGTCGGTTTCTACACCGTCATCGGCGGCATGCTCGCGGCGATCTGGTCCGACGCCATCCAGGGCGCGATGATGGTGCTCGGCGCGGCGCTGACCGCGTACTACACCGTCACGCGGTACCCGGGCGGCGTCGACGGCATGGTGTCGACCATCTCCGCGGAACAGCCGGCGTTCTTCGACTTCACGCTGCTGGGCATGGACGGCATCGCCGGGCTCGGGCTGATGCTCTCCGTGGTCGTCATCCAGCTGACCGTCGCCGGCCAGCCCCACGCAACGACGAAGTTCTACATGATCCGGGACGTCTCCCTGCTGAAGTGGGGCGCGCTCGTCACGGCGGTCAGCTACATGCTCACCGCGCTCTACTGGGTCACCGCGCCGTTCGTCCGCGCGGGGATCCTCGCGGGGCACGTCCCCGATCCCGGGAACCCCGACGCGGCGCTGCCGCTGGCGCTGGTGGCGTTCGCGCCCGACGTCGTCGTCGCGTTCGTCCTCACGTCGGTCATCGCGGCGATCATGTCGACGAGCAATTCTTTCCTCAACATGGCGTCGGCCGCCGTGGTCCACGACTACTTCATCGAACACCTCAGTCGGGACCTCTCTAACGACCAGGAGGTGCTGTACGGACGCGCAACGACGGTGGCCGTCCTGATCGCCGCCGGCGTCCTCGCCGCCACGTTCCCCGGCCTCATCTTCGTGCTGGGCGCCGCCGGGTGGGCCATCTTCGCGGCCGTCATCTTCCCCTGCGTCGCCATCGCCTACAACTGGAAGGGCGCGACCGCCGAGGGCGCGCTCTGGGGCGGCGGCACCGGCCTCGGACTCACGCTCGTCCTGGCGTACGGGGTGGAGTACTTCGGCATCAGCCTGCCGATGGGCGTCCTCGGCGGCCAGCTCGCCATGGTGATCGGGTACGTCGTGTTCGTCGGCGTCTCCGCCGTCACGTCGACGAGCACCTACGAGGACCTCGACCCCGACATTCAGGAGATCGTGGACCTCGGCCGAACCCGCGGCGGCACCGTCTCTTCGCCCGGCGTCGCCGGCGAGCGCGCGAGCGACGACGACTGAATCCTCTCTCCTCCCCTCGCGCTCCCCTCCTCCCGACCCCCCGCACCGCCTCCGCGGCCGCGAGGCGGCGGTCGGCTGTTCCCACGCCGGCGGTCAGGCGATCACGCAGCCCCCGTACCGGTGGTTCTTAGTGCCGCTACGGCGTCGGTAGGATCCGTATGACGCTGTACCAGCGGGACTTCATGGAGGGGACTCGCGGCACCCAGGCCGTCGACTGGGAGGAGCGTATCGACGTCAAGCGCCTCCGGCGAGAGCGGTACGAGCGGGCGCTCGAACGACTGCGGGACAGCGAACTGGGGAGCGTGCTCCTCGTCTCCGACCCCAACATCCGCTACGTCACCGGCCTCGCCATGACGGGCGGGTCCGGCGCGGACCACTACACCCTGCTGACGGAGGACGGCGACGTGGTCCACTGGGACACGGCCGACCACGCGAGCAACCAGCGGTACAACTGCCCGTGGCTGAACGATATCCGGTACGCCTGCCCCGGCCTCGGCAACGTCCCGCGGGCGTCCGGCCGCGACTCCGCGCGGGACTGGCTCAAACAGAAGATGGCGGACATCGTCACCGAGGCGATGGCCGAGTACGGCGTCGACAAGGAGCCGATGGGCATCGACGTGGGCAATCGGGGCCTCATCTCCGCGTTCGAGAACAACGACGTGGAGGTCCGCACGAAGGAGTGCGTCGACCTGATGCACGACGCGCGCAAGGTGAAGACACGCGACGAGATCGAGTGCCTGCGGATGGTCGCGGCCATCTGCGAGGCGGGGTTCCAGGCGATCAAGGAGAGCGCCCGCCCGGGCGTCCGGGAGTCGGAGGTGTGGGGCGACGCCGTCCGCGAACTGTGGCGTCACGGCGCGATGGTCCAGGGCGGCTACGTCACGTCCGGGCCGAACACGTGGCCGAAGCATCAGGCGAACACGACCGACCGCGCGATCCGGCCCGGAGATATCGTCTACGCGGACTTCTACAACGTCGGCTACCTCGGCTACCGCTCCTGCTACTACCGGACGTTCTCGATGGGCGAACCGACGCAGGCCCAGCAGGACGCCTACGAGAAGGCCCGAGACGATCTCTACGACGTGCTCGAACGCATCGAACCCGGAGCGACGACCGACGAGATCTGTCAGGGGTTCCCCGACGAGGAGGGCGAGCACATGGACTGGTACGACGCCGACGAGTTCTGGCAGATGACGACCAACCACTGGGCGCACGGCCTCGGCCTCCAGTTGTACGAGGTGCCGCTCATCTGGCGGGGGCTCTCCCCCGACCACCCAATCGAGATCGAGGAGGGGATGACGATGGCCGTCGAGACGATGCAGCCCGCCGAGAATCAGGGCGTGCGCGTCGAGGAGATGGTCGTCGTCCGCGAGAACGGCGTCGAGATCCTCAGCCAGTGGCCCGTCGAGGAGATAACGCGGATCGACTACTGACGCCGCGCTTGCTTTCGGGTCGCGGTCGTACCGCGCGCCTCGTCGTACCGCGAGGAGGCCAATGATTTATAATCCGAGACGGCGACGACTCGGGTGAACGCATGTACAAGCACGTAGCCCTGCTTGTCCGCAAGGAGGGGATGGACCACGGCGAGTTCGTGGATTACTGGCAGACCGAACACACGCCGATCGCCCGCGACATCGAGGGGGTGTCGCGGTACCAGACCGTCCTCCCGACGGATCCGGAGCACGCGGAGTTCGACGGCCTCGCGGAACTGTACTTCGAGGATCTGGAGGACCTCCACGACGCGCTCGGTAGCCCGGGGAGCCGCGACTACGACCCGACGAAGGAGGTCGCGGCGAAGGCCCGCGATGACGTGGACAACTTCCTCGCGGTGGAGGAACGACCCCGGTTCATCGGCGAGGAGATCGTCCAGAAGGACGAGACCGACGGCGACACCACCGGGCTGTACAAGCACTCCGCGTTCCTCGTACGTCAGCAGGGGATGACTCACGAGGAGTTCGTGGACTACTGGCAAGAGAACCACACGCCCATCGCCCGAGAGATCGAGGGCGTCGTCCGGTACGCGACCGTCCTCCCGACCGACCCGGAGAACGCCGAATTCGACGGCGTCGCCGAACTGTACTTCGAGGACCTCGACGCGCTCTACGACGCGCTGGGGAGCGAGGGGTCGCGGGATTACGACCCCGACCGCGGCAAGGCCAAGGAGGCCCGCGAGGACGTGGACAACTTCCTCGCGGTCGAGGAGCGCCCGCGGTTCATCGGCCGCGAGACGGTGCAGAAGGACGAGACCTGAGTCTCCAGATGACTGACCACGACCAGCAGGTCCGCGACGCGTTCCCCGAACTCGAGGACATCGAGGACGACGACCTCCGCGAGAAGGTGGTGGAGGCGTGGCGGCTCGGCCTCGCCCGCGGCGGCTGGCGCGATATCTCCGACGTTCCGTACGCGTGGAACATCCACGAGGTGACGAACGTCGAGCACGTCCGCGGGGTGACCCGCATCGCGGTCGACGCGGCCGAGCAGCAGCGGGATTTCCACGGCGCGGACCCCGACTTCGACGTGGTCCGCGCTGCCTGTCTGCTCCACGACGTGGGCAAGTGCTACGAGTACGTCGACCACGTGGACGACGAACTGGTCGACCCGGACCCCGAGTACGCCACGGACGAGATCCCCCACTCCATGTCGGGCTACGCGCTCGCCCACGAGGTCGGCTGTCCGCTCGCGGTCCAGCGCGCGATCCCGCACTTCATCGGTGAGATTCCCACCCGAACGCTCGAAGCGGAACTCGTCAAGAGCGCCAACTCCGCCTCCTCCAACGCCATCACGCAGGCCGCGATGGGGATCAGCCTCCAGGAGTGGGTCGACGAGTACTCGCAGACGCAGTAACGGGACCCCGCCGGCCCAATGCCCCGGCGGTCCGGGGCCTCACTCCCGCCGGCCCGTGATCACCGTCACTGCGGTGGTCTGGCTGAACGTCTCTTCCGCCCTGTTCCGCAGACGGTCGCGCAGGGCCGCCTCGAAGGCTTCTTGCTCCGCCTCGTTTGCGAATCTCTCGGGTGCGCAGAACGACAGCGAGAAGACGTAGCCGACCACCTCGTCGACGGTCCACTCGCGCTCCGCCCGGCAGGTCTCCGTCTCCACGTCGACGAACCCGAACGACGCTATTAGCTCGTCCCACGGGTCGTCTGAGTAGTCGACCGGACCGGTCCGTTCGGGCAGGTCGTCGAGGTACTCGGCGGCGAGGTCGTACGCGTCGTCCTGCCAGGCCCGCGTCCCCCGCGTGAACCACTCCTCGTCGTTGAGGATTGCCACGCCGCCGCCCGGTTCGATCAGCGAGTGCAGCGTCTCCAGCGTCGCCTCTTGGTCCATCCAGTGGAAGGACCGGCCCATCGTCGCGAGCGCGAAGGTGCCGAGCTCGTCGGAGAGGTCCGCGTCGGACCCGACGACCCACTCGACGTTGTCCCTGCCGACCGCGTCGGCTCGCTCCTGTGCCTCCCGCAGCATCGCCTCGTTAGGGTCCATCCCCACGACTTCGCCGACGTGCGCCGCCACCGGAACGGCGATCTGCCCCGCGCCGCAGCCGAGGTCGAGGACGCGGTCGCCCTCGCCGAGGTCGAATCGATCGCGGAGGTATCGGAGGGCGTCGTCGCCGTAGCCGGGGCGGTACTCGGCGTAGTAGGACTCGGCGCTGGCGAAGGTCTCGCGGTCGCCGGTGCGGTCGGCGTCGCCGGCGTGGTCGCCATGGGCGTCGGAGTCGTCGGCGTCTTCGGTCATCCGAGCAGTTCGAGTCCGGCCTCCTCCCGGAGCACGTCGATGTACTGCCGGAAGCCGCGTTCGAGGTCGTACTCGGGCTCGTACCCGAGGTCCTCCTGCGCTTTGCTCATGTCGAGGTTCTGCGTCCAGGGGAGTTCGCCCTCGTCCGAGACGGTGAGGTCGGCGTCCGGGATGATCTCCTGCACCGTCTCCGCCGCCTCGCGGATAGTTGCCAGCTCACCGCGGACGTTGTACACGCGCTGGCTCAGGTCCTCCTCGGGCGCGAACGCGGCGCGACGGAACGCCTGCGCGATGTCGTCGACGTGCTGCCAGTCGATGGCCTGGTCGCCGTAGTCGACGCTGAACGACTCCCCGAGCGCCGGCTTCTCGACGATGTTCGCGAGGAAGGCCGAGCCACCGGTCTCGCGGTAGGGGCCGTACGCGACGGTCGGGCGGAGCGCAACGTCGGAGACGCCGAACTCCTCGCGGTAGACCCGGGCCTGGTGCTCGTTGTACTCCTTCGTCGCACCGTACAGCGTGTCGGGCCTGACGAGGTCGTCCTCGGTCACCCAGTCGTCGTAGTTCTCCGGCGGGGCGTAGACGGCGGCGCTCGACGCCCATGCGACGCGCTCGACCTGGTCGTCGAGCGTGCGCGCCGCCTCGAACACGTTGTTCGTCCCCTCGACGTTGACCGTCATCGCCGCCCGCGGGTTCTCCTCGGCGGCGTTCGTCAGCAGGGCGGCGAGGTGGACGACGTGCGTCGTCCCCGTCTCTCGGACCGCGCGCACCACGTCCGTCGGGTCGGTGACGTCGCCGCGCCGGACGGTCACGTCCTCGGCGATGCCGAGTTTCTCCAGGATGTCGGTGTCCGTCGAGAGGTCGTACGCGACCACGTCGTGGCCCTGTTCCACGAGGTCCCTGGCCACGTACGACCCGATGAATCCGGTACCGCCGGTGACGAGCACTGTCGATGGCGACATGTGATCCGTTCTCCCGTGTCGAGGATGAAAAGTGTTTCTCGCGATTCGCACGTCCGCCGGCCGACGCTTTACTCGTGAAGGCCGCCGACCGACGCGTAGAACGACGACTGGAGCGTCTCGGCCATGTCCTGGCCGCGGTCGATCCGGACGTCGACGACCGTCGGCACGTCCGCCCGCTTCCCGTCCTGCAGGGCGTCGCCGAGTTCGTCGGGCGTCGTCACCCGGACGCCGGTCGCCCCGAGCGCCTCCGCGACGCGGACGAAGTCGGTATCGTGGAACTCGACGCCGGCGATGTCGTCGGCGCCGTCCTGCATCTGGCGGACCATGCCGAGGCTGGTGTCGTTGAGGACGACGAACGTCGGCGCGACGCCGTGTTCGACCGCCGTCTCGACGCTCGTCATCGTCATCGCGAACCCGCCGTCGCCGGCCACGCCGATCACGTCTACGTCGTCGCCGGTCGCGAGCGCAGCCGACACCGCTGCGGGGGTGGCCCACCCCATCCCGCCGACGCCGCCGCTCCCGAAGTAGGTCCGGACGGCGGGCGTCTGGAGGTAGTTCAGCAGCCAGAACCGGTTGTTCCCCGAGTCCGCCGTGACTACCGTGTCCTCGTCGACGACCGCTTCGATCTCCTTCACGGCGCGCTGGGGGAGGATCGGCGAGGCGTCCGACTCGCACTCGGGCGCGCTGAACGACTCCCGGGCGTCGGCCGCCCGCGCTTCCGCCCAGTCGTTGTCGCCGCCGGCCGCGGCGAGTTCGCGAAGGCTCTCGGCGGCGTCGCCGATGAGTCCGACGTCGGCGGGGTAGACCCACCCCGCGTTGCGCGAGTCGATATCGGCGTGGACGATCGTCTGTTCGTCCGGCCGGATGAACTCCGGGGCCTGCCAGTTCGTGTCCATGGGGTTGAGCCGACAGCCGACGACGAGGAGGACGTCGGCCTCGCTGACGACGCGGTTCGCGCCCTCGTGGCCGAACGAGCCGATGACGCCCGCCGCGAGGGGGTGCGTCTCGGGGACCGTCGACTTGCCGAGGTAGGAGGTCGCGACGGCGGCGTCGTACGCCTCCGCGACCTCGCGGAGTTCGTCGTACGCGTTCGCCGCGTGGACGCCGTTGCCCGCGACGATGACCGGCCGCTCGGCGTCGGCCAGCGCTTCGGCGGCGGCGGCGACGTCCTCCGCGGTCGGTCTCGACTGCCACGTCCGCGTCTGCTCGCGGTCGTCCCACACCGGCGGAACGGCTTCCTCCGGGAACTCCTCGGTGACGGCGTCGCCGTCGAGGATCACCGCCGTCGGCCCCGGTCGGCCCGCCACGGCGTGTTTGAACGCCAGCTGGAGGCTCCGGACGGTCTCCGTCGGCGAGCGGGGGAACCAGTGCTCCTTCGTGATGGCGTCGAGGATCTTCGGCAGTTCGAGGCCGCCGTAGTCGCCGCGTGACTGCTGGTACGGCGCGACCGTCGAGTAGTCGCCGCGCTCGGACGCCTCCGTGATCGTCACCATCGGCGACGACCCCAGCCGCGCCTCCATCTGGCCGATGCCGCCGAGGCTACCGATCCAGGGTCCCTGTCCGGCGAGGACGCCGGGTTCTCCCGTCAGCCGGCCGTGCATCTCCGCCATCACGCTCGCCTCGCGCTCGTCGCGCGGCCGGACTACGTCCACGTCCGACTCCGGGAGCGCGTCGAACAGTTCGATGACGCGGCCGCCGGGGTAGCCGAACACGCGGTCCACGTCGAGGGCGGAGAGGGTCTCGACGAGGCGCTCGCTCGTCTCCATCGGTCAGATCCCCCCGGCGACGCCGTACGCTTTCGCGGCAGAGCCGCGCGACTGTCGCTCCGCGGAAGGGAGAGGCTGGTCGGGCATGGTACCGAGTTCCCCGCCGGGTCACTTTGGCTTTACCCCCGGCCTGGGCGACGACATGGACGATCTCCGTTCGGCTCTTTCGAATGGCCGCTTCGGTCGCTCGGAGATCCGGCCGGTCGGGTCAGACGGCGAGGAGAGCCGTTCGCGGTGCGGGAGTCAGTTGTCGAGTATCGACAGCATCCGGATCACCCACTGGAGGACGTGGATGAACACGCCCATCACGGCGACGTAGATGCCGATGGCGTTCCGGAGGTTGCTGGCGAACCGGTTCTCGCGTACCGCCCAGACCTCGTAGGTCAGGTCGACGACGAACCCGAGGAAGAACAGCAGGCCGGCGACCACGACGAGCGTCGGGTTCACGAAGTAGCCGACAGCGCCAAGCGCGAAGCCGCCGATGAACAGCCCGCCCGCGTACCGCTGCCACCCCTCGAACGACCGAGCCGTGTTGAACACGACGACCACGACGCCCGCCGTGATCGCCCCCGTGACGACGGCGGCGACGCCGATCGCGAGCACGCGACTCCCGGACGGCGCCAGCAGGAGGATCGCCGACCCGATCAGGGAGTAGCCGGCCTGCGTCAGCGCGACGCCTGCGCCGGCGAGCGGGAGGCTCCCTTTTTCGGTCCCCTTGCTGGCGATCCAGAACCCGCCACCGACCGTGACGGCGAACACCGCGATGCCGACGAAGAAGTTCGAGAACAGGAGCAGCCCGATACCCGCCACCGGGGTGTACGAGAGGACCAGCATCAACACGACGTTGAACGTGACGAGTCCCGTGGCTATCCCCACGATCCGCGAGACGTTCTGCGTCCCGAGAGCGGTTTTCGATCCGAACTGTGTCGTTTCGTTCATGTCGCCGCAGTATCAACGGGCGTGCAATATGTATTTTTCCCTTCGTTCGAAAGAACGAAACGCCCAGGATACCCTCGGACCGCGCTCCTCCGCGCGCGGTTCCGATCGGTTCTCCTTACGGGCGGACAGCAGTTCGTCGCGTCGAAGAGCCCCTGAATCGGGCGACGTCCTAGTTTCCCGCGACGTATCTGGTTCGCTCTGTATGCCGGGATCCGATACCGCGAGCGGGCGGCTTTACAGAATTATACCTGTAATGTGTCGGCGTCCTCACTCGTTCGAGTAACTCGAATATTAGGAATACCGCCCACTCCGATCGTCGTAACTTTGGCTGCGCGTTCGACCGGGAAAGGCGTTCTTGCGGTCGCCGTGAGACCCGCTCCTGTCCCTACGTTCGAGTGTTTCGAACACTGTTCTTCTCAGATGGCGGCGTGGTCCTACGCACGTCGGCCCCCTCGGGACCGAAGAATTATGCCGGTCGATCCGGAGGTACTCCGTATGGAGATCGGCACCGGCCTGTTCACGTGCCAGCGACGGCCCGACGACGACCGGTCGACGGGCGAGATCTACGAAGAGATGCTGACGCTCGGGCGGGCGATAGACGACGCCGGCCTGGCGAGCGCGTGGGTGTCGGAGCATCACTTCCAGCCGGACGGCTACCTCTCGGGGACGATGCCGGCGCTGGGAGCGCTCGCCGCCGAGACCAGTGAGATAGAGATCGGCACCTGCGTCGCGCTGGCGCCGCTGTACGACCCGGTCCGCCTCGCGGAGGACGCGGCGACGGTGTCACTGCTCTCGGGCGGGCGGACGACGCTGGGCCTCGCCATCGGGTCGAACCCGCGGGAGTTCGAGGGGTTCGGCGTGCCGGTCGAGGAGCGCGCCGACCGGCTGGAAGACGCCGTCGACGTGCTCCGCGGCGCGTGGTCGCCGGGACCGATCGACCGCGAGTCGGCGTTCCACGACGCCGACCCCGACGTGTCGGTCACACCCAAGCCGGACGACAACGTTCCGATCATGCTCGGTGGCGCGGCGAAACCGGCGGTGCGGCGGGCCGCGAGGACGGCCGACGCGTGGTGCGCCCCCTCCGCGCTCTCCGTCGAGGGCATCCGCAAGCGCGTCGAGGACATTCGGCGCGTTCGACATGAGGAGGGCCTCGACGGCAACTTCACAGTGTACGTCCTCCAGCACGGGTTCGTCGGAGACTCGCGCGAGGACGCCTGGGAGCGGATGCGCGACGGCTACTTCTTCCTCCAGCGCCGCTACGCCGAGATCTTCTCCGGCGAGCCGGTCGACGAACTCGACGAGGAGCGAAAGCGGGAGCTGAAGGAGCAGGCGATCTTCGGGGCACCGGACGAGGTCGTCGACGAACTGGAGACGTACCGCGACGCGCTCGGCGACGACGTCCACTTCATCTTCCGGACGTACCATCCGGGGATCGGGACCGACGCGATGCTCGACTGCATCGACCGTCTCGGATCCGAGGTCGCGCCGCGATTGGACTGAGCCGTCTCCATCCCTGCGACTTAGGGCTTGTACACCCGTCCCCGGAACGTGGCGACCCGCTCGTCCTCTGTGGAGACATCCACCCCGTACTCGGCGGTGCTGTCGCCGGCGTGGGTCTCCTCGGCGACGGCGGTGAGCCGGTCTCCCACCTCGGCCGCCGCGAGGTACGAGACGTTGGTCTCGAGCGCTACCGCGGTCTCGCCCCGGCTATTCGACGCCGCGGCGAACGCCGCGTCTGCCAGCGCGTACACCGCGCCCCCGTGCGGCGTCCCGTGGAAGTTCAGGTGTCGCTCCTCGACGGTGAGCGTCGTCTCCGCGCGACCGGGTTCGAGCGACGCGAGCTCTATCCCCACCGACTCGCAGAAGGGGTCGTCGGCGATGCGCGCCCGGACCGTCTCGTCCGCCTCGGTCATACTCGGTCGTCGCCGGGCCGGCCAAAGAAGGTACCGGCGAATCAGTGATGGGAACGATCGGAATCCAGCGGTGGTCAAAACGGGGGTGCCCCCTCCGAGAAACAGTTTCGTGACGGCAGATTCGGCTCTCTTAGACGCGTGACCAGCTCTACGGTTCGTGGAGCTGATGCGGTTCGATCGGTGAAAAACGGTATGGGACGAAAATACGGGAAATACGAGCGCCTCACGCCGATCTTGGAGTTTAAAGAAGGATCGTAGAGCAACCGTGGAAGTAACCGGTCCTACCGCCGGCACGACATCTCGGCGAACGAGGATCGGGATCCGAGGACAAACCATTATAGTACGACACGCAATAGCACATCCCATGCTCGGCTCACTCCGGACCGGCGCGGCGAACGACGGCGCGTTGGTGCAACTCTCGCGCAACAAGACGGTCCTCGCGAACTCCGGCTGGTTCGTCGCGGCTCTCCTCTACGGGTACGTCGTGTACGGACTGCTCGCTGCGGGGAGCTACTCCGAGGGACCGGTGATCGCGCTGATCGCCGCCGCGGCGTTCGTCCTGTTCGTTCTCGGCTCCGCTCATCGGGTCCGGACGAGCACCTACTACGAGGTCGCCGCGGGCTGTCTGATGATCGGTTACAGCGTCGACAGTCTGTATCACCGCCAGGAGCTACTACTCGCGGCGTTTCTCGTCATCGCCGTCGCCGTCTTCCTCGGGGAGTCACTCACGGCATCGGAGTGAAGGTGACGCGGTTCGTCGGTTCCGGAACCTGCCACGGCGTTTGCCAAGCGACGAGTGCGACGTGCGAGCCTGAAAGTATAGGGGCGTCGACCGTCTCTTCCCGGACGGACGGCCGCTCGACCGCCGAGCCGCCGTTCACATCACTGTCTCCTTCAGGCGGCGCGCGAGTACGGGCGGCGATCACGCCGATGTAGCGTTCCGTGGAGGGGAGAGAGTACAGATGCCGGCCGCGGCGTAGCCGACGCGAAACGCCGGACCCGGATCACTGCAGGACGCGTTCTTTCTTCTTCCTCGTGATGTACCCCGCGATCCGGTTTCGTACGCGTTTCGCCTCGACGTCCGTCAGCTGTTCGACCCGGTGTTTGTTCTCCTCGAAGTCTTCGGTGAACGAGTCCGGGTGCCGCTCGATGAGCGACTCGCCGATGTTGATGATCTCGTTCGAGTTCGATGCCATAGGTGTCAGTCGTTATCACTGGCCATAGTTCTTTGGCAAACGTCTGCGAGATCTGTGCCTCGCTGCGGCGCCCGATGTGGTGTCGCAGTGATGAGGCATTGCGAGGCGATCCGAGCAAACGCAACCTCGGATGGGCAACCGCGTGTGTCGCCGGTATCTTGATTACCCGGCGGTCGCTACTGTCTTGCGAGCGACTACCATGACACTAAGAGTCACGGTTTCGAGCGCAGAGCCCGCCGCCGATCAGACGCAGGTGTGCCACTTCGACGAACTGTCCGAGCAGGCGAAGGACTGTCTCGTGGAGATGGTCGACCAGGAGATAGTCGCGGGCGTCGACCCCGACGTCGCGACCGAACTGGTGACGTACGACCTGATCAAGTTCGTCGAGTACTACGACGTCCAGCTCTCGGACCCGCGCGTCAGCGGGTCCGTTTCCGCCTGATAGTCCCGTGTCGGCCAGTCAGTCCGGCCCTCATTGACTGACGCTCCACGGTTCGCGGCGGCGCCACCCCGGGCTTCCTTCCCGTCCCTCTACGCCTCCTGAGCGACGGGAAACCTCTATGGCCCAGGCTGCAGCCAGCGCGAACGCGGCGGTCCAGACCTCTGCGAACAAAGCACTTAAGATTGCTATCCCCGAAGATATCGGTCCATGACGGCCGATCCAGAGGACATCATCAGTGTCGGCGACAGGCTGTTGCGACAGCATCCGGACTCCTTCTCCGGGCAGTTCAGCAAGAACAAGCAGATGGTGACGAAGATGACCAACGTCGGGTCTATCCGACTCCGCAACCGCATCGCGGGGTACATCACGAGGAAGAAGGTCGGACCGTAACTGCCGCCCCGAGTCCGCGTCTGGGGAGTCGTACCAGTCCGGTTCGCCCGAACGACTCGCCCGTGTACGGGCCGTAACGTTAAACGGGCTAAGGGTGTTAATTCTCGTAGCCGAATCTCGTTGGCTACCGATCCGCGGAAGCCGTCCGCGTTCGCCGCCGTACGCGGGCTCGGCCCCGGAAGCAAAGTTTTTCACGGTGGATCGGCTTCTCGAAGACGTATGTTATTAGCCGGAACCGTGGTGGCCGATTCGACCACCGTCGTCCACGACGGCGCGGTCGTGGTCGAGGGGTCTCAGATCGAGGCCGTGGGGGACCACGAGGAGCTTGCGGAGCGCTACCCGGAGCACGAGCGGCGGGAGTACGACGTGCTCCTCCCCGGCCTCGTCGGCGGCCACATCCACTCCGTGCAGAGCCTGGGGCGGGGCATCGCCGACGACACCGAGCTACTGGACTGGCTCTTCGACTACATCCTCCCGATGGAGGCGTCGCTCTCCGCCGAGGAGATGTCGGTGGCCGCCGAACTGGGCTACCTGGAGATGATCGAGAGCGGGACGACCACCTGCGTCGACCACCTCTCCGTCGCCCACGCGGACCAGGCGTTCGAGGCGGCCGGCGAGATCGGGATCCGCGGCGTCCTGGGGAAGGTGATGATGGACCAGCGGTCGCCCCGAGGGCTACAGGAGGACACCGAGGACGCGCTCGACGAGTCGGAGCGGCTCATCAAGGAGTACCACGGGTCGTTCGACGACCGCATCCGGTACGCGGTGACGCCGCGGTTCGCGGTGTCGTGTACGGAGGAGTGTCTCCGCGGCGCTCGCGAGCTCGCGGACGAGTACGACGGAGTCAGGATCCACACGCACGCCAGCGAGAACCAGAGCGAGATCGAGACGGTCAAGGAGGACACGGGCATGCGGAACATCCACTGGCTGGACGAGGTGGGGCTCACCGGTGAGGACGTGGTGCTGGCCCACTGCGTCTGGACCGACGAGAGCGAACGGGAGGTCCTCGCCGAGACGGGGACGCACGTCACCCACTGCCCCTCCTCGAACATGAAGCTGGCGAGCGGCATCGCGCCCGTCTGGGACTACCTCGACCGGGACATCAACGTCGCGCTGGGCAACGACGGCCCGCCGTGCAACAACACGCTCGACCCGTTCACCGAGATGCGCCAGGCGAGCCTCCTGCAGAAGGTGGACCGGCTGGACCCGACCGCGACCCCGGCGAAGGAGATCTTCGAGATGGCGACGATAAACGGGGCGAAAGCCGCCGGCTTCGACCGCCTCGGCGCGATCCGCGAGGGCTGGCGAGCCGACATCGTCGGGCTCAGCACGGACGTGACGCGGGCGACGCCGCTGCACGACGTCCTCTCGCATCTCGTGTTCGCCGCGCACGGCGACGACGTGCGGTTCACGATGGTCGACGGCGAGGTGCTCGTCGACGACGGCGAGGTGGCGACCGTCGACGCCGACGCGATCCGCCAGCGCGCGAGCGACGTCGGCCTCTCTCTGGAGGAGCACCGCGACGCCGCGAAGGAAGTCAAACCGTAGGACGGCCGAGCCCCCTCGTAACCGAGTCTCTGATCCGTTCTCTTCGCGTTTACCTATCGACCACGCGGAGTACACGCAGCCTCCGCGCTCGGTTGAGAACGACGCAACCACGCTCCGACCGGGGACAGGATTATGGTCGTCCGTGCGCACCCGTGACACATGGAGATCGACGTGAGCGGAACAGTGTGTCCCCAGACGGTGCTGATCGTCCGGCGCTGTCTGGCGGAGCTCGACCCCGGAGAGGAGCTCCGGGTCGTCGGTGACTACCCCCCGGCGGAGCGCAGCATCCGGCGGTCGTGTCACAAGCACGGGTTCGACGTGTCGTCCGCGCCGGTCCGGGACCCGGAGACGGACTTCGCCCTCCGGATCCGGGTGCCAAGCGCCGCGAACCCCGAAAACGCGGCGCCGGAAACCTCCTGAATTCGCGGTGAAAACGGTCCGATCGCGGGCCGCGCCGCTCAGTTACTCGCTGCGATCGCCTCGATCTCGACGCCGACGCCCTTCGGCAGGTTCGCCACCTCGACGGCGCTGCGAGCCGGCGGTTCGCCGTCGAAGAACTCGGCGTACGTCTCGTTCATCTCGTCGAAGTCCTCGATGTCGTCCAGAAACACCGTCACCTTCAGGATGTCGCTCATGTCCAGGCCCTCCTCGGAGAGGATCCCCTGGATGTTGGAGAGCGACTGCTCTGCCTGCGCGGCGATCGGCTCGTCGTCGAGCAACTCGCCGTCGGGCGTCATCGGTATCTGCCCCGCGGTGAACACGACGTCGCCGTTCGTCGTCGCCTGACTGTACGCGCCGACCGCCTCCGGTGCTTCCGACGAGTTGATAACTCGCTTCATACGAACGTCGTCTCCGTAGCTCCCCTTAACGATTCCCCCGGACAAGGACGACTACCGTGGAGTGCCGTCCGCGACTTCAGTCCCCGCCCGCTGTACGTCACACCGCCCGGCCCCGGCGCTCAGATGGAACCCCTGCTCGCGTAGCCACTGGGTCGCGCGGCCGTCGCCGTGCAACAGCAGTTCGGCGAGGTCGTCGGGTTCGTCCACGTCCGTGGCGAGTCGGTACGAGTCGACTTCGGCGACCGTCGCCCCGACCTCGTCGGCGGCGGCCCGGTGGTCGAGGTACGAGTGGCCGTGATAGTCGACGGCGAACTCGTTCGTCCGCGAGACGAGCGCGTTCGTCCCGCCGCCCCACCCGCGGGCGAGCACGACGTCGCCGGTGCGGGTCAGCAGTTCTCGCAGTGCTTCTGGCGTCAACAGAGGCAAGTCGGCCATGACGACAGCCGTCGGTCCCGACGAGGACCGAAGCGCCGCGTTGACGGCTCGGGACAGGCTGCGGTCGTCGACGCGTACCGGACAGTCCTCGATATCGAGTGACGTCGGCGACACAACGAGGGGGTTCGCGCCGACGCGACGGACGACGGAGAGGACCTCCCGAAGCATGGCTCGCGAGAACTGTTTCCGCTCGCGCTCGTCGAGTACCGGGGACAGCCTCGTCTTGGGGTCTCGCCCGTCGTAGGGAACGATAACTCGCATGGGGTCGTTTCGGGGTCGACGGCGCGACTACATAATCGCGCCGCCGACTCGCTCGCACATCTAGCCATCCGTTCACAAAGATCGCACATTCCCGACTCGCTCGCACTCGTTCCCACATTCGTCGAACCGGCACTGCCGGCCGCTACGCGTACTGCCGTCTATCGGTATCGTACGCGGATCGGGCTCGGATGTGGGTACACATTTGCCAAATACTTCAATTGGTGTGCGTTTGTCTGTGATTATATCATCTTGCTCCATAATATGCGTAACTTCTATTATCCAGCATGGTACCGTACCCCGTATGGCAGACACTGGCGGGGAGCGGTCACGGGTAGCGGACTATTTCGACTACGAGCAGTACGGCACCGACACGAAAACGGAGGTCATCGCCGGGATAACCACGTTCCTCACGATGTCATACATCATCGTGATCAACCCGGCGATCCTGTCGGCGGCCATCAGCATCGACGGGTACTCCGACGGCGAGGTGTTCCAGATGCTCGCGATAACGACGATCCTCGCCGCGGTCGTCGGGACGGCCGTCATGGCCTTCTACGCGAACCGCCCGTTCGGTCTCGCCCCGGGTATGGGGCTCAATGCGTACTTCGCGTTCACGGTCGTGATCACGCTCGGCGTGCCGTGGCAGACCGCCCTCGCGGCGGTGTTCGTGGAGGGGATAATCTTCATGGCAATGTCGACGGTCGGCGCGCGCCGGTACATCATCGAGTTCTTCCCGCAACCGGTCAAGTTCGCCGTCGGGGCGGGCATCGGCCTGTTCCTCCTCCTGCTCGGGCTGATAGAGATGAACGTGGCGACCGCGCACGACACGACGCTGGTCACCCTGGGGAGCGTCGCCTCCGACCCGGTCGCGCTCCTGTCGCTCGCCGGTCTGACGTTCACGCTCGTCCTGTACTCGCGTGACGTGACGGGGTCGATCATCATCGGTATCCTCACCACGGCGGTCGCCGGCTGGGCGCTGACGCTCGGCGGGGTCGTGAACGACGGGCTGCTCACGCCGTCGAGCGTCCCCGAGCCCCACTACGACATCACGCCGCTGATCGGGGCGTTCGTCGAGGGGTTCCAGAACATCGAGCCCGTGACGTTCGCCATCGTGGTGTTCACGTTCTTCTTCGTGGACTTCTTCGACACCGCCGGGACGCTCATCGGCGTCTCCCAGTTCGGCGGGTTCCTCGACGACGACGGGAACCTCCCGGAGATGGAGAAGCCGCTGATGGCGGACGCGGTCGCGACCACGTTCGGCGCGATGATCGGGACGACGACGGTGACGACCTACGTCGAGAGCTCCACGGGGATCGAGGAGGGCGGACGCACCGGGATGACCGCGCTCGTGGTCAGCGTCCTGTTCCTGCTGTCGCTCGCCGTCATCCCGCTCGTCGCCGCCATCCCGACGTACGCGTCGTACCTGGCGCTCGTCGTCGTCGGCCTCATCATGCTGCAGGGCATCACCGACGTCGAGTGGGAGCGGTCCAGCTGGCTCGTCCCGGGCGGCCTGACGATGGTGATGATGCCGCTGACGGCGTCCATCGCGAACGGCATCGCCGCCGGCATCATCAGCTACCCCATCGTGAAGGCCGCGCAGGGCGAACGGCAGGACGTCCACGCCGCGCAGTGGGTCCTCGCCGGATCGTTCGTCCTCTACTTCTACGTCACGTCCGGAGGTGTCGTCGGGTAACGCTCGCGGCCCGGTTCCGACTCTCGCGGCCCGAGGCTGAACCGCCGACCCGAACGTCGACCCCGTTTCGTCTCCATGTCCCCACCACGAGAGCGCGCCGACGCTACCGACTCATCCGGCGCGCTTCGGACGGTACTCGCCTGCTCGCTCGTCGGCATCATGGGCGTGCCGCTCATCAGCCCGCTGCTGCCGACCCTGCGATCGGTGTTCGGCGTCGGCGACGCGGGGGCGGGGCTGCTCATCACGGCGTACACGCTCCCGGGTGTGTTCCTGACGCCGTTCGTCGGCCTGCTGTCCGACCGGCTGGGGCGGCGCGCGGTCGTCCTGCCGCTACTGTTCCTCTTCGGCGTCGCCGGCGGGGCCATCGCTCTCGCGCCGCCGTTCCGCGTCGTGCTCCTCCTCAGGTTCCTGCAGGGCGTCGGCGGGAGCGGGCTGATGGTGCTCGCGGTCACGCTGATCGGGGACTTCTACGACGGGCAGCGGCGGGACGCGGCCATGGGCACGAACGGCAGCGCCATCGGCGTCGCCGCCGCCGCGTACCCCCTCCTCGGCGGTGCGCTGGCCGGCGTCCGCTGGAACGCCCCGTTCGCGTTCTTCGGCGTGGGGATCGCGGCCGGCGCCGTCGCGTTCGTCACGCTCGAGGAGCCCGAGATCGGGGACCCCCCGGCGTTCGGTCGGTATCTGCGGCGGATGGCGGCCGCGGTGCTCGTTCCGAAGGCGCTCTCCCTGTGGGCGGCCGCGTTCCTGACGTTCTTCCTCTTCTACGGCGGCGTGCTCACCGCGCTCTCACTGCTCCTGAGCGACGTGTACGGGCTATCGCCCGGGCGGATCGGCCTGCTGTTCGGTGCGGTCTCGGTCGCCAACGCGAGCATGGCGTCCCAGTACGGCCGCGTCTCCCACCGCTTCGAACCGGAGGAGCTGATCGCGCTGGGGTTCGCGGCGTTCGGGATCAGCCTCCTCGGGGTCCGGGCCGCACCGTCGATCGCGGCGGTCGGCGGGATGCTCCTCTGTTTCGGGCTGGGGTTCGGCCTCGTGATGCCGTCGCTCAACACCACGGCCGCCGGCCTCGTCCCCGGCCAGCTCCGGGCGGGGACGCTCGGCGTCCTGACGAGCACTCTCTGGCTCGGGCAGACCGTCGGCCCCGTCGCGTTCACCGGCGTCGCGGGCCTCGCGTTCGAGGACGCCGTGGCCGGCTACCGCTTCCTGCTGCTGTTCTGGGGGGCTGCGTCGCTGGCCGTCGGCCTCCCGCTCTTTCTCGCGCTCGTCCGCCGTGACTGACCGCCAGATGCGGCCGGCGGGTCCCGCCCCGTGACCGTCACTCTACGACCGGGTAGGGGACCACGCGCACCTCCTCGCCGGCCGCGAGGTCCGATTCAGTGATCACGAACCCGTCGGCCCGCGTCGCGCGGGTGCTCGACGAGAGGACGCTCGGGTCGAACGTCTCGTCGTAGACCGACAGCGGGGAGTCGACGTGCCCCAGCGGGACGGCGTCGCCGTCGTTCAGCGTCACCGGCACGGCGTACTCGAAGCCGGCGGTGCCGATGCCGACGTCGCACGCCAGCGTCGCACCGACCGTCGGCAGCGGTTCGGACCCGCCGACGAAGAACGGGCGCGCGACCAGCGTCGTTACCGTGTGCGCGCCGACCGGTTTCCCCGGAATGGCGAACGCCACCGCGTCGTGGTCGGGGAGATCCGCCACGGCGATCGGTTTCCCCGGTCGGATCCTGACGCGGTGGAAGCGGACCTCGCCCAGCGATTCGAGCGCCCGGATCACGTAGTCCTTCTCCCCGACGCTCGTCCCGCCCGTCGTGACGACCACGTCGTGCTCGTCGGCCAGTTCGGCGATCCGGTCTCTCGTCCGGTCGTACTCGTCGGGTACCGTCCCCTCGATCGTCGCGTCGTGGCCCCAGGACCGGACCAGCGCCGCCAGCATCGGGGAGTCGAGGTCGCGCGTCGTCCCCTCGTGGATCTCCGACCCGGTCGCGAGCAGCCCCGCGGAGAAGGGCTCGTACACGCTCACCTCGTCGAAACCGAGGTCTCTGAGCAGGATCAGGTCCTTCGCGGAGAGTCGCTCGCCGGGGCGAAACAGCGTCTCGCCGGCCGCGACGTTGCTGCCGCGCTCGTACACGTAGGTCCCCGGGTCGAGCGCGCTCCCGGTGAGTTCGCCGTCGGTGACGCTCGCCTCCTCGACCTTGAGGACGGCGTTCGCGCGCTCCGGCAGCGGCGCGCCGGTGGCGATCCGGACGGCCTCACCGGCCGCCATCGACGGTGGTTCGTCCTCGGGGAAGACCTCCCCGGCGACGGAAAGCGGGTACGGCTCCGTCGCGTCGACGGCGTAGCCGTCCATCGTCGCGTGGTCGTGTGCCGGAACGTCCCGCGGCGCGTCGATCGGTTCGGCGAGCAACCGCCCGGCCGCATCGTCTTCGATGCGGCGCTCGACCGTCCCGCGGTCGGCGAGGACGTCGTCGAGGAGGTCCAGAACTTCGTCCACGGCGTCCGAGCGTGGCAACATCACCCCGTGATCGTGACTCATGATAGCTGATCTCGATCCCGGTTACAAACCGTTTTCGGACGGTTCGGTGCGACCGCGCTGACGAAGCGCTCGCTGGCAAACGAATAATAATGTCAAATTATAAATGAGTGGTAAGAAATTTATATTGGTCTCCTGTCTATGCTAACCGGCAGCACATGACAGAGAGGGACGGATCCATAGACCTGGCGTACGGATTAGAAGACAAACCGCCGGCGTTGAAGGCGTTCTTCCTCGGCGTTCAGCACGTCGCGGCGATGATCGTGCCGGCGACCGCGGTGGCCCTCATCGTCGGCGGCGGTGTCGGGCTGAGTTCCGGGGACACGTCGTTCCTGGTGCAGATGGTACTGGTGTTCTCGGGGCTGGCCACGCTGGTACAGGTGTTCCCGATCGGTCCGGTCGGCGCGCGATTGCCGGTCGTGATGGGGACGAGCTTCGCCTTCGTCGGCGCGTCGATAGCCGTCGGCACCCAGTACGGCCTCGACGCAGTGTTCGGGTCGATCGTCATCGCGGCGCTAGTCGAAGTGCTCATCGGCTGGCAGTTCGATCGGGTCAAGCGGTTCTTCCCGCCGCTCGTCACCGGCCTCATCGTGATGATCATCGGGCTGTACCTGATCCCGGTGGGGATGGACTACGCCGCCGGCGGGGTAGGCGCCTCCGACTACGGCGCGTACCACAACATCGGGCTGGCGGTGCTCGTGCTGGGGGTCACCGTCGGGCTGAACCTCTTCAGCGACGGCGCGGCGCGGATACTGAGCATCCTCATCGGCATCGGCGTGGGCTACGTCGCCGCGATCGCGTTAGGCGTCGTGGACTTCTCGCCGGTCGCGGAGGCGGGCTGGTTCGCGCTCCCCGTCCCCGGCAAGTTCGGGTTCTCGTTCGAACCGATCCCGATCCTGACGTTCACGGCGATCCACATCACGGCGGCGATCGAGTCGATCGGCGACATCTCGGGGATCACAGCGGCGGAGGGCCGGAACCCGACGGACGAGGAGATATCGGGCGGCCTCTTCACCGACGGGCTGGGCAGCGCGATCGGCGCGCTGTTCGGCGCGTTCCCGCTGACGACGTTCTCCCAGAACGTCGGCCTCATCAACTTCACCGGCGTGATGAGCCGCTACGTCGTCGGCATCAGCGGCGCCGTCCTCCTGGTGCTCGGGTTCATCCCGAAGGTCAGCGCCGTCGTGACGACGATCCCGAGCGCGGTGCTCGGGGGCGCGGTGCTGGTCATGTTCGGCATGATCATGTCCAGCGGCCTCCGCCTCATCTTCCTCAACGAGCGGATGAACCGCCGGAACATGGTGATCATCGCGACGTCGATCGGGCTCGGTCTCGGCGTGGAGGTGCGTCCCGACGCGCTCAGTGCGCTGCCGGACCGCGCGACCATCTTCTTCGGCAACGCGATCATCATGACCGCCATCGCGGCGATCGTGCTCAACACGCTGGTGCCGCGGGAGTCGGAGACCGACATCGACTCGGCCGAGGTCTCGGGCGACGTCGACGACGACCTGGGACCGGACGCGGTCACGACGAGCGAGGACTGACCCGTTCGTCCGAAGGACCGTCCCGGGTCGCCGGTTGTGGCACGGTATTTCACACCAAACTATTTCATCGGCGAACTGCACTCTCCACTATGCAGTTCGACAACTCGGCAGTCGGCGATCGCAGCCGCCGGCGTCTCGGCGACGCCGGGCCGGCCACGACCGCGCCTCGCGGGAGGTGGGGATAGTGCCGGACCGCGTCGACACGCTCGTCCGCGGGACGCTGGTGAACGTGAACACCGGGAATCTGGAGAACCGAGCCGTGGCGATCGACGACGGCACCGTGGTCGCGCTGGAAGAGCGGCCCGCGGAACGCGAACTCGAAGCGAACTACGTCGCTCCCGGCCTCATCGACGCGCACATGCACGTCGAGTCGAGCATGGTGACGCTCCCTCGGTACGGGGAGGCCGTCGTTCCGCGGGGCGTGACGAGCGTCGTGCACGACCCGCACGAGATCGCGAACGTGGTCGGGGCGTCCGGCGTCCGCGCCGTGATCAGCGACGCCGAGCACACGCCGCTGAAGGCGCGGTTCACCGTCCCCTCTAGCGTCCCGGCGTCCGACCTGCAGGACTGCGGCGCGACGCTCCCCGCCGAGACCGTGACGGAACTGCTCGACGAACCCAACGTCGTCGCCCTCGGCGAGGTGATGGACGTCCCGGGGCTGCTCGACGGCGACGACGAGGTCCACGCGAAGATCCGGGCCGCGCGGGAGCGCGGCCTGACCGTCGACGGGCACATGCCCCGGGTCACCGGCTCGCGGCTGCAGGAGGCCGCGCGGTACCTCGACAACGACCACGAGAGCATCTCGCTGCCCGAGGCGCGCGAGAAGGCCGACGTCGGCCTCCGCGTGTACCTCCGCGAGGGCTCCTCCAGCAAGAACCTCGCCGACCTGCTGCCGCTCGTCGACGAGGTGGACACGCGTCGCCTCTCGCTCTGTACCGACGACCGCGAGGTAACGGACCTGGTGGACGACGGCGGGGTCGACTTCGCGGTGCGGAAGGCGATCCGTGAGGGCGCCGACCCCGTCGCCGCCGTCCAGATGGCGACGATAAACACCGCGGAGAGCTACGACCTCCCGTTCGGCCGCATCCAGCCCGGCGCGCCGGCGGACCTCGTGCTCCTCGACGACCTCGAAACGTGGGACGTCGACCGCGTGCTGGTCGACGGCGAGGTCGACCCCACGGACGACGCCTCGTCGCCGCCGTCGACCAACGTCGCGACCGAGACGGTCGACTTCGACCCGGTCTCGGAGTCGGATCTGGCCATCGCGGTACCCGACGGCAACGAGAGCGCCGAGCGGGTCCGCGTCATCGACGCCGTCGGCGGGCTCCAGACCGACGAGATGGTCGCCGAGGTCCCCGTGCAGGAGGGGACGCTGATCGCGGACCCCGACGCGGACGTGCTCTCGCTCGCGGTGATCGAGCGCCACGGCGGGGGCGGCGGGATCGGTCGCGGCTTCGTCCACGGCCTCGGGCTTGAGCGGGGCGCGGTCGGGTCGACGATCGCTCACGACGCCCACAACTGCGTCGTCGCCGGCGCCGACCACGCGTCCATGGCGACGGTCGCGAACCGGCTGCGGGAGCTGAACGGCGGCGTCGCCGCGTACGACCCGCTCGAGGACGAGCTGTCCGCCATCGCGCTGCCCGTCGCCGGCCTGATGACCGACGAGCCGATAGAGGCGGCGTACGAGCAGTTCGAGGCCGTCGAGGAGCGGGCCGCGACGCTCGGCGTGCGAGACAGCGGCCTCATGGAGCTCTCGTTCCTGGCGCTCGAGGTGATCCCGAAGGTGCGGCTCACGAACAACGGGCTCGTCGACGTCGAGGCGGGCTGCTACGTCGACGTGACGCTGTAGGTCCGCGCCGACGGGGCGACCGCATCGAGTCGCCCCTTCTTCTCGCCGACCGGCCACGTCGCCGCGGCCTCGCAAACGCCGTGGCAAACCGGTTGCGGACGATGTGTCGCGGCGGCACCCGCGAGCTATCGACACAGGCCGTTCGGGAACGGATGGGGGGCGTGGCCGATTGTGTAACCGAAACAAGTTTCGTAATTGGGGTAGAGTAATCCCCGTGAGTTACTTTTTTCTCCCTCGCTTCGAAAGATGTGGGCATGGCCACGGGAAGCGCGTTCCGGCGCCCGCACCAGAACCGCCTGCGGGCGATCGTGAAGACTCTCTGTTACCGGCTGCTCATGCTCCTGATCACCGTCGCCGTCGCGTGGGTCGTCGTCGGCGACGCCGGCGACGCGCTGAACATCGGACTCGCTGCGAACCTCGTGAAGACCGGGACGTACTACGGCTACGAGCGGCTCTGGGACCGTATCTCCTGGGGCGTCGTGGTCGCCGAATAGGCCCTCTCTCTGGGCGTCAGTCGCCGATCGCGCGGGACAGGATCACTTCGTCGACGTAGCTCCCGTCGAGGCGGTAGTGGTCCTCGCGCGTCGCCTCCACCTGCCAGCCGCGGTCGGTGAGGAAGTCGATCCCCGACTGGTTCGAGCGCGGGACGTTCTGGTAGAGCTTCTCGTAGTCACGTGACGCGGCCCACTCCGTGGCGTACTCGAGCAGGTGGGTCCCGACACCCGCGCCGCGGCGGTCCCCGACGACGCCGACCGCGAGCCGGCCCGTGTGGCGGGGGCGCGACTTCGCGGACGCCTCGACGTGTGCCCACCCGCAGAGCGCGTCGTCGGCGGTGGCGACGTAGACGGCGCGGGTGCGCTCCGCGTCGCGCCGGTGGAGCGCGCCGCGGGCCGACAGCGCCGCCGCGTACTCCGCCGCGTCGACGTGTGTCCCCTCTCCTGCGACCGACTCCACGACCTCGACTAGCTCCGCGCGGTCGGCCTCGTTCGCCGGCCGGAGCCGAAGCGGCCCGTCGAGCCCGGCGGGATCGACCGTCTTCGGGGACGCGAGATACTCAAGGTCGACGGCGACGCTGACGCGGTCGCCGTCCTCGGCGAGGACGCCCTGGCGCTTCAGCATCGTCAGGTGCTGGCGGAGCGCGCGCCTGTCGCCGGGGAACAGCGCCCGCCGGACGCGGTCGGTCCGTACCGGCCCGCGCTCTGCTACGTACTCGTACACGCGCCGCTGCGCGTCGTTCGGCAGCGGGTTGTCGCCCGCCGCGGTCGCCTGTACCGCCCTCGCCTCGCCGTTCGAACTTCCGGTGGTCTCTCCTGATGCCATGGTTGGATACGCCTCCGCTCGCGCCTTCGACAGTGGGGACGCGACTGTGCTACTTAGTACCATCCGAGCCAAAAACAGGCGATCTCGGTCCGAACGTCTGTCGATCCGGTTGTCTGCTGCCACACGATCGACACGGGCCGCGGCGGCGGTCGCGCGTCGCTCTCTGTCTGGGACGGTGTGAGGCGGGAAGGGAGGAACTGTGGGTCGACGCTCTGGCAGATCTGTGGCAAGCCTCGTCGGGGTTCGCCCGGTGTCAGGGAGATCGCAGGCCGGCGGCCTCAGAGGTGCGGTGTCGCCCCGTCCGCACCGCTATCCGAGGCTCCGGTGCCTCGTCACTCCGTGTACGCGGTCAGATCGGCCTCGTAGTCGACGTCTCTCGTGACGCCCGGGTCGTCGGTCTCGACGAGCGCAGCGTCCGGGGACTCCTCGATGAGCCGCCGACCGCCCCGGTCGCCGGTGACGGCCGCGAGGTCGTCGAAGTGGGGCTGTCCGAACAGGACGGGGTTCCCTCGCTTCCCCTCGTACGCGGGGGCGACGATCGTTCCGTCGCCCGCCTCGTACGCGTCCCGCACCGCGTCGACGGTGGACGGGCTGACGAACGGCATGTCCCCGAGCATGAAGACGACGGCGTCCCAGCCCTCCTGCTCGGCGAGTTCGACGCCGATCCGCACCGAGGTGCTCTGGCCCTCGTCGTAGTTCTCGTTCCGGAGAACCGACGCGTCGACCCCGGCGAGCGCGTCGGTGACCGCCGACGCCTCGTGCCCGACGACGACCGCGACGTCGTCGACGGTCGACTCGCGCAGCGTCCGGGTCGCGCGCTCGACGATGGGGACGCCGTCGACCTCCGCGAGGAGCTTGTTCCCGCCCTCGAAGCGGCTGCTCCTCCCCGCCGCGAGCACCACGCCGCCCACCCGGCGCGGCCCGTCGTTCCGGTCTCCCTCCGCGGCGTCGGAGCGAACGTTTTGAGCGTTGGGCATACCGTCGCTTCGAGGCGAACCGTACTGGTTCTTTTCCTACTCCACGATGTGCCAGTCGTCCTGGTGTTCCGCCAGTACCTCCTTCGAGTAGTCGTCGAGGGGGTGGTCGCGGTCGGGGACGTCGATTTCGTGGTCGGGTTCGAAGAGCTTCGTCGTGAAGTACCGGTGGCCGGTGTCGCAGATGATCGTGACGATCTCGTCGACGTCCTCTCGCTCCTCCGCGAGGCGGCGGCAGCCCTCCACGTTCGCGCCGCTCGATATCCCGCAGAAGATCCCCTCGGACTCGGCCAGCGAGCGGGCCCTGTCGATGGCCGCCTGGCTCTCGAGCGACACCACGCCGTCCATGAGGGTCGGGTCCAGGTTCTCCGGGACGAACCCGTCGCCGATGCCCTCGATCTCGTGCGTGCCCCACTGCTTGCAGGAGAGCAGCGGCGCCTCGGCGGGTTCGAGCGCGTATATCGCGGTGTCGGGGTCCTCGTCGACGAGCGCGCGGCCGACGCCGGTGACTGTCCCACCGGTCCCCTGCCCGGCGACGAACGCGTCCGGCGCTCCCCCGAGCTGGTCGAGGATCTCCGGGCCGGTCGTCTTCTCGTGAGCCGCCGGGTTGTCCGCGTTGCTGAACTGGTTGGGGAACCAGTAGCGGCCGGGGTTCTCCTCGCGGAGCTCGTCGACGCGGTCCATGGCGAGGTCGACGTCGCTCTCGCCGCCCGGCGTCTCGACGAGCGTCCCGCCGTACGCTCGGATGCACTTCTTGCGCTCCTCGCTCATCCCCTCCGGCATGACGATCGTCACGTCGTAGCCGAGCCTCGTCCCGACGAACGTGCAGGCGATCCCGGCGTTGCCCGTCGAGCACTCCAGGATCTCCGTGTCGCCGTCGAGGTCGCCCCGTTCCTCCGCGGCGGTGATCATCTCGCGGTAGATGCGGTCCTTGACGCTCCCCGACGGGTTGACGAACTCCAGTTTCGCGTAGATCGTCGCGTCGACGCCCGCGCTCGCGTTCTCCAGTTCGACCAGCGGCGTGTCGCCGATGCAGTCGAAGATGTGGGTCCCCTCGCCGTCCGCACTCGGATCTCTCACGGTCATTCGGTGAGGATCTCACCGGCGAAACAAAAGTATTCCGTGGTGACGGCAGGAACTGTCGGCGGACAGGGGGACTTCGTCGGTCAGGCCCGTCGACGGGGCGGGCGGCCGTCCACGGCGAGGCAGACGTCCGCCTCGAACGACGTCACGAGCCCCCGCGAGAACCGGGCAGTACCCTCGAACGCGCGTTCCAGGATCGCCCGCGCGGTCTCCCGCGCGTCGGGCGTGTCGGCCTTGTTCACGACCGGCGTGACGGTCGCCGAGTCGGGCGCGTGCTTCAGTCCGCCGTCCCGACTGGCGAGCACCGCTCCGACGACCTCCGGGGTGATCGTGTCGCCGACGGAGCACCCGGCGATCGACGCGACGCGCTCGGGGCGATGGACCGCCTCCGCCGTGAGCGGTTCCCCGACGGCCGCGACGGAGGCGACCGGGACGACGCGGGTCGTCCCCTCCGGCACGACCGGTTCGCCGGAGCCGGGCGCTTTGAACTCCCGCATGCGCGCGCCGTCGGCCTTCACGAGGAGCCAGTCGAACGTCCCCCTGTCGAACGCCGACTTCAGCGTCGAGGGGTCGAAGCCCCGCACCTTGCGGTCGACCCGCTCCGGGTCGCGCACCCACTCCCTCGCGAACGCGACCGGGGGCTCGCGCTCGGCGAGCGCGTACGGATGCGCGTTCAGGTCCGTCACCGTCAGCGGGAGGTCGGGCGGGGGCGGCATCTGCGTGGTCGTCGTGTAGCCCACGTCGCGGCCGCGCTCGTCGCCCTCCGACGCGAGCCGCCGCATCGCCGTCTTCTTCCCGCCGGCCCCGACGAACGCGACGAGCTCCCGGTCGCCGAGCTCCAGCGCGTCGGACAGTCGCATACTTCCTCTCCCGCGCCGGGGGACAAATACCTTTGTGGCGCACGCTGCGGGGCCCGAGCCGATACCGTTTTGCGAACGGTCCGCGTATTGGTCGCACATGACGCGCGTGGATGTCCGCGGCGAGATCTGCCCCCGCCCGGCGCTGATCGTCCGTCAGCAGCTGTCCGAACTGGAGGCGGGCGACGAACTCCAAGTGCGTGGCGACTACCCGCCCGCGGAGCGCAACCTCCGCCGCATGTGTCGCAAGCGCGGGTTCGTCGTCACCGACGCCGAGGAGAGCGGCGACGGCGACGCCTTCGAGCTGCACATCGAGGTGACCGAGGACGCCGAGATACCGGAGGGGTGATCGATGGCCGACACCCCCGACGACGGGCCCGTCCGCCTCACCGAGTACGCCGACCTGCACGGCTGTTCCTGCAAGGTCGGCCAGGGCGAACTCGACTCGCTGCTCGGGGAAGCGGGCCTGACCGAGGACCGAGACGAGCTCCTGTTCGGCGTCGGCGAGGACGCCGCGGCGCGGCGGCTGACCGACGACCTGGCGCTGGTCTCGACGGTCGACTTCTTCACCCCGATCGTCGACGACCCGTACGACTTCGGCCGCGTCGCCGCGTGCAACGCCGCCAGCGACGCCTTCGCGACCGGGGCGACGGAGAACCTCGACTGTCTCGTCGTCCTCGGGCTCCCGCGGGCGGTGACCGAGGCGGCGCCCGCGATCTTGGCCGGCATCACCGACGCCATCGACCGGATGGGCGGCGTGGTCGCCGGCGGTCACACGATCACGAACCCGTGGCCCTTCGCCGGCGGGGCCGTCTCGGCGACGGCCGCGCCCGAGGACCTGCTCACCTCGCGCGGGGCGACGCCCGGCGACCGCCTGTACCTCACGAAACCGCTGGGGACGCAGTCGGCGATGGGCGCGCTCCGCGTCTCCGACGACGAGTTCGGTGACCTCGTGCGGGAGACCGCGGGCCGGCCCGTCGAGCGGATCGGCAACGAGGCGCTGGCCTGGATGACGACCCCGAATCGCGACGCCGCCGCGGCCGCGCGGGGCCTCGCGACCGCGGCGACGGACGTCACCGGGTTCGGCCTCGCCGGGCAGGCCCGGGTCCTCGCGGAGAACTCCGGCGTCGGGGTCGAGGTGACGCGGCTACCGGTCGTGGCGGGGAGCCCGGAGCTCTCCCGGCTGTTCGGCTACGGGCTGGAGGACGGCGAGAGCGCGGAGACGAGCGGCGGCCTGCTGCTGTCGGTCCCTGACGAGCGCGCCGCCGACCTCGAAGCGCGCCTCGACGACGCCGGCGTCTTCTACTGGCGGGTCGGCCGCGTCACGGAGGGATCCGGTGTCGCGCTCTCGGACCCGACGATAGAGCGGATCAGTCGCTGAGCTTCAGCACGGCCTCCAGCGCGCCGCCGCCGAGACAGAGCGCCTTGTCCGATATCTTCGCGGGGTCGACGTCCTCGCCGCGCGGGTCGACGTCGCCGAGTTTCGTCCCCTCTTCGACGTCGAGCCCGGCGTGGACGAGCCCGCGCACGAGGCCGTCTATCTCGCTTTTCACGGCGCGTTCACCGACGTGACCGACGGTGTCGCCCGCGGACACGAGGTCGCCGATCTCGACGACCGGCTCCCACGGCCCCTCGCCGGGGGCGCGCAGCACGCGCTCGTGCGTGTAGCCGCGGCGCTCGCCCGGTTCTCCGTCGTACGGGTTCGCCCGCCCCTCGTAGATGGCCCGCCCGAGCTCGTGCCCGCGGTCGGTCTCGACCACCGCGTCGACGTCCTCGCCGGCCTCGAACCCGGGTCCGAGGCCGATAACCACGTCCGCGTCGTCGCGGCGCGTTCCGGTGTCTGTGCGTCCCTTCGCCATGATCGCGTCGACGAGCACGGCCGCGTCGAGCTCCGACGCGATCGCGGCGTCCGGGTCCGCGAGCACCGGCACTGCGTCGTCTTCGAGGACCCCGATCGCCTCGTCCACGTCCGCGGCCCGCCGGGCGTCGACGCCCTCGATCGAGACCTCGTCCTCGTACATCGCGGCGCCGAACGCCACCGCCCGCCGGACGACGGTCGGCCGCGGGACCTCCGTCACCACGACCGGGAACCCCGCCTGATGCAGCCGGTAGACGACGCCGCTCCCGAGGTCGCCGCCGCCCCGGACCACGACGAGGTCGTCGAGGTCCAGCCGCGTCGCACGCCGCCCGGAGGCGCCGTAGCGGTCCGCGTTCACCTCCGAGAGGATCGCGAGCGCGACGTCCGCCGGGCCGCTCCCGCCGAGGTCGAGGCCGACCGGCGCCCTGACGCGGGCGAGGTCGCGGCGGTCGTACCCCTCCTCGGCGAGCGACTCGACGACGTGGTCCGTCTTCGTCTCGCTGGCGACGAGGCCCACGTAGCCCGCGCCGCCGTCGAGCGCGGCGGCGACGGCGCGCCGGTCGAACGTCCCGCTCCGGGTCGCGACGGCCACGGAGGTCTCGGCGGTCATCGGCAGTTCCGACAGTGTCTCCCCGTAGTCCCCGTGGATCACGTCCGTCGCGTCCGGGAAGTTCTCGGGGTCGGCGTACTCCTCGCGGTCGTCGACGACCGTCACGTCGTAGCCCAGCCGCTGTGCGAGCGGGGCCAGTTCGACGCTGATGTGGCCGGCGCCGGCGACGTAGAGCCGTGCCCTCCCGCGTATCCGCTCGACGAAGACGTCCATCGACCCGCCACAGACCATGCCGGTGTTGCCACCGGGTTCGAGCTCGTAGGTCCTGACGCCGGGGACGGCCTCGTCCGCGAGCACCGCTCGCGCGTCCTCAACGGCGAGGTGCTCGACGGTTCCGCCGCCGATCGTCCCGTACTCGTCGTCCGCGGTGACGAGCATCCGGTCGCCGACGTCCCGGGGCGCGCTCCCGTCCTTCTCGACGATCGTCAGCATGGCGGCCGGCTCGCCGCGCTCCTTCAGCTCCGTCACTCGGTCGAACACGCTCATGCGAAGTTCTTCACCTCGTTCTCGACTATCAGTTCCACCACGGCGTCGTATGACACCGACTCGATCTCCGTCGGGAGGTCGACGCCCCGGACGGCGACGTCCTTCTCGACGGCGTAGAGGTCCGCGTCGATCTCGGGCGTCAGGTAGACGCCGTCCTGTAGCAGGACGACGACGGCTTCCGGGTCGCCGGCGGCTGTTCGGAGTCCGATATCGGCCATTGGTTCGTCTATCAGGTACAGCATTGTCAGAAGTCCAGTGTGCGGTCGGCGGTTCGGATCATGGTCGCTATCTCGTCGCCGGAGCGGACCGACACGTCGTCGGCTATCTCCGCGGGGTCGACGCCGCGCTCCGACATCGCGGCGGCGTCGACGACCATCTCCCCGCCCTGCTCCAGCAGGTCGGCGACGTGCCCGTGCATATTGAGGGCGTCCCGGTCGACGGCCGCTCGCGCTGCGTAGGCGGCGTCGCGCGTGAACGCAACGGTGACGTCGTGCTGGTCGAACCCGGCGGCGACGCCGCGGGCCGCCCGGAGGCCCTCCGGGACGTGAACGCGGCCGTACGGTGCCTTGGTCAGCAACACGACGACGTCTCGCTTCATAGCGAGACCACCCGGTCCGCTTCCCCGACGATGTCCGCCAGATCTGGGAGGAGCCCGACCTCGACGCCCTCGGGGTAGTCGTCGGGCGCGTCGATGCCGCGCGCGTCGACGCAGAGGCCACAGCAGATCACGTCGGCGCCGTCGTCGACGAGCTCCTGGAACTTCTCCGTCGGCATCTCGGTGTACAGGCCGCTGTCGGAGCAGTCCGGGAACGACTGCCCCTCGACCGGGACGAGAGCGCCGTCGAGGTAGTGGAAGTACGAGACCTCGTGACCCTCGTCCAGCGCCGCCCTTCCCAGCTCGTACGCCGTTCGCCACCGCTCGCTGTCGAACGGGCCGCCGGTGAGGAGAAACCCCAGGTGTGCCATATGTTGGCTCTATTCGTTTCGCCGGTAATAAGCGTTCGTTCGATTGTGCGGCTCCCCGCCCGCAGGCCTCATCTCGCGTCGAGCGCGTCCTTCACCTTCTCGGCGGTGATGGGGAGGCTGGTCACGCGGACCCCGACGGCGTCGCGGATCGCGTTGCTGAGCGCGGGCGGGACGCCGTTCGTGGGCAGCTCGGCGATCGACTTCGCGCCGAAGGGACCGGTCGGTTCGTGGGTCTCGACGACGATCGTCTCCATCGGCGGGTGGTCGGTCGTGCGCGGCATCCCGTACCCCCGGAACCCGAGTACCTCGGGGTTGCCCTCGTCGTCGAACTCCAGGCCGCCGCTCGTGGCGAACTCCAGACTCATGTGCTCGCCGCCTTCGATCTGGCCCTCCACCAGGGCGGGGTTGATGGCGACGCCGCAGTCGGCGGCGAACACCATCTCGTTTATCTCGTACTCGCCGGTATCCTCGTCCACGGTGACGTCGACGAACTGCGCGCCGTAGGGCGGCGGGCTCTCGTCGGTCGAGTGGTTCCCCTTGCCCAGGATGTGCTCGCGCTCGTCGTGACCGTATGTCGCCTCGTAGCCGATCTCCTCCAGCGTCACGCTCTCGCCGGTCGCCTCGCTGTACACCTCCCCGTCGCCGGTGGCGAGGGTCGACGCCGGCTCGTCGAGCAGCTTCGCGGCCCAGTGCAGCAGCCGGTCCCGGGCGTCCTCTGCGGCGTTCTTGACGGCCCGGCCGCTGATGTAGGTGGTCGAGGAGGCGTACGCGCCGTAGTCGAACGGCGTCAGGTCGGTGTCGGCGGCGGTGACGACGACGTCCTCCGGCTCGCAGCCGAGCACCTCCGCGGCGACCTGGCTGAACATCGTGTCCGCGCCGGTGCCGGTGTCGACGCCGCCGACCTGGAGGTGGAAGGATCCGTCTTCGTTCATCTTGATCTGGGCCGCGCCGAGTTCCCGCCCGGCGACGCCGCTGCCCTGCGCGATGAGCGCCATGCCGACGCCGCGGTGCAGGTGGTCCGCCTCGGGCTGCTCGATCTCGTCGTAGCCGACGGCCTCCCGGCCGCGCTCGATGCACTCGCGGAGGCCGCAGGAGCGGATCTCGCGGGCGAACCTGTCGCCGTCCTTCAGGATGGCGACGCTCCGGTCCACGTCGCCCTCGCGGACCGCGTTGCGCTCGCGGAAGGCGATCGGGTCGAGGTCGAGCCGGCGCGCGACCTCGTCCATGTGGGCCTCGACCGCGAAGTGGCCCTGGGGTGCGCCGTACCCCCGCATCGCCGCCCCCATCGGGAGGTTCGTGTGGACGACGTCCCCCTCGAACCGGACGTTCGGTACCCGCGGGTACAACGGGAGCGGCTTCGTCCCGACGTTGTTCGCGACGGTCATGCCGTGGGTCCCGTACGCGCCGGAGTTCGACAGCGTGTAGAGGTCCATCGCCTCGATGTCGCCGTCCTCGGACACCGCCGTCTTCATCCGCATGTCCATGGGGTGGCGGAACCGCAGCGCGTAGAACTCCTCGCGCCGGGTCATCTCCAGCTTGACGGGTCGGTCCGCCGCCAGGTGGAGCGCGAAGGCGATCGGTTCGATCGCCATCTCCTGTTTCGCGCCGAACCCGGCCCCGATGCGCGGCTTCTTCACCCGCACGTCGCGGATCGGCACGTCGAACAGGTGCGCTATCTGGCGGCGCGTGTGGAAGGGGACCTGCGTGGCCGTGATGAACGAGTACCGGTCGTCCTCGTCCGTGTGGGCGATCGTGGTGTGGGGCTCGGGGACGCAGTGGGACTGGTACGGCGTGTCCCACTCCGTCTCGATCACCCGCTCGTCGTCCGCGCGCTCGAACGCGCGCTCGACGTCGCCGATCTCCCCCTCGAAGTGCGATTCGAGATTGCGCTCGTAGTCGGCGCCGGTCTGCTTGTTCTCGACCTCGTCGGGGTCGAACAGCTGCGGCGCGTCGGGGTCAGTCGCCCGCTCGGGGTCGAGGACGGGCTCCAGCTCCTCGTACTCCACGTCGACCTTCCGGGCCGCGCGGTCCGCCGTCTCCCCGTCCACCGCGGCGACCGCCGCGACGGGGTCGCCGACGAACCGGACGTGCTCCCGGAGGACGCGCAGGTCCCACGGGCTGGGCTCGGGGTAGGACTGGCCCGAACTCGAGTATGCCTTGTCCGGCACCACGTCGTCCCACGGCGTGATCACGGCGTACACGCCGTCCATCGCCTCGGCCTCGCTCGCGTCGATATCGGTCACGTAGCCGTGGGCGACGTCGCTGCGGATCACCGTCCCCGCGGCGAGGTCGGGGAAGCGCTCGCGGTAGTCGGCCGTGTAGCGCGCCTCGCCGGTGACGATCTTCCGGGCGTCGTCCTTCTCGACGTCCTCGGTCAGGTGGTCCCGATCCTCGCGGGGTGTCCGCTCGTCCTCCGGCACTTCGCTCTCGCCCTCGCCGTCCCCCGGAAACGCGTCCGTCTCCGCGGCCTCCTCCTCCGCCCGTTCGCCGACGGGTCCGTCGTTACGTTCCTGTGTCTCCTCCGCGTCGCTCATTCCGCATCACCGTCCACGTGTGGGCATTGCGGGGCCGCGCAGTCGACCGGGTCCCGCCCGCCGTCGGCCGCGACCGGTGCGTCGCCGTCCATCCGGTCCGCCGCGTCGAGCACGGCCTCGACGATCTTCTTGTACCCGGTGCACCGACAGAGGTTGTCCGAGAGCGCCTCCCGCACCTCCGTCTCCGTCGGGTCCGGGTTCTCCTCCAGCAGCGCCTTCGAGCGCATGATCATCCCCGGGATGCAGAAGCCGCACTGGAGCGCCGAGTTGTCGACGAACGCCTCCTGAATGGGGTGGAGGTCGCTCTGGTCGCCCAGCCCCTCGATCGTCTCTACCGACGCCCCGTCGACCTTCGCGACCGGCGTAACGCAGGACATCGCCGGGTCGCCGTCTATCTGCACCGTACAGAAGCCGCACGCCCCCGTGTCGCACCCCCGCTTCGGGCCCGTGTAGCCGTTCCGACGCAACACGTCCAGCAGGACGTCCGACTTCGCCGCGTCGAACGTCCGTCGTTCTCCGTTGAGATCTATTTCGATTTGCATGACGCTCACCTTGATAGGCAGTCTCTCTGTAGCGTCTATCTCCGCCGTCGCCTTAATAGTTATCGAGGTTTTTTACTGAAACTATATGGAATAAAATACGAAGGGTGAGAGCTCCCCCGGAGAAAATGGCTATTTCAACCGCTCAGAGCGCCGAAACTACACGCCTTTCCATCTCCCAGCTCAGTCCGGACACGGAAATAAATAGTATCTGATAACTGTGGTGTCCCGCCGTCCGAACCGCGATCCCGACGAGCAAACAGACGTTGGCAAACGGTTGGTCCGATCGCCACGAGCGCGCCAAACGTCACACGCGGACACGACGCGCCACTGCAGTGTCGAGAACGACGGGAGAAGTGCCGCGGGTTACCGCTCGTCGAGTTTCGCCTTGATCTTCTCCGCGGTGATCGGCATCTCGTTGATGCGGACGCCGACCGCCTCGCGGACGGCGTTGCTCAGCGCGGGCGGCACGGTGTTGGTCGGCACCTCCGCGACGGACTTCGCGCCGAACGGGCCGGTCGGCTCGTGGGTTTCGACGAGGATGCTCTCGATCGGCGGCGTCTCCGACGCCGAGGGGAGGCCGTACTCGTCGAAGTCGGATACCTCGGCGCGCCCCTCGTCGTCGACCGTGACCCCTTCGCTGACGGCCATCTCGTAGCTCATGTGGTTCGCGCCTTCGATCTGCCCTTCGGCCATCCCGGGGTTGATCGCGACGCCGCAGTCGACCGCGACCGCCAGCTTGTGCACCTCGAACTCGCCCGTCCGCTCGTCGACGGTGACGTCGGCGAACTGCGCCGCGAACGGCGGGGGGCTCTCCTCCGTGGAGTGGGTGCCTTTCCCGAGGATGTGCTCGCGGTCGTCGTGGCCGTACACCGACTCGTAGCCGACGTCTTCGATCGTGACCGAGTCGCCGGTCTCCTCGCTGTACACCTCGCCGTCCTCCGTCTCCAGGTTCCCCGCGGGCTCGTCGAGCATCCGCGACGCCCAGTCGAGGATGCGCTCCTTGGCGTCCTCGGCGGCCTTCTTCACGGCCATGCCGCTGATGTAGGTGGTCGAGGAGGCGTACGCGCCGTAGTCGAACGGCGTGTTGTCGGTGTCAGAGGACTTGACGATGATGTCGTCCTCGTCGCAGCCGAGCACCTCCGCGGCGATCTGGATGAACGCCGTGTCCGCACCGGTGCCGATGTCGACGCCGCCGACCTGGAGGTGGAAGGATCCGTCCTCGTTCATCATGATCTGGGCCGCGCCGAGCTCGTCGCCGGCGACGCCGGTCCCCTGCGCCGACAGCGCCATGCCGACGCCGCGGTGCAGGTGGTCCTCTTCAGGCTGGTCGATATCGTCCCACCCGATCGCCGCCTTGCCGCGCTCGATGCACTCGTCGAGCCCGCAGGAGCGGATCCGGCGTTCGGCGCCCTCGCCGCCCATCATGCCGGCGATCTCGTCCAGGTCACCGACCTCCATGTAGTGGTCCCGACGGAACTCGATCGGGTCGAGATCGAGGTCGCGCGCGACCTCGTCCAGGTGGCCTTCGAGCGCGAGCGTCCCCTGCGGCGCGCCGTAGCCCCGCATCGCGCCGGTCTGGGGCGTGTTCGTGTGCACGATGTCGGCCTCGAAGCGGGCGTTCGGCACCTTCGAGTACAGCGGCATCGGCTTGCTGCCGACGTTGCCGGCGACCGTCATGCCGTGGCTCCCGTACGCGCCCGTGTTCGAGAGCGCGTACAGGTCGATGGCCTCGATCTCGCCGTCGTCCGTGACGGCCGTCCGCGCCCGGACTTTCATCGGGTGGCGCGAGCGCATGGCGCCGAACTCCTCGTCGCGGGAGGCCTCGTAGATGACGGGTCGGTCGGCCGCGAGCGACAGCGCGAGCGGGATCGGCTCGACGACCATTGCCTGTTTGCCGCCGAAGCCCCCGCCGACGCGGGGCTTCTTCACGCGGACGTCCCGGATCGGGATGTCGAACAGGTGCGCCAGCTGCCGGCGGGTGTGGTTCGGCACCTGCGTGCTGGTGATGAGCACCGTGCGGTCGTCCTCGTCGGTGTAGGCGAGCGACGTGTGCTTCTCGATCTGCGCGTGGGACTGGCGGATCGTCTCCCACTCGGTCTCGTGGACGTGGACGTCGTCGCGGTCGAGGGCGGCGTCCACGTCGCCGATCTCGCCCTCGATGTTGGACATCCGGTTGCGGTCGTAGTCGTGGCCGACGATCTCGTTTTCCACCTCGTCCTGATCGAACAGCTGCGGGGCGTCCTCGTCGAACGCCTCCTCGGGGTCGACCACGTGGTCGTACTCCTCGTACTCCACCTCGACGGCGTTGGCCGCGGCCGCCGCCGTCTCCCGGTCCTCCGCGGCGACGGCGGCGACGGGATCGCCCACGTAGCGCACGTGCTCGTTGAGCACGTTCATGTCCCACGGGCTGGGCTCGGGGTACGACTGGCCCGCGCTCGTGTACTTCGCGTCCGGGACCTCGTCGGACCACGGCGTGAGGACGGCGTGGACCCCGTCCATCGCCTCGGCCGCGTCGGTGTCGATCGCCGTGACGCGGCCGTGCGAGACCTCGCTCCGCACGACCTGGGCGTGCGCCAGGTCCGGGAACCGCTCCTCGTAGTCCGCGGTGTACTTCGCCTCGCCGGTGACGAGCTTCCGGTCGTCGAACTTCTCGGCCGGTTGCGAGACGCTCTTTCGCTCGTCGGGCGCCTTGTCGTTGTTCGCCGGCTCGTCCCACTCGAGCGGGTGCTCCTCGAAGTCGTCCGGCTCCTCGGTCGTCGGCTGGGACGCGGTACCGCCGTCGGGCTTGGGGTCTGTCGGTTCGTCAGTCATCGGTATCACCGTCGTCGGCGCCGTTCGTCGGCCCGGCCTCGGGACCGCCGTCGGCCGCGACCGAGCGGTCGTCCCGCAGTCGGTCGGCCGCGTCGAGGATCGCCTCGACGGGTTTCTGGTAGCCGGTGCATCGACACAGGTTGTCGTCGATGGCCTCGCGGACCTCCGCCTCGGAGGGGTCCGGGTTGTCCGCGAGCAGCGACTTCGCCTCGATGATCATCCCGGGGATGCAGAAGCCGCACTGCACGGCGAAGTGGTCCACGAACGCCTCCTGGATGGGGTGGAGGTCGTCCTGGCTCCCCAGGCTCTCGATCGTCTCTATCTCCGCGTCGTCCGCGTCGCGGGCGTCCACGCCGCAGGCCATGCGCACCTCGTCGTTTACGAACACCTTCGACGCGCCGCAGACGCCGCCGTCGCAGCCGCACTTCACGCCGGTGTAGCCGTTCCGTCTCAGTACCGTCGCCAGGTCGTCGTCGGGACCGACCTCCGCGCTCGTCGGTTCGTCGTTGATGGTGAGTTGGATTTCCACGGTAATTCCTCCGTTAGGTTTCGGCGCGTCTGACACGCGCCCGTCGTGGTCGAACAGTGGGTCTCAGCGCCACATATATCTATGGGTCACTTTCGCACACGACGCCGCGCGCGGCCCCCACGCGTCCCACACAGGCTTGCCAAACGATTGCCGGCCCGTTGGCCGCGGCGTGGCGGTCCGAGTCCGACGATAACGTTTTGAACGCCTCCCCGGATCGTTTCCCCCATGGAGATCGCACTCCTCGGCGGAACTGGTGACATCGGCGAAGGGCTCGCGCTACGCTGGGCCCGCGACTCCGACCACTCGGTCATCGTCGGCTCGCGGAAGTCCGACAAGGCCGAGCAGAAGGCGAACGAGTACTACTCGCTGCTGAAAGACCGCGGCGTCACCCCCGACGTCGCCGGCTACGGCAACGAGACGGCGGCGGAACTGGCCGACGTCGTCGTCGTCAGCGTCCCGCCCGAGTACGCCCCCGACACCGTCGAAGCGGTCGCGCCGGTCCTCGACGACGAGGACGTCCTCGTCAGCCCGGCGGTCAGCATGGACAGGGACGCGTCGGGGTTCCACTACGACCCGCCCGCGGAGGGAACCGTGGCGGAGGCCATCGCGGCGGTCGCGCCGGACGACGTGCCGGTCGTCGGCGCGTTCCAGAACCTCGCGGCGGGCGCGCTCAGCGATCTCGACAACGACCTGAACGCCGACGTCGTCGTCACCGGCGACGACGCCGACGCGAAGCGGACGGTCAGGCGGGTGGCCGAGGACGTGGAGGGGATCCGGGCGCTGGACGGCGGTCCGCTCGCGAACAGCGGGGTCGTCGAGAGCGTGACGCCGCTTCTGATCAACCTCGCGATGAACAACGACGGGATGCACGACCTCGGCGTCCGGTTCGAGTAAGCGCCTCTCCTTCTCGGCCGGTCGCCGTCCCCGCCTTGTGTCGACCCGAACCGTTATTTCGGGGCCGTCGTATGTGGGCGTATGGCGCGGACGCGCTACCCGACTAGCCGCCGGTCCTACCTCGCCGCCGTCGGCGGGACGCTCCTGACTGGCGGCTGCCTCGGCCGGTCGAGCACTCCCACGATACGGATGGGCGTCGTCCCCGACGTCGACCCCGACACCGCGATAAGCCAGAACACCGGGCTCGCGGACTATCTGGAGTCCCGCCTCGACGCGACCGTCGACCTCAGCACGTCGGCGGACTACGCCGGGATGGTCCGATCGATGGCCGCGGAGCAGGTGGACCTCGCCTACTTCGGCGGCGTCTCCTACGTCCTCGCCCACCACCGCGCCGGCGCGGAACCCGTCGCCGTCGGCGCTCGAAATGGGTCGACGGAGTGGCGGTCGGCGTTCGTCGCCCACGCCTCGACGGACCTGTCGAGCCTGTCGGACGCGGCGGCCGCGCCCGGCGACTACGACCTCGTCTTCGGTGACCCGATCAGCACGAGCGGGACGGTGATGCCGACCTACTACCTCCGGACGGAGTACGACACCGCGCCCGAGGACTTCGGCTCGACCACGCACGTCGGCGCGCACGACGCCACGGCGAAGGCGATCGGCAACGGCAGCGGCGACGTGGGCGCGCTGAACGCCCGCATCTACGACGCGCTCGTCGAGCGGGGCGACGTCGGCAACGAGGTCGTCGAACTGTGGCGCACGCCGGGCTTTCCCGACTACCCGTGGGCCGTCGCCCCCTCCGTCGACGCGGAGCGGACTCGGCGCATCCGCGAGGCGTTCACGGAACTCGACGACCGCGACCGGACGGCGATCCTCGACGAGCAGAACGTCGACGAGTACGTCCCCGCGAGTCACGACGACTTCGCGTCGCTGAACGAGGGCGTCGAGATGGCCGGGCTGCTCGACGAGGACGGGGGGGAAGGGCGATGACCGACGCCGAGCACGAACTCCGGTTCGACGGCGTTAGCAAGGCCTTCGACGGGGAGCCAGCGGTGCGGGACGTCTCCCTCCGGATCGAGGGCGGCGAGCGCGTCGCGCTCGTCGGGCCATCGGGCGCGGGCAAGACCACTCTGCTCCGGATCGCCAACGGCTCGGTCCGTCCTGACGCCGGCCGGGTCACCTTCGACGGCGAGCCCGCGACCAGCGCCGAGGTCGCGCTCGCCTACGGCGGCGACACGCTCGTCGACCGGCGGACCGCGCTGTCGAACGTCCTCAGCGGGCGGGTCGGCGATCTGCCGTGGTGGCGCGGCCTGCTCGAACCGCTGGTGCCGAGCGACCCCGGTCCGGCCCTCGAACTGCTGGAGGCCGTGGGCCTTCGCGGGAAGGCCGACGTGCGGGCGGACCGGCTCAGCGCCGGCGAGCGCCAGCGGGTCGCTCTCGCCCGCGCGGCAGCGCAGGACGCGCCGGCGGTGCTGGCCGACGAGCCGACGGCGAACCTCGACCCCGCGTCGCGGTCGAACGTCCTCGACGTGCTGGACGCGGTCGCCGGCGACCGCATGCTCCTGACGGTGTTGCACGACGTCGACCTGGCGCTGGAGCGCTACGACCGCGTGGTGGGACTGGCCGACGGCCGCGTGCTGTTCGACGAACCGGCCGCTCAGGTGACCGACGACCTGCTCGCTGACCTGTTCGCGGCGGGGGCGTCTACTCCGGACCGGGACGCCCGACCGGACCGTGAGCCAGCACTCGCGGCGACGACCGACTACCCCGCGAAGGAGCCAGAGTGGCATGTCTGACGGGGCGCCGAACCGGCCGGCACCGGCGTTCGAGCGCGACGCCGGCGCGGGCGTCCTCTCGAAGCGGCGGCTCGGCTGGCTCCTAGGCGGCTCCCTCCTCGTCCTGCTCTCGGCGTGGGTCGTCGATGTGGACGCGGCCGCGCTGGTCTCGCCGGGGGCGCGCGAGCAGATGGCGGCGTTCGTCGCCGAGGGGATCCCGCCCGACGTCAGCCGCGACTACCTCCTCGGCCGGTCCGCCAGGGACGGCCTGCTCTGGGCGGTCGTCGAGACGCTGGGGATCAGCGTCGTCGCGACCGCGCTCGCCGTCGTGCTGGCCGTCCCGCTGGCGCTTCTGAGCGCGGCGCCGGTCACTCACCGCGGGCCGCTGTACGCCGACGCCTCCGGCACCCGCCGGGCCGTCGGCCGCGCGGTCGCCGGCGGGAGCCGGTTCCTCCTCAGCTTCCTGCGCTCGGTGCCGGGGCTGGTCTGGGGCTTCCTCTTCGTCACCGCGGTCGGCCTCGGCCCCTTCGCCGGCGCGCTCGCGCTCGGCGTCCACAACGCTGGCGTCCTCGGAAAGCTCTACGCGGACTTCCTGGAGGACACCGACCCGCGGACGACGGAGGCCGTGGCCGCGAGCGGCGCGACCCGGTTCCAGGCGGTCTGTCACGGGATGGTCCCGCAGGTGACCGCGACGGTCGCCTCCTACACGCTGTACCGCTGGGAGTGCACCATTCGCTCGGCGACGATCCTCGGCTTCGTCGGCGCGGGCGGCATCGGCTACTACCTCGTTATCACGATCCAGCGGCTCCAGTACCCCAAACTCGTGACGGCGATCGCGGCCGTCTTCGCGCTGGTCGCCCTCGGCGACGCGCTGGCCAGTCGGCTCCGCCAGCGGCTCACCTGACGGCGGGCGGCGTAACGGGGTGAAGGTTCGCGTCCCGCCGCGAACTTCACCGCGACCATACGACCGACAGAAGAGAGACAGCAAAGCGCCCGTCGCCGACGGCCCGCCCGTCACTCGGCCGCGCGCTTCCGGACCGCTTCGAGGAGCACCTCGGTGCCGGTGACGATGTCCTCCCACTCGGTGTACTCGCTCTCGCGGTGGCTGATCCCGTCGACGCTCGGCACGAAGATCATGCTCGTCGGCGCGATCTTGTTGAGGTAGTTCGCGTCGTGGCCGGCGCCGCTGACGAGGCGCGTGTACTCGCAGCCGACCGTCTCGGCGGCCTCGACGACCGTCTCGATGCAGCCCTCGTCGAACGGGTCGGCGTCGACGCGCATGATCTCCTCGAACTCGTACTCCAGCCCCTCGCGCTCGGCGGCGTGGGCTATCTCCCGCTGTATCTGCTCGACGGCGGCGTCGACGGTGTCGTCGTCGTACGAGCGGAAGTCGACGGTGAACTCGACTCGCTCGGGGATCACGTTGATCGCGTTCGGCCACACGTCGACGCTGCCGACGGTGCCGACGAGGTCCGTCCCTTCGGTCGCCGTGATCCGCCGGACGCTCTCGGTCACGTCCGCCGTCGCGACGAACGCGTCGCGGCGCATGTTCATTGGCGTCGGCCCGGCGTGGTTCGCCTGCCCCTCGAAGGTGACGTTCATCCACGAGAAGCCGAACACGCCCTCGACCGCCGCGACCGGGGTGTCCTCCTGTTCGAGGAACGGCCCCTGCTCGACGTGCATCTCGAAGTAACAGTGGAGGTCGCGGGGCTCGCAGGGCTCGTCTCCCTTGTAGCCGATCCGCTCCAGCTCCTCGCCGAACGTCTTCCCGTCCTTGTCCTCGCGCTCGTACGCGTAGTCGAGGTCGAACTGGTCGCAGAACACGCCGCTGCCGAGCATGTCCGGCTGGAACCGCACCCCCTCCTCGTTGCTCCACGCGACCACTTCGAGCGGGCGGTCGGTGGTCACGTCCGCGTCGTTCAGCGCCTCGACGACCTCCAGCCCGCCGAGGACGCCGATCACGCCGTCGTAGCGGCCGCCGTTGTACTGGCTGTCGATGTGGGAGCCGAACATCACCGGGTCCGCGTCGGGGTCCGCCCCCTCGCGCCGCCCGAAGATGTTCCCCATCTCGTCGATGCTGACTTCCAGCCCGGCCTCCCGGAACCACTCGACGAGGGTGTCTCTCGCCTCCCTGTTCTCGTCGGAGAGGGAGGGGCGGTTCACGCCGTCGCGCTCGGTCGCGCCGATCTCGCTGAAGTCGTCGAACCGGCGGCGAAATCGCTGCTCGTCGACAGTAACGTCCACCATGCGACGATCCACCGCGGGGCCGAACTTCAACATTCCGGCTGGGTGTCCTGGGAAACGATCCGACACACGGGCCACACGCCGCGCAACCGACCGAAAGAACAAAACCTCCGATCCACGAGTCACGATACATGCCCTCAGTTAGCACGGACTCTATCGAGTTCAGGAACGCCCGCGTTCTCGACGGGAGCGGCGGGGCGGCGTTCACCGCCCACGTGCTCGTCGACGACGGTCGGATCCAGCGCGTCGGCGACGACCCCGCCGGCGCGGACCGCGAGGTCGACCTCGGCGGGTCGTACCTCGCGCCGGGGTTCGTCGACATGCACGCGCACTCCGACCTGCGGCTGTTCGAGCACCCCGTCGCGGAGGAGAAGCTCACCCAGGGGATCACGACGGAGGTGCTGGGACAGGACGGCGTCAGCGTCGCCCCGGTACCGGAGGACCTGCAGTCGGAGTGGGCGAAGCGCATCCAGTCGCTCGACGGCACGCTCGGCCGGGAATGGCCGTGGAACACCGTCGCCGAGTACCTCGACGCGCTCGACGAGGCGGCCCCGGCGGTCAACGCCGTCCACTACGCGCCCCACGGGAACCTCCGGTCGCACGTCGCCGGTTTCGAGGACCGCGAGCTCTCCGACGACGAGGTCGCCGACCTGCGGGAGCGACTCGAAGCGGCCATCGACGGGGGCGCGTTCGGGCTGTCGAAGGGGATGATCTACCCGCCGAGCTCCTACGGCCGGGAGCCGGAGCTGGAGGCCCTCGCGGAGACGCTCGCCGAGCGGGACTCGTTTATGATCTCCCACGTCTGGAACGAGACGGACCGCGTCGTCGAGTCGATCGAGCGCTACCTCGACCTCTGTCACCGCGGCGGCTGTCACGCCCACGTCTCCCACCTGAAGGTCGGCGGCAAGCAGAACTGGGGGAAGTCCGAAGAGGTCGTCGAACTGTTCGACGAGGCGGAGGCCCGCGGCCAGCGCGTGAGCTTCGACCAGTACCCGTACACCGCCGGATCGACGATGCTGACCGCGCTGCTGCCGCCGTGGGCGCGTCAGGGCGAGGCCGACGACATCGTCGACCGCCTCCGCAGCGAGGCGGACCGCGAGCGGATCGCCGAGGACATCGCTGCCCCCGGCGACTGGGAGAACCTCGCCCGGGCGGCCGGGACGTGGGACAACATCCTGATCACCCGGACCGCGAGCGGCGACTGTCAGGGCGAGACGATCGAGGAGATAGCCGAACGGCGGGGGGCCGACCCGGTCGACGCGATGTGCGACCTGCTGATAGCCGAGGACCTCGACGTGACGATGGCCGACTTCGTGATGGACGAGGGGGACATCGAGCGCTACCTCGCGGACGAGCGCGGGACCTTCTGCACGGACGGCATCTTCGGCGGGAAGCCCCACCCGCGCGCCATCGGGGCGTTCGGCCGCATCCTCGAACGGTACGTCCGCGACCGAGAGGTGTTGTCGCCTTCGCTGATGGTGCACAAGGCGGCCGGCCGCCCGGCCGACATCCTCGGCCTGCGGGACCGGGGCTACGTGAAGGAGGGCTACGTCGCGGACCTCGTCGCGTTCGACCTCGACGCCGTGTCGGCGAACGCCACCTACGAGGACCCCTTCCAGCTCACCGACGGCTTCGAGTACGTGCTGGTCGGCGGCCGCGTCGCCGTCGAGGACGGCGAGGCGACCGGCGAGCGCAACGGCGACGTGCTGCGGTCGACCGACGAGTGGGGCGGCGACGCCAGACCGTCGCTCGACCGGTCTGCCGACGAGTAGTCGTCCCGGCGCGGCTCGCTCCGTCCCGCCACATCGCCACACGCGCCCACAACCGTCGCAAATCGAGCCGTAGCGGCCTCGCGGCCGCCGCGCCGTGGGCCATGTGTTCCCCACCCATACTTATTTATCGGGTGTCGCGTTACTTCCGAACGGATTCCCAATGAGCGATAGCAAACAGGTGTTCGACAGAGGCGACCGTGTGGGCATCTACCTGCAGGATAAGCACTCGCTACAGGAGAACCTCGAACTCGTCCAGTACGCGGAGGAACAGGGCATCGACGAGATCTGGCAGGCCGAGTCCCGACTCGCGCGCGACGGCATCACGCCGCTCGGCGCGTACGCCGCCGTCACGGACGAGATCAAGCTCGGGACGGGCGTCATCAACAACTGGACGCGCAACACGGCGCTCATCGCGCAGACGATGAGCACGCTGGAAGAGCTCGCGGGACCGGACCGGATCCAGTGCGGGATCGGGGCCTGGTGGGACCCGCTGGCGGAGAAGGTCGGGATCGACCGCAGCGGCGCTCTCCGCGCGATGCGCGAGTGCGTCGAGGTGACACAGGACCTGCTCGACATGGAGAACGTCACCTACGACGGCGAGTTCGTCCAGATGCGCGACGTGGAGCTCGACGTCGTCCACGGCGACTCCGGGCCGCGAACGGTCCCGGTCTACGTCGGCGGGACGGGGTTCAAGATGCTCGAACTCACCGGTCACTTCGCGGACGGGGCGCTGCTGAACTACCTCGTCAGTCCGGAGTACAATCAGAAGGCGCTCGACGCGCTCGAGACCGGCGCGGAGCGCGGCGGCCGCTCGCTGGAGGACATCGACCGCCCGCAGCTGGTCGTCTGCTCGATGGACCACGACGAGGAGAAGGCCCTCGACAACGCGCGCGAACTCATCACGCAGTACCTCGGACAGCAGCCCCACATCATGAAGGCAAGCGGCGTCAGCCAGGACCTCATCGACGAGGTGGGCGAGGCCATCGGCGGGTGGCCGGCCGACAAGGAAGACATCAAGGAGGGGATGGACCTCATCCCGGACGAGGTCGTCCACAAGCTGACGGCTAGCGGTCGGCCCGAGCAGTGCCGCGAGAAGGTCCGCGAGTACGCGCAGAACGGCTGCCAGTGCCCCATCCTCTACCCCCTCGGCGACGACCGCGAACTGATGATCGACGAGTTCGCCGACGGCTACCTGTAGACGACGGGCTCGCGGCTTCACTTCTCCGACGACGTTCACCCTCCGCGTCCGACGCCGAACAGCGACGCCCGTTCGCTCGGTCGCCGCGAAAAATAGTCCGCCCGTCGGCTCGTCGGCGCCGCGGTCAGTCGTCGGCCGCCGGGGCCTCTGCCCCGCCGAACAGCGCCTCGACCTCGGAGATTTCGGGGTCGATCCGGTTGACATCGCCGGTCGCTTTCTTCGCGCTCTCGGTGTCTTTCAGCCCGAAGCCGGTGGAGACGACGACCACGGTCTCGTCCTCCTCGATGATGCCCCGCTCGAGCGCCTTCTTCACGCCGGCGACCGGCGTCGCGCCCGCGGGCTCGGAGTAGATGCCCTCCGTGCTCCCCAGGAGCTTCTCGCCCTCGAGGATCTCCTCGTCGGAGACTAGCAGGGTGTCGCCGCCGCTCTGCTGCGGTGCGCGGCAGGCCTTGATCGTGTTGCGCGGGCGGCCGACGGCGATGCTGTCCGCGAGGGTCTCCGCGATGTCGTCGATGTCCTCGTGGCCCTGGAACGCGTCGTGGATCGCCGACGCGCCCTCGGCCTGCACGCCGAGCATCTTCGGGTAGTCGTCGACGTAGCCGAGGTCGTAGAACTCCTTGAAGCCCTTCCACGCCCCCGCGATGGTGCAGCCATCGCCCATCGAGAAGACGACCCAGTCGGGCACCTCGCCGCGGACCTTCGACTGCTCGGCGAGCTCGTGGCCGACGGTCCGCTTCCCCTCCACCTGGAAGGGGTTGATCGCCGCGTTGCGGTTGTACCAGCCGTACTCGTCGGTGACTTCGACGCTCAGGTCGTACGCCTCGTCGTAGGACCCGTTGACCGCCAGCACGTCGGCGCCGTACACGAGCGGCTGGGCGAGCTTCCCGGCGGGCGCGTCGCCCGGGACGAAGATGCGGCAGTCGAGGCCGCCCCGCGCGGCGTACCCGGAGAGCGAGGCGGCGGCGTTCCCCGTGGACGCGCACGTGATGATGTCGCGGCCGGCGTGACGCGCCTTCGTCACCGCGATGGAACTGGCGCGGTCCTTGAAACAACCCGTCGGGTTGCGGCCGTCGTCCTTGACGAGCGTCTCGACGCCGAGTTCCTCGCTCAGGTTCGGCGCGTCGAACAGGTCCGTCCCGCCCTCGTTGAGGGTGACGACGTCCGCGTCGTCGTCGACCGGCAGGAACGCCTCGTACTTCCACTGGCTCCGGATGTTCCCGTCGAGATCGGCGTCGAACTCGTCGTGGATGACGTCGTAGTCGTACTTGACCTCGAGGATGCCCTTGACCCCCTCGTGCTCGGGACAGGTGTAGATTATCTGGTCCGGATCGTACTCCTTCTCGCAAATAGTACACTCTAACGTGGTGACGTGCTCCATCGCCATACGGACCAACAGGCGTGGCCGGTACTAAAAACCATATGCCGCCGCGCGCGGGAACGGGCTCACCGCCGGGCGAGGGCCGTTTTCGCCCCGTAAACGGTGTGAACACGTGACACATTTCGTCGCAATCTCGGCGTGGCAAATGTGTGGCGCTCCGCCGGAGGTCAGGTTTATCGTGGAGCGTGCGCATCTCCGTCGCATGTCCAACGCATTTCGGTCGGCGGTCACGGGACCGTCCGGTCGGACGGAGTACGTCCACCTCCCCGACACCGACCAGTCGTTCGAGAACGCGCTGGCGAAGGCCCGCGACGGCGAGCGCCTCTCCGTCGCCGACGGCGTCGAACTCCTCGCGACGGGGACCGAGTCGCCCGGCATCGACCACGAGCGCAAGGAGGCGGTGTTGCAGGCCGCGGACCGCCGCCGCGCGGAGGAGGTCGGCGAGGAGGTGACGTTCGTCGCGAACCTGAACAACAACGTGACGACGGCGTGCAACACCGGC